>CAZQPP010000238.1:0-12165 GCA_964594295.1 uncultured Myxococcales bacterium | reverse complement strand
GCGGCCCTTACTCCCTGGGCACCCAGCAGCCCCTTGGCGGAAAGGCCCAGTTCGGCGGCCAGCGCCTCGGCGAGATGGAGGTCTGGGCCATGGAGGCCTACGGCGCCGCCTACTCGCTCCAGGAGTTCCTGACCGTCAAGAGCGACGACGTGGCGGGCCGGACGCGCATGTACGAGGCCATCGTGAAGGGAGACCACACCCTTCAGGCCGGCCTGCCCGAGTCGTTCAAGGTCGTGATCCAGGAGCTCAAAGCCCTGGCCCTCGACGTGAACCTCGAGGAGACCGGCTGACCTGCGTCGGCCGCACCCTACCCCGCAACCTCAACTTCGCTTCAAAACAGTCCACCGCGCCCGAGGGAGGCCCCCTTGAAGGACATGTTCCACTACATCGAGAAGCCGAAGGACCCGCGGACGATCCAGTCCATCCGACTGGGCATCGCCTCACCAGAGCAGATCCGCAAGTGGTCGCGGGGAGAGGTGAAGAAGCCCGAGACCATCAACTACCGCACCTTCAAGCCGGAGAAAGACGGGCTCTTCTGCGCGCGCATCTTCGGGCCGGTGAAGGACTACGAGTGCAACTGCGGCAAGTACAAGCGCATGAAGCACCGTGGGATCGTCTGCGAGAAGTGCGGCGTCGAGGTGATCCAGTCCAAGGTGCGGCGCGAGCGCATGGGCCACATCAACCTCGCCACGCCGGTCGCCCACATCTGGTTCCTGAAGAGCCTCCCGAGCCGGATCGGCAACCTCTTGGACATCTCGCTCAAGGACCTCGAGCGGGTGCTCTACTGCGTCAGCTACATCGTCCTCGATCCCGGCGACACGGACCTCCAACAGGGCGAGATCATCAACGAGGAGCGCTTCGACGAGCTCTGCGAGGAGTTCGGCGACGACGCCTTCGAGGCGTCCATGGGCGCCGAGGCCATCCGCAGGCTCTTGGAGGAGGTCGACTGCGAGGCCCTCGCCAAGGAGATGCGCGTCGAGATGCGCACCACCCGCAGCGAGGCCAAGAGGAAGAAGTTCGCCAAGCGCCTGAAGGTTGTCGAGGCCTTCTTGGAGTCCGGAAACCGGCCGGAGTGGATGATCCTCGAGGTCATCCCCGTGCTGCCTCCCGACCTCCGTCCCCTCGTGCCCCTCGACGGCGGCCGCTTCGCCACGAGCGACCTCAACGACCTCTACCGCCGCGTCATCAACCGCAACAACCGCCTGAAGCGGCTCCAGGAGCTCAACGCCCCCGAGATCATCATCCGCAACGAGAAGCGGATGCTGCAGGAAGCCGTCGACGCCCTGTTCGACAACGGCCGCCGCGGCAAGACCATCACAGGCCCGAACAAGCGCCCCTTGAAGTCCCTGAGCGACAGCCTCAAGGGCAAGCAGGGCCGCTTCCGCCAGAACCTGCTCGGCAAGCGCGTCGACTACTCGGGGCGCTCGGTCATCGTGGTCGGCCCCGACCTTCGCCTGCACGAGGCGGGCCTCCCCAAGAAGATGGCCCTCGAGCTCTACAAGCCCTTCATCTACCAGCAGCTCGAGAAGCGCGGCTACACTACGACCATCAAGGGCGCCAAGAAGATGGTCGAGGACGGCGAGACGGTGGTCTGGGACATCCTCGAGGACGTGGTCCGCGAGCACCCGATCCTGCTCAACCGCGCGCCGACCCTCCACCGCCTCGGCATCCAGGCCTTCGAGCCAGTCCTCACCGAGGACAAGGCGATCCGCCTCCATCCCCTCGTCTGCGCGGCCTACAACGCCGACTTCGACGGCGACCAGATGGCCGTCCACCTGCCGCTCGCGGTCGAGAGCCAGGTCGAGGCCCGCGTGCTCCTGATGAGCACCAACAACATCCAGTCCCCGGCCCACGGCAAGCCCATCATCGTGCCGAGCCAGGACATCGTGCTCGGCCTCTACTACATGACCCGCGGCCGCGTAGGAGCCCAGGGCAGCGGGCGCTCCTTCTCCTCCCCCGAGGAGGTCCGCGCCGCCTACGACGCCGGCGTTCTGCACCTGCAGGCGCGCATCAAGTGCCGCATCCAGGACAAGATCTACGAGACCGTCTCAGGCCGCGCGCTCCTGACCGAGATCGTGCCCGCGGACATCCCCTTCGAGACCTACAACCGGGTGCTCGACAAGAAGAGCCTCAACAACCTCATCGACATCACCTTCCGCCGCTGCGGCAGCAAGAAGACCATCCTCCTCGCCGACGCCCTGCGCACCTGGGGCTACCAGCACGCCACCAAGGCCGGCATCTCCATCGGCATCAAGGACCTGGTCATCCCGGGTGACAAGCGCTCCATCCTCGAGGACGCCTTGAAGGAGGTGCGCAAGGTCCAGCACGAGAACGAGCAGGGCCTCATCACCGAGGGCGAGCGTTACAACAAGGTCATCGACATCTGGACCCGCGCCAGCAACACCGTCGCCGACGCGATGATGGAGCAGCTCTCCACCGAGGCGGTACCAGGTCAAGAAGACCTCACCCAGATGTCCTTCAACCCGATCTTCATCATGGCCGACTCGGGAGCCCGAGGCAGCCGCGAGCAGATCCGCCAGCTCGCCGCCATGCGCGGCCTGATGGCCAAGCCCTCCGGCGAGATCATCGAGACCCCCATCACGGCTAACTTCCGAGAAGGCCTGACGGTCCTCCAGTACTTCACCTCGACCCACGGCGCCCGCAAGGGCCTCGCCGACACGGCCCTCAAGACCGCCAACTCCGGCTACCTGACCCGCCGCCTCGTCGACGTGGCGCAGGACGTGGTCGTTCGCGAGTACGACTGCGGCACCCTCGACGGCATCTCGGTCACGAGCCTCATCGAGGGCGGCGAGATCATCGAGCACTTCAAGAACCGCGTCGTCGGCCGCGTCGCCTTGGACGACGTGCTCGACCCCTACACGAGCAAGGTCCTCGTCGAGGCCGACCAGGAGATCACCGAGGACCTCGTCGAGGACCTCGACCACGCCGGTATCGACCAGATCAAGGTTCGCTCGCCGCTCACCTGCCGGACCCGTGACGGCGTCTGCGTGCTCTGCTACGGCCGCGACCTCGCGCGCGGCCGCCTCGTGGACACGGGCGAGGCCGTCGGCATCATCGCGGCCCAGTCCATCGGCGAGCCGGGCACTCAGCTCACGATGCGGACCTTCCACATCGGCGGCGCGGCTGCCGGCGCGGCTGAGCGCTCCACCATCGAGGCCCGCTTCGACGGCACCGCCAAGTACCCCGACATCCGCACCGTCCCGCGCACCGTGAAGACCTCCGACGGCGACGAGCACGAGGTCTGGATCGTCACCAGCCGCTCGGGCGAGGTGACCATCATCGACGACAGCGGCCGCGAGAAGGAGCGCCTCCCGGTGGTCTACGGCGCCACCTTGAAGGTCCCCCACGGGGGCCCGGTCAAGCGCGGCCAGGAGCTCGCAGAGTGGGACCCCTGGTCCACCCCGATCCTCACCGAGGTCGGCGGCATCGTGAAGTTCTTGGACCTCGTCGACGGCGAGACCGTCACCGAGCTCATCGACGAGGCCACCGGCCTCAGCCGTCGGGTCGTCACCGAGTCCAAGGACCCGGACCTGCGCCCGCGGATCGCCGTCGTCGACGAGCGGGGCAAGGCCCTGAAGGTCACGGCGACCGGCCAGGAGGCCGTCTACCCGCTCTGGGTCAACGCCAACATCGACCCCGACCTCTTCAAGGGCAAGCAGGAGGTCGCCCCCGGCGAGATCCTCGCCAAGATCCCTCGCGAGACGGTCAAGACCAAGGACATCACCGGCGGTCTGCCGCGTGTCGCCGAGCTCTTCGAGGCTCGCAAGCCGAAGGACCACGCCCTGATCTCGGAGATCGACGGCCGCATCGAGTTCGGCGGCATCTCCAAGGGCAAGCGCGTCATCAAGGTCGTGCCGGACGTGGGCAACGCCCGCGAGTACGCGGTCAGCAAGGGCAAGCACATCATCCTGCAGGAGGGTGAGCACGTGAAGGCGGGCGACGCCCTCATGGACGGCTCGCTCAACCCCCACGACATCTTGAAGGTCAAGGGTGACAAGGAGGTCGCCAAGTACCTCGTCGACGAGATCCAGGAGGTCTACCGCCTCCAGGGCGTGCGCATCCACGACAAGCACATCGAGATCATCGTTCGCCAGATGCTCCGCTGGGTAAGGATCGTGGACGTGGGCGACACCCGCTTCGTCTACGGCGACCAGATCGACCGCTGGACCTTCAACGAGGAGAACCACCGCGTCGTGGCCGACGGCGGCAACCCCGCCACCGGTGAGACCCTCCTGCTCGGCATCACCAAGGCCGCCCTGACGACCGAGAGCTTCATCAGCGCCGCCTCCTTCCAGGAGACGACCAAGGTCCTGACCGAGGCCGCCATCCAGGGCAAGCGCGACGGGCTGAACGGGCTCAAGGAGAACGTCATCGTCGGCCGCATCATCCCCGCCGGCACGGGCTTCCCGCGCTACCACGAGCTCGGCTACCAGGTCATCGCGGAGCCGGAGCCCATGGAGGACGAGTACCCGGACATCGAGATCGAGACAGCCTGAGCCTCAGGCTGTCTCGAGTGCCCGTGCCCTTGCCCTTGCCCATGCCCATGCCCGGGCTGGCGGCACGGCTGGCGCTGGTACTCGCTCTCCTCCTCCTCCCCACCCTCGCCAACGCCGACCCCTTCGTCTGGATCGAAGGCGAGGACGCCACCGAATCCTCCTTCAACCAGCACAGCTGGTACAGCGACGTTCAGCTGAACCTCCTGTCCCCCGGCAGCCCCGCTGAGGGAGGAGCCGGCGGCGCCTGGCTCGCGCACTTCAGGAACGACAGCGAGCCCGTCGAGGCGAGGTGGAGCTTCGAGCTCGAAGAGGGCGGAAGACACGTGCTCTGGCTGCGCTGCGGCGCCTACCGCACGGCCTTGGAGGTGCGCGTCGACGAAGGTGAATACAAGCCTGTCGATCTCGACAACCACCACCGCGAGGTGATCAACCTCGTGCGCCCCAAGCTCGACGTGCGCTTCCTCGGCTGGGTCAAGGTCGGGACATTCGAGCTGGACGCCGGCGCCCACTCCGTGGAGGTGCGCCTCCTGCCCCACCCGGCCTGGGCGGAGAAACCGCAGATCTACGGCGGCGTCGACGCCTTCTGCCTGAGCACCGACGGGACCTGGGCTCCGAGCGGCGCCCTGAAGCCGGGCAACGAGCCGCAGCCCGCTCCCGAGGCCTGGTTCGCCTACCAGCCCGGAGACGACGCCTTCTCCGAGGCCTCCATCATCGACCTCTCCCACCTGCTCGACCGCCCCGCCGGCGGCCGTGGCTGGCTTCAGCCCGACGGCGACTCGCTGAGCTTCGCCGACGGCACTCCTGCGCGCCTCTTCGGCCTGAACGTCACCCCGGCCGGCACGGCGGAGCTGCAGGAACGGCAGGCACACCTCTACGCCAAGCACGGCGTGCGCATCGTGCGCCAGCACACGGTCCAGAACCTCGTGGGCCTCGCCCGCAAGGCCCAAGACGGCACCTGGAGCCTCGACCCCGCGGGCCTCGCGCGCCTCGACAGGTGGTTCGCCACCCTCAAGGAGCAGGGCCTCTACATGGCCTGGTCGGTCTTCTACCCCCACGTCATCACCGAGGACGACGGCTACGACCCCGCGCTCTTCGCCGAGCTCGAGGACCGACGGGGCCACGGCAAGAGCACGTCGGGCGTAGTCAACTTCATGACCGAGCTCCAGGACTCGGAGTGGCGCTACCTGAAGCTCCTTCTGGAGCACACGAACTCCCACACCGGCCTGCGCTACGCGGACGATCCTGCTCTCGCCATGATCGAGGTGCACAACGAGGACTGCCTCTTCTGGCACGCCCCGCTGAACACCCTGGCCAAGGGCGAGGACATGCCCCTGCACACCGCCCGCCTGCAGGAGATGTGGGCAGGTTGGCTGGCCGGCCGCTACGCCGATGACGGCGCGCTCCTTGCGGCGTGGGGCCCCACCGGCCAGGGCAGCCGCCCCGGCGACTCGCTCTCGAACGAGGCCATGCCCATCTACGGCGCCTGGCAATTCCACGCCGACGGCCCGGCCCAGGCCAAGCACGAGAAGAGGCGGGCCGGCGACTTCATGCGCTTCCTCGCGGAGACCCAGCGCAGCTACTACCTGAAGCGCCGCGAGCGCATCCGGTCTACCGGCTTCGGCGGCCTCGTCGTCAGCACCGCCTGGAAAGCGGGCGGACCTTCCGCCCACGTGGCCAACCTCTGGGCCGACTCGGCCCTCGACGCCATAGACAGACACCGCTACCACGGCGGCGGCGAGGGCGGACACGGCATCGCGGAAGGCGAGGTGAAGAACGAAGCGCAGGTCGACGCCCCGGGGACGGGCATCCTCTCGGCCGCCCTCGAGCAGTGGGAGGGCAAGCCATTCGTAATGACCGAGTGGAGCTCCAGGCCTCCGAACCAGTGGAAGGCCGAGACCATGCCGCTCATGGTCTTCTACGGCATGGGCCTGCACGGCATGGACATGATCTTCCACTTCGCCGCCACCAAGCCGTGGATGCGTGGGGGGTGGCCGGGCCAGCACAGCTACGTGAGCGAGACCCCACACTACCTCGGCCAGCTCCCCGCCCTCGCCCTCGCCGTGCACCGGGGCGACATCGCCGAGGGCGACGTGGTGGCGACCCGCCGCCTGCCCCTCGACAAGGCGTTCTCCGGGGTGGACCCCCTGACCGAGGATCCCTCCCTCTCCTTCCAGGGAGCGGAGTCTCTCGACGTGCCGGCGCGCGTTGCAGCCATGGGTCGGGTGACCCTATCGGCAGCCGGCGACGCGTCGCCCGCCGAGCGCGCCGACTGGAGCAGCTTCAGCGACCCGGAGACGGGCGCCATCCGAAGCACGACCGACGAGCTCCTCTGGTTCGAGGACGAAGGCCTCGTGCTCGTGCGCGCCGAGCGCACCCAAGGGATCATCGGACGCGGCGCGGGGCGCAAGCTCACGCTGCCGGCCTTCGAGGTCGAGCTCGGCAGGCCGTTCGCGGTCCTGATCTTCAGCTCGCTGGACGACCTTCCCCTCATCGAGTCGTCTCACATCCTCGTCACCGCCCTGGCCAGGGATCGCCAGACGGGCGCACGCTACTCGGCCGACGGCGGCCGGCTCACCTCCGTCGGAGGCCCGCCGCTCCTCCTCGAGCCGGTACAGGCCCGCATCACCTACCTCGGGCCGGCGATCGTCTCGGCGGTGACAGCCGACTTCTACGGCGTGCCGACCGGGGTAGCTGTCGAGCGCGAGGGCAACTCATTCACGATGGACGGGCGCGCCCAGAGCTTCTACCTGGAGATCCGGACCGAGGCTCAGCCGCCACAGCCACCCGACCAACGGCCCGTGACGGATTCGGGCACGCCGGGCATCGCCGAGCCGGCACCCGGGGCCGACGCGAGCGACAGTACGGGGGAGGCGGACCGGGGCCCCGGCGCCGAGCCAGGTTCCGGCATGCCAGTTTCCGCCCCGGACGTCGCCCCGCCAGAGCTCGAGACCGAGGAGGGCAGCGGCTCGTCGGGAGGCTGCGCGCCCTACCCCATGCCATCGTGGCTCGGGTTGGTGGTGCTCTTCGCGTTGCTTGCGCTCGTGCGGCGCCGCATCCAGTGGCGCTGACCTCCATTCCCGCTGCCAGGCGCGAGCGAACGGTGCTCGTGCTCGGCCTCGCCGCCGTGGCAGCGGCCTTCGCCGCCGTGAAGTGGGGCTCGCTCTTCTTGGACATCGGCGACGAAGGCATCTACGTCTACGGCGGCCGCCTGGTGGCCGAGGGGCACCTGCCCTATCGCGACTTCTTCCTCGCGCACCCGCCCCTGCGCGTGCTCATCGCGGCTCTGGCCTGGCTCCTTGGCGCACCACTCGAAGCGGTCAAGGTGGTGTGCCTGCTCGCGACCATCGGCGCCGGAGTCTGTGTGGCGCTGGCCGCCGCACCCCTGGCCGGTGCCTTCCCGGCGGTGGTCGGTGCCGCCCTCTACCTCTTCGCCACCATCCCGCTGAAGATCGGGACCGCCTTCGTAGGCGCCAACATCGCCACCTTCGCCATCGCCGCCGCCATGGCGCTGTGCGTGCATCGGCGTTTCTTCCTGGCGGGGCTCGCCCTCGCCCTCGGGTCCTGGCACGCGCTCTTCGCCGCCATGCCCGCACCCCTGCTCCTCTGGTGGGCCTGGCGTGCGGGCGGCACGAAGAGGATGATCCTGGGCCTCGCCGTTGGCCCCGCCCTGCACGCAGTCACTGCCCTTGTCTTCGGCGGCGCCTACGTCCACCAGGTCTTCGCTTACCAGCTCGCCAAGACCTCGACCGAGCAGACGGGCTATCCGCTCGGGCCGTTCTTCGCTTTCCTCAGGGGCGAAGCCGGGGCGCTGGCCTTTGCCCTGGCCGCCCTCCTCCTGCGCAGGCGGCGCTCTACATGGCTGCTGATCTGCGGGGTCGGCTGCGTTGCCCTGGTGGCCTCCTATCGCAGCCCCGTGTCCTACTACTACCTGCTTCCCCTGCCTTTCCTGGCCGCTGCCTCCGGCTGCGGGCTTCACGCGGTGTGGAGGCGTTTCTCGGATCGCCCACGTGCGGTTCGTGCAGCCGTCGCAGCCGTCATCGCCGCCGCGCTGGTCGTTACCTACCTCCCCCACCTGATGTACACCCGCAGCCTCCAGGGCTGGTACGCCGCCCGAGCCCACGAGCTTGACGCGCTCGTGGCGATGATCGAGCGCAACCGGCCGCCCTCGGGCCTGATCTGGGGAGACGCCGCGCTGACCCCCCTGGTCGCCGCTCGCACCGGCCTGAGAATCGCGGGGAACGAGGTCGACACCAACGCCAAGCGCTTCCGCTCCGGCACGGCCGACGCCAGGGAGATGCTCCCCCGCCTCTTCGAGACCGGGAAGCAGCCCGCCGCCCTCTTTATCCGCGACCACGGAGCCTTCAGGGTGGACGAGGTTCGTTCCTACGTGGGCAGGAAGCTCAAGCTCGTCTTCGGCTTCAGGGCCGTGGCGCTCAACGCGGACTGCATGTACTTCATGGGGCTGAAGGCTCAACGGGAGGCCGCCCCCTCCCTTCCCGGCGAGGCACGATGATACACACGCTCTTCTCACGCACGCTCCTGCTCGCCGTGTGCGCGGTGTTCACCCTGGCAGCCTGCTCGGGCTCGGAGGCCACGAGACAGGCGGCCGACGCAACGAGCAGCGACGCTGCTCCGCAGGACACCGACGCGGTCACCGCCGAAGACACTCCGGGGCACGACCCGGGTGTGGACACGTCCAGCGCCAGCCCCTGGGAGCCCCACGCTCTGGGCTCCTTCGTCGTGGAGCTTCGCCGCGACGGGGAGAAGGTGCTCGAGTGGGTGGTCAGGCACGTCGACCTCGGAGACAAGGAGCTGCTTCGCGCTGCTGTCGAAGCGGGGGCCGTGCAGGCCGCGGCGGGAGCGGAGACCGTCACGGAGCGAGGAGGCTCCTTCCTGATCAGCGACGAGACCCGGTGGAGCTGCGCGGACCTCACCGTGGACGGGGTCTCGGAGACCGGCGGCACCCTGACCCTGAGCGGCGCCTTCAGCGACTGCGAAGCGACGGTCGACCTGATCTTCCGCCCCCTCTCCAGCGCGCGTCTGGCCATGGTGCTCCGCGTCACGAGCGAGGAGGCCGAGGCCGGAGCGGCGGTGAACAGGGCGCGGCTCCGGTGGGCCTCCGATGCCTTTGAGCGCTTCCACGGCTTCGGCGAGCAGTTCAGCGCCACCGACATGAAAGGCCGCCTGGTCCCGATCTGGGTGCAGGAGCAGGGCATCGGCCGGGGCCTCGAGCCCATCACCGAGTACCTCGACGGCTTCTCCCCCGGCACGGCCGGAGACTGGTTCACCACCTACAGCCACGTGCCGGCCTTCCTCACCAACCGCGGCCGCGCCATGGTCTTTCAGAACTCCGAGTACATGGAGTTCGACCTGCGCGAGGAGGAGCACGCAGAGGTCATGGCCTTCTCGAACGAGCTGCGCGCCCAGGTCCTCTTCGGAACCACGCCCCTGGAGCAGGTCGAGGCCCTGACCGAGATCACCGGGCGCATGGACCCGCTCCCCGAGTGGACGCAGTGGGGCGCGATCGTCAGGAGCTGGGGCGGCAGCGACGAGGCTCGCCGACGCGTCGCCGAGCTGAAGGCGGCGGGGGCCTCGGTGACGGCCCTGTGGATCGAGGACTGGGCCGGCGTCCGCGTCACCCCATTCGGCACGCGCATGTGGTGGAACTGGGAGGTCGACGCCGACCTCTACCCGGACTGGCCCGACCTCGTCTCCGAGCTGAAGGAAGAGGGCGTCAGGGTGCTGATCTACCTCAACCCCTTCCTGGCCGACGCCGCGACCAAGGAGAACAAGACCCGCAACCTCTACGCGGAGGCGAAGGAGGCGGGCCTGCTCGTCAAGACCACGGACGGTGAGCTCTTCGGCGTGGACCAGGGCGGCTTCGAGGCGGGCCTCCTCGACCTGAGCAAGCCCCAGGCCGTCGCCTTCATGCGCGCGCTCATGGATGCGCAGCTCGCCCTCGGGGTCTCCGGCTGGATGGCCGACTTCGGCGAGGCCCTGCCCTACGACGCGGTCCTGGCCTCCGGTGAGGACCCTCGCACCTGGCACAACGAGTACCCGCGCGCGTGGGCTCAGGTCAGCCGAGAGGCCGCGGAGGCCGCCGGGAGGTGGGACGACGTGCTCTTCTTCTCGCGCAGCGGCAACCTGAAGAGCCCGGGCACCACCCGCGCCTTCTGGGTCGGGGACCAGATGGTGAGCTGGGACGCCTTCGACGGCCTGAAGACGGTCGTCCCGGCCATGACCAGCAGCGGGCTCTCGGGTTGGAGCCTCCAGCACTCCGACACGGGCGGCTTCACCTCGGTCAGCCTCGGCCCCGTCAAGCACGTGCGAACTCCCGAGCTCTTCAAACGCTGGGCCGAGCTGAACACCTACACCCCGCTGCTCCGCACCCACAGCACCAACCTCCCCGACAAGAACCCGCAGTACGACGTGGATGCCGACACCCTCGCCCACTTCGCGGCGCGCACCAGGGACTTCGCGGCCATGGCCGACTACCGCAAAGGCCTGATGGACGAGGCGAAGGAGCACGGCTGGCCGGTGGTGAGACACCTCCTGCTGCACTACCCCGAGCACGAGGAGGCCTGGGAAGCCGACCAGCAGTTCCTCCTCGGCGAGGACATGCTCGTCGCTCCGGTGGTCGAGGAGGGCGCCGCGACCCGGACCCTCTGGCTGCCGCCCGGGAGGTGGACACATCAGCCGACGGGAGAGCTCCACGAGGGCCCCGCCACCATCACCGTGGACGCGCCCCTCGGGGCGCCGCCCGTCTTCAGGAGGAGCAAATGACCTGGGACTACGGCCTGCCCGCCCGAGACGCGGCCATGCTCCCCGACTTCGTGGACGCCCTCGAGGTGAATGCCTCGAAGCTCGCCATCTTCGACGCCGACGGCACGCTCTGGCGCGACGACGTGGCCGACGACTTCTGCACCTGGATGCGCGTCGAGAACGGCATGTCGAGCGACGAGCAGTGGGCCGAGTACCTGCGGATCTACCGGCGCGACCACGGCGAGGGCTGCCGCTACATGCTCCGGATGTACGCCGGCCTGCCCTACGAGCAGGTCCGCGCGAAGGTCTTCCACTGGTGGCGCCACGTCGCCGAGCGGCGGTGGGTCGGAGAGGCCCTCGAGGCGCTGCGCACCGTGATCGAACGCGGATGCACCGTGTGGGTCGTGACCGGGTCACCGACCGTGACCATGCTGCCTCTCGTGGAGATGCTCGGCGTGCACGAGGTGGTCGGGATGGACTTCGAGCTCGACGGCGAGGGCGTCATCACCGGACACCTCGAGGGCATCTCCTGCACCGACGAGGGCAAGGCAGAGAAGGTGCTCTCGCTCTGGCCGAGTCGAGACACCATCACCCTCGCGGCCGGCAACGGCAGCCTCGACGGCGCCATGATGCGCCTGGCCCGAGATGTCATCTGGGCCGTCTACCCCAACCCGAAGTTCGAGGCCGAGGCCCGAGCGGAAGGCTGGCACCTGCTCCCCCGACCGGCCGACTTCGTCGAGGAGGCGAAGCTGGCATAGCGGCATAGTGGGATCAGGTCTGCACACCACCATTGCCGATCTGCTCGGAATCATGAACACCTGGCTTCGGTAACGCCAACGGTGACCACAACGGGAACGGGGGTTTGGGGGCACGGGCACGGGCATGG
>CAZQPP010000237.1:9336-12231 GCA_964594295.1 uncultured Myxococcales bacterium | reverse complement strand
CTTCTACTTCTTGGAGGACGCCGCCGCCGTCGAGGAGGTCTTCCACGAGGAGCTCTCCTACTTCACCGTGCCCGTCGCTCTGGACCTGAAGCTCACCGTGACCCGCGGCATGATGTACGACTTCCTCGGCGCCCATGGCTCGAGCCTGTGGCAGGACAACGAGGACGGCGGCTCCCTCGAGGTCGGCAGCGTATTCCTGGCCCACCGCATCGCCCACGACGACGTGACCCCCGACGGCGGGCGCCGCGGCGGCGGCTCGGCCCTCCTGCTCGAGCTGATGCCGAGGACCTTCCCGGACGACATGGCCATCTCCCAGGCAGACGTGGCCGACGTGCACGTCGAGTACCGCGAGCCCGGGACCGACGAGATCATCGAGCTCTCCACCACCGTCAACTACCCCCACCACCCCAACGTGCTCGTCTCCGAAGGCTACTTCGACGCCCCCGACGTCGGCATCATCCACAAGAGCTTCGTGATGCTGAACATCTTCGAGGGATTGAAAGAAGCGTGTACGATGTTCCACGAAGGCAACGGCGAGGAGGCCGTCGCGATGCTCAAGCGTCTCATCGCAGCCGTCGAGGACTACAATGAGGAGCTGAACGAGGGTGAAGGTGACGTCGACATGGGCTTCGACATCGAGCTGATGCAGAAGCTCGTGGAGGTGCTCAAGCAGAACGGAGCCATGGAGCCCCAGGAATGCTTCATCCCGGAGGATCCCTGGCCCGTAGACTAAGGAACATACAGAACAAGCCGTGCCCCGCGCCCGGGGGGGGGGGCCCGGCCCCCCCCCACGGCTTTCTTTTGGCCCTTTCCACGCGGCTCCGGGAGGGATGATAAGGATCTCCCGTCGCGAAGAGCCGACCGAGGAGCGAGCAGATGTGGCAGCGGTTCAGGAGTCCGATCCTCTCGGTTGTGGTTGCCGTCGGGGTGTGGGGGTGCGCGAGCGAAGGCGGGGCAGACGCGGCTCCGGCCGACGGCGCCGACGTCACCGACGTCCCGGCGGCGGACCCCGGCGTTCCCGAGGGAGCGACGCCGGCCTCGGACCCGGGCGGCACGCCGGCCTCGGACCCGGGCAGCACGCCGGACGCAGGGCCCGTCGCGACGGATCCGGGCGTTCTCGACACCACTCCCGCGGACCTCACAGAGCCGATCGGCCGCCCAGACGACGTCTGTGCCATGTCCGGCCTCGCGCGAGTCGCCTTCGTCGCAGAGGGCGGCGGCCACCTCTTCGGCGACGTCGCGACAGACTTCGAGGTCCGGACCGTGGCAGGCTCCTGGAAGCTCTCCGAGCAGTGGAGCGGCTGCGAGTCCTACATCTTCTTCGCCTACCCGGGCCAGGGCGCGAGCCAGAGCGACGTGTTGCACGCGAACACGCTCTGGCGCGGCGCCCCGATGGACCTGCTCGACGTGGGCCCCAACAACGCTCAGTACTTCTTCGTGTCCGACGAGGAGGAAGCCGAAGCGCGCGCGGCGCGTATGGACGGCCTGAGGCAGAGCCTCGAGGCGGCCCTCGAGGCGGTGCCCGACGAGGCGGGGCGGGCCTTCTGGAGGGGGCGCTTTCACCTCGTCACCGACAGGCTCAGCGAGGTGCCGGGCAGCCTGGGCGCCTTCGCGCGCGACTACCTCGCCTACCGCTCGTCGCCCGACTCCCTCGTGGACCTCGGCGACCGCGGCTCCGCGCCACCTCCCTACCTCCACGCCTTCGCCATCGGCCGCGACCAGCGCTGGGATCCTGTCGGCAGCCTGAGCGAGTACGTAGGAGGTCCGGCGCTCTGGGAGATGGCTGCCTACGCCGGCCACTTCTTCAACCACCGGGCCGGTCTCAGGGAGAAGGTCGCCGCCGAGCCGTCGACCGCCGAGGTGGTGCTCCTCGAGGAGACCGTGACCGAGCGCGTCTTCGACCGCACGGTGGATCTCCCACCCGCGGCGGAGATGGCGGCCTTCGACACCATGGAGATCGACGTCTCGGTGACCTGCAGGTACCGCAACCCCTTCGCATGCTCGGAGTGGGACCGCATAGCGCGGATCGACTACTGCCTCGACGCCGAGTGCGGCGAGCGCCGTGAGATCGTGCGCTGGATCACGCCTTATTGGAGGCGCGGCCACCGGCGCTGGATCATGGACGCCTCGCCCTTCCTGGGGCTCTTGCAGGCCGGCGGCTCGCAGACCTTCCGCGTGGAGATGGGCCCCTCGTGGGAGCGCAAGACCGAGCGCGACGCGCGCGTGGCGCTGCGCTTGAGGACCCAGGGAGACAGGCCCCTGCCTAGGGGAGTCGAGCTGGCCTTCCGGGGAGGGGCCTTCAACGCCGAGTACAACTCGTCTCGTGAGCCCTTCGCCTTCACGCGGCCGGCGGAGGCCTCGCGCGTAGAGCTCGTCGCCATCGTGACCGGACACGGGCAGGCCGAGGGCAACAACTGCGCCGAGTGGTGCGACCACCGCCACCAGATGGCCGTCGACGGCAACGAGCTGCCGCTGATCGCGGCCGACCTCGCGGTGCTGGGAAAGACCCGCGGCTGCGCGCCGCAGACCGGGAGCGGCGTCCCGCCCGGGCAATGGGGGAACTGGGCGCCGGGGCGAGCCTACTGGTGCCCGGGGCTTCCGGTGGACCTCATCCGCCTCGATCTGAGCGAGCTCACGAGCGCCGGAGAGGAGAGCAGCCTGACCTACCGCGCCTCTTTCGCCGGCGGTGAGCCGGCGGGCGGGGACATCGCCCTGAGCGCCTACGTGGTCTGGTACGCGGACGCGCGGTAGGCGGGCGGCCGCCTAGAAAGGCACGTCCTCCTCGCCGGGGAGCTTGTCGTGAGCCAGCGGCGTGGGAGTGTCCGGCGGGTCCGGCATGCTCGCGGCCTCGGGGAGGTCTTGGGGGCCGGGCGGGGCGAAGTCCGAGGTGCTCGG
>CAZQPP010000237.1:0-9326 GCA_964594295.1 uncultured Myxococcales bacterium | reverse complement strand
GGGGGGGGGGGTGTGCGGGGGGGGCGGGGGTTGGGGGGGGCGGGGGGGGGGTGTGGGGGGCGGGGGGGGGCTATGGCGGTGGGGCTGGGGTATTGGGGGGCTGGCGGCCCGATCTGGCGTTTGGCCGAGTCCGGGTCCTTCTTGTCCAGGAACTGCACCCTCATCGCGATGATGTTGGTGGCCCAGCGGCGCTGGCCGTCGCGGTCGGTGTACTCCCGGTAGCGGATGTTGCCCTCGACCCAGGCCAGGCTGCCCTTCCTGAGGTACTTCTGGACAAACTCCGCCTGGCGGCCCCAGACGCTGACGCGGTGCCAGTCGGTGTGCTCCCTCTGGACACCCGAGGCGTCCTTCCAGCGGTCGTCGGTGGCAAGCGGGAAGTTGCAGACGGGGCGGTTGTCGGCCACCAGGCGCATCTCGGGGTCGCGGCCGAGCCTGCCGATGAGCATGACCTTGTTCACGGTTCCTGCCATTTAGTCCCTCCTTGGGATCTGTGGATGCTCCGGTCCCCGGCGTCGGGGCCGGGTCCGTGTATCGACAAGTCCGGGCCCTAGTGCGGCCGGAGCGGGGGCCATAGGCCTGGGGTGCCTCGAAGCGCTACAATGGCTCGATGCGAACGCTCTCATGGATCCTGCCCTGCGCTCCGCTGCTCCTGCTCTTGCAGGCGCTCCCCGCGTGCTCCGGCACGCCCTCCGGGGGGGGCGACGCCCGCGACCTGCTCTCGGACGTCCTCGAGGCTGACGAGGCTGCCGCGGCGCCCGAAGAGGAGGTGCAGGCGAGCTGGGACGACGCAGCCGACGCCGTGGTCGTCTCCGAGCTGCCGGCTCCCGCGGACGTCGAGCGTGACCTCGAGGAGCCGGAGCCGGACCCGGGCCCCGATCCGGAGGCCGACGACGACGACGACGGCCTGACTCTGGCGCAGGAGGTGGAGCTGGGCACGGATCCTCTGCTGGCGGACACCGACGGTGACGGCATCGAGGACGGCGAGGAGGTCCACGACGGGACGGATCCCGCCGATCCGCGCTCGGCTCGCGCCTGGCAACCCGGAGAGCGCGGACACCCCCGGCTCTTCTTCCCGGCGTCGGATCTGCCGGCCCTCAGAGCGCGCGCCGCGGCCGCGGCCGAGGCCGCCGGCGGACCGGACTCGGTGCTCTGGGCGCGCATTCAGGGCATGGCCGGGCGCGAGCCGCCAGCCTTCCCCGAAGGCGAGAAGTACCGCGCGGACATCGCCGACAGCCGCTCCCAGATAGCCGCCGCCGCGGCATTCGTCGCGCTCATGACCGGGGATGCCGAGCAGGCGGAGGAGGCCGCCGCGATCCTGGCCGAGCCCTTCCCGGACCCAATGGAGCTGCGCTCGGAGAACCCCCTGGTCACCAAGTACGACCTGCGCGAGGGCGACGCGCTCGTGGGGGCCTGTGCGGCCTGGGACTACCTGAGCGCGTCGGGGCTCGTGGGAGAGGAGCGTTTGGCCGAGGTCCGCGAGCGGCTCGTGCGGCGCATCCACGTGTTCCGCGAGCTCCACTTCAAGCCGGGGTCCTACCAGGCGCTCATCGTGCTGGCCCAGAACAACCACACGATGAAGGTCTTGGGGGCGTTGGGCTTCTGCGCCATGGCCTTCCCCGACCGGCCGGAGGCGGCCGTGGAGCTCAACGAGGCCCTCACGGGGCTCGTCTACCTGCTGCACGAGTTCCAGGGGAACGAGGCGGGAGGCTACGCGGAGGGCTGGAACTACCTGAGCTACGGCGACCAGACCTGGTTGCCCTTCCTGGTCGCGTTGCACCGCTGGCTCGACGGCGCTGAGGTCAAGGCGCGTGGGCTTGGGCTGGTCACGCCGAAGGACGAGTCCGCGGGGGAGGTGAGAGTGCACGGCGACCCGGGCGTGTCGCCCGTTACCCGAGCGATCTACGAGGCGGCGCTCCTCGCGGCCCAACCCGACGGCCTGACGGCCCCCACGGACGACGGCAACCCCTCGGCCCTGCACGGCGGAGTGCTCGCCTGGCTCCTCGACGACCCCCGCTTCCTCTGGAACTGGATGCTCCCGGCGGTGGACCTGGCCGCCGCGCGCCTGCCCTCGCTCTCATTCGCGCTCTTCGACCCGGCCGCCGAGCCTGCCGCGCCCGAGCCGCCGCACGACCTCGCCCTGCCCGACGCGGGCTTCGTCGTCATGCGCAACGACATGAGCGCGGAGAGCACCTACCTCTTGATGCTCGTCGAGAACGGGCAGATGCGCGCCAACGGAATGGGCCACGAGCAGGCCGATCCCCTCTCCTTCCTGCTGCACGCGCACGGGGAGCCCCTGATCATCGACCCGGGCTACATCAACTGGGACAACCACGGGCTGGTCAAGCACGGCACCGACCACAACCTCGTGCTGGTGGACGGGAAGGGGCCGGGCTTCCCCTTGGAGTCGGAGTACCTGGAGATGGCGGCCTCCGACGACGCCTTCCTGGAGGGCTGGAGCGCCGACGCCGAGCACACGACCGCCCTGGGGCGGAGCGCCTGGGAGGGGGTGACGGTCATGCGGCGCGTCGTGCGCGTGGACAAGAGCTTCTTCTTCGTCGCCGACACCCTCGACCCCGACGAGGCGGGGACGGAGCACACCTACACCTTCCAGCTCAACGGCCTTGGCGGCGCCGAGACGGAAGACGGGCTCTTCGAGCTGGCGCCCCACGGCGCGACCTGGACGCGGCCGGGGGCGACCATGCTGGCGGCGGTGGGAGCCACGGAGGGAGAGCTCGGCTACAGCTGGCGCCCGGAGGAGCACGTCACGACCTGGGGGCGCTGGGAGACCCACGCCTGCCTCGAGGCTGCCGCGGAGATGGGGGGCTGCGCCGGCTTCCTCGCGGCGTTGCTGCCGATCCCAAGCGGCGATGAGGTGCCCGCGGTCTCCTCGGCGCGGCCCGCGGTCTGCGCCGTCGCCCTGACGCTGATCTGGCCCGACGGGCGCGTGGACGTGGCCGTGCTGAACCGCGGCTCGTCGCCGGTCTCCGTCGAGACCCCGGCGGGAGCGCTCGATGCGGCCGTGGGCCTGTCCCACCGGACGATCCTCTCGGGAGGAGGGCCCCGGGACTGGCACGCAACGATGGAGCCGCCGCGGTGAGGCTGCTCTTCGCCCACGTGCACCAGCGCCTCTTCTGTCGCGCCGATCACCCGCGGCACCACCTGGCGCCCATGGACCTGGGCACGTCGATGGGGTGCGCAAGCGAGGCAGGGCACCAGGTCGCCTTCGTCGAGACCCAGACGGGCGAGACGGACCTCGAGGGCTTCTTGCGGCGGCTGGACGCCGACCCCGCAAAGCTCGTGGTCTTGAGGCCGGCCTTCGAGGCGGTCGAGCACATGGCCGAGGTCGTGGAGGTCGGGCGGGCGCGGGGACGCACGGTCCTCCTCGCCGGGACGGCCGCGGCCCACGCCTGCAAAGGCCTGCTGCGCGAGACGGGGGCGGCCGCGGTGGCGACGGGAGAGCTGGACTACACCCCCGTCAAGCTCGCCGAGGCCATGGAGAGTGGGGCGAGCCTCTCGACCGTGCCGGGCATCGCCTGGCTGGACGACGGCAGGCTTCGAAGGAACAAGGCGCCCCGCCTCGAGCGCAAGCTGGACGGCCTGCCGATGCCGCGCCACGACCTGCTCGTCAGGCCGCAGTACTGCTTCAACTACCCCCTGCGTCCCGGCGGACCGCTCAAGATGGGCTACATGCTGGCCTCGAGGGGGTGCCCCCACGCCTGCGTGTTCTGCTCCGAGGTCGAGCGCGTGAGCTTCGGCCGGGCTCACCGCGTGCTCAGCCCCGCGCGGGTGGCCGCCGAGATGGAGGTGCTGCAGGCCCTCGGCGTGACGGGGCTGTACTTCGAAGACGACCTCTTCGCCGTGAGCAAGCGCCGTTTCCTGGACGTCTGCGCGGCCATCGAGGCGGCCGCGACGGGGATCAGCTGGTGCTGCCAGGTCCGGGCCGGTGACGTCGACGACGAGGTGGCCGAAGCCCTCGCTCGAGCCGGCTGCGCGAGCGTGGCCTGCGGCATCGAGACGGCGAGCGACCGCCTCCTCGAGGCGATGCGAAAGGCCACGACGATCGCCGACGTCCGAAGGGGAACCGCGGCGCTGCGGCGTGCCGGTGTGGACCTCGTCGCCTACCTGATGATCGGCATCCCGGGGGAGACGAGAGCAGAGCGGATGCGGACCCTCCACCTCGCCGACGAGCTCCACGCCGCCATGGCACAGCTCCACATCTTCAGCGCCTACCCCGGCACCGCCGCTTGCTCCCTCTACCCGGAGCTCTCCATCCCGGGGAGCACCAAGTTCGACCCGGGCCGCGACCGTGACGACGGCGAAGAGCTGCTGCGCCTCCAGCGGGACTTCTACCGGCGTTACTACCTGCGCCCGGACCGGCTGCTGCGCCACGCCTGGCGCCGCCGCGCCCAGCTCATGGCGAGCCCGCGGGGGGAGGTGCAGACGGCGTGGCAGCTCGTGCGGCACGTGCTCGGGGTGTGAGCGCGAAGGCCTCGGGGCTCCGCCTCTACCCCGCCGCCGGGGCGACCCTCAGAAGCACTGCTCCCAGCTGTCGGCCCAGGTGACGACGGTGTCCTCCTTGGCGGGGTGCGCGCTGCCGAAGTGGTAGCGGTTCAGCGCCTCCTTGCAGACCCCGTCGGTGACCCACTTCTCCACGGTCTCCCAGCTGCCGCGGGCGTACTTGTACTCGAACCATTCGCCGCGCGGCACGGTGACCCTGCCGGTCGCCACGCGGGGCTTGCCCTCGACCCACTCGAGGGCCTGGTGGGTCCAGCCGTTGGCGTCGGTGGCCACGGTGATCGGCGCGTCCGTCGGGGTGCCTTCGGGCACCGTGACCCGCAAGCTCACCTGTACCGGGGGGCTGAGCGCGTCGACGCTGGGATCGTAGTCGGCGACCAGCTCGAATTGCCCGGGATCGAGGAAGAGGATCTCCAGCGCGCGGTCGTTGGAGTCCCAGAACCAACCCCGCCCGGCCTGCTCCAGCGCTGCCCAGCTGTCCTTCCCGGCTAGCGGTGCTCCACCGAGCGTCACCGCCGTAGGGATGCTGTCCACACGACGGATGCGGACGCGCAGCGTGCGTGCGGGCACTTCGAAACCGCCCTCGAGGGCTTCGGCGCCGAAGATCGCGCCGGTCGCGGTGCGCCGCAGCCGGTAGGTCCGCCGCGCGAAAACCCCCTGGAGGTGCTCCATGGACAGGCCGTCGTCCTCGTAGAGCTCGAATCGGGACTCCTCCGGGGCCGGGAAGAGCTCGAAGGTCAGCGGATCTATGGGCTTCTCGTCGCTCCACATCATCAACGGGCCCATGGGCACGATCGCGCCCTCGCGCACGAACACCGGCAGCGCCTGCAGGGTGACGCTGACGCTGATCTCACCGGGCCCTTCAAAGAGGGCGCCCGAGCGCAGCTCCATCCAGCGCCCCGCGGGGAGGTAGAGCGTGCGCGACGTCGCGTCCTTCTCCAACACGGGGGCGAACAGCAGCCACGGCCCGACCATGGCCTCGTAGGAGCGGTCGTGGGTCCGGGGATCGTGCTGGAACTCGTAGACCAGGGGGCGCAGCAGGGGAGCGCCCGTGCGCGCCGCCAGGTCCATCAGGCTGTACCAGTAGGGCAGCAGCCGGTAGCGCAACCCGATGGTGATGCGGCTGATGTCCAAGACCTCCTCGCCGAAGGACCAGGGGTCCTGCTGGGCGGTCGGGCCGTTGTTCTCCTTTTGCACGTGGGACCTGTAGAAGGGCGAGATCGCGCCCAGCTGGATCCAGCGGGCGTAGAGCCAGGGCTCGGGGTTGCCTTCCCAGCCGCCCACGTCGCTGCCCACCATGGGCACGCCGCTCAGCCCGAGGCCCGTCAGCATGGGCACCTGGTCCTTCATGGCGGCCGCGTTGCTCGAGGCGTCGCCGGTCCACACCGCGGCGTAGCGCTGGATGCCGGCGTAGCCGGCGCGGGTCAGCAGGAAGGGCCGCTTGTCGGGAGCGGCGGCCAGCATGCCCTCCCAGGTGGCCCAGCACTCGGTCAGGGCGTACATGTTGTGCACCTCGGCCATGCTGGCGGGGCAGCCGTCGCCGTCCGCCATCACCGACGGCGGCACGGTGTGGTGGTTCTCGGGCTGGAAGCTGGCCGGCTCGTTCATGTCCAGCCACAGGCCCTGCACCCCGACGTCGGTCATCGCAGGCACCAGCGAGCCCCACCACGCGCGGGTCTCGGCGCGGGTGAAGTCCGGGAACACGCTGTCGCCGGGCCACACCACCCCTCTGTAGGGTCCGCCCGCGGGATCCATGAGGAAGTGCTCCCCCGCGAGCCCGGCCTGGTAGACGTCCCAGCCCGGATCCAGCTTCAGCCCGGGGTCGATGATGGCGGTGAGCTTGAAGCCGAGGTCGCCCACGTCCGAGGAGAGCCCGGCGGGGTCTGCGAAGTCCGTGGGGTGCCAGGTGAAGGAGCGGAAGCCGTCCATGTAGTCGATGTCCAGCCAGATGCCGTCGGCCGGGACTCCCTTGTCGCGGAAGGCCTGGCACACCTCCTTCACCTGGGTGTCCGGGGTGTAGCTCCACCGGCACTGGTGGTAGCCCAGGGTCCACCGGGGCAGCATCGGCAGCCGCCCGGTCAGCGAGGTGTAGCGCTCGACCACCTCGTCGATCCCCGGCCCCGCCACCAGGTACTGGTCGATCTCGCCGCCGAACACCGCCACCGTGTAGCGGCCCGGGTCCGTGTGGGCCATGTCCAGGTGCATTCGGTGGGTGTTGTCGGTGAAGACGCCGTAGGCCCGAAGGCCGCGCAGACCGATGAAGAAGGGGATGCTCTGGTAGAGCGGGTCCTGGTCCACCGGGTAGCTGGGGTGGTCGGTGTTCCACAGCTCGAGCTTGCGCCCGCGCTTGTCCAAGGCGCCGGTCTTCTCGCCGAAGCCGTAAAAGCGCTCCCCGGCGGGGGTGAGGCGGCTGACCTGGCGGGTCGGCCAGGTCTGCTCCCAGTACTGACCTTCGCCCCGGCTGTAGCCGCCCCCTTCGCCGTCTTCGAGAACGACCACGCCGGAGGAGTCCCAGGCCGTCAGCGAGCCGTCGGGCCGCACCTCGAGGCGCAGCTCGGAGGTGCACACCGAGAGCGCCTCACCCGTCACGCCCCAGGTCACCTCGACGGCCGGCCATGCCTGCTCGGGGACGGCGTAGTGCCGTTGGCACCACGGCTCCCCGTCGACGTAGCGGAGCCGAACGATGGCCGCCGAGATCGGCTGCACGCGAAGCTCGACCTCGGCTACCTGAGCGACGAAGGCTCCGTCTTCTTCTCGCACCGCCCAACCAGGCAGCGTCCCGTCGGTGACACATCCTTCGAGGGGAGGTGCCGGCTCCGAGGTGTCCCCGGTATCGTGCTCTTTGGCGACGTCGGCGGTGTCGAGTTGCTGCGCTGCGTCCTTCGCGTCCGCCGTGGTGGTGCCGCCGGGATCGGTCGACCCTGTGTCCTGCGGCGACTGCGTGTCTGCCTGCGTTCCGTCCGTCGCGACGTCCACCGGTGCGCCCACGTCCACTCCCGGACCGGCGGGGGCCTGGCCTTGCCCGTTGTTCGAGCAGCCCGCGGCACCCACCACCAGGATCGCCACCAGAGTCCGGCTCCATCTCGCCCGCATCATCACGCTCCGCACGTCGGCCGCCGCAGCCTCCCCGAGGCCGGCGTGACGGTCAACCCGCGCCTCTGCATACCGGGCCCTCGCGAGCTCGCGGCGATGATCCGGTGGCCGGGCGACCCGTGGTGGCCTAGAGTCCGGGCATGGCGACTTCCGATGCAGCTCGGCGAAGGAGCGGCGGGGAGACACACCGCGGGACCTGCCCGCTCGACTGCCCTGACGCCTGCGGCCTGCTGATAGAGACGGACCCGGAGGGGCAGCTGAGGCGCCTCCGCGGCGACCCCGAGCACCCCGTCA
This sequence comes from uncultured Myxococcales bacterium, assembly GCA_964594295.1. Lineage (GTDB taxonomy): Bacteria > Myxococcota_A > UBA9042 > UBA3505 > UBA3505 > CAZQPP01. Next base: position 1,424 of record CAZQPP010000237.1, on the reverse strand, counting down.
CTCGTGGCTTCCTGTGTGGAAAGACCGCGCGTTACCACGAGCTTGCGCTGGGCGGTGGGAGGCTCTTGACCCCGCTTCGCCGGCGCGGCGGCAGCCTCGATCCCTGCACCTGGGAGGAGGCGGTGGGCATCGTGGCCGAGCGCGTCGCGGGGATGCGCGGCGAGGACATCCTGCCCCTCGGGTACGCGGGAAACATGGGAATGGTCGCGCGCCGCTTCCCGCGCCGCATGATGCACGCGCTCGGCGCGGGCTCCCATGACCACGGCATCTGCACCGCGGTAGGTGAAGCCGGCCATCGGCTGGTGCTCGGGGACCTCGTCGGACCGGATCTGGAGGAGGCCGCGACCGCCGAGCTGGCCGACGTCGTGCTCCCCGCCTGCTTCTTCTTCGAGCAGACCGACCTGTACCGCAGCTACGGCCACCGCTACCTGCACCTCGCGCGGCGCGCCGTCGAGCCTCCGGTCGGGCCGAAGAGCAACGTGCGTGCGTTCGCGGCGATAGCCCGCGCGTTGGGCCTGCCGAGCATCACCTGGGAGGTCACCGAGGAGTCGCTGGTCGAAGATGTGCTGCAGGCCTCGGGAGACCGCATAGGAGAGGCCGACCTGACTCGCCTGAAGGCCGGCGAGCGGGTCAAGCTGCCGCCTCGGCGGCGTGAGGGGCGAGGGACGCCGAGCGGGAAGGTCGAGCTCTACAGCGAGGCGGAGCAGCGCCATGGCCGGCCGGCGATGGCGACGTGGACGCCCGATCCGGGAGACGCGCAGCGCCCCCTGTGGCTCTGCCCGGTGCCGTCGGTGGCCACGCACAACAGCACCTTCTTCGCCAGCGAGCGGCACAAGGAGCGCGCCGGGCCGCCGTCCTGCTGGATCCACCCCGACCTGGCCCGCGCCAGAGGCGTGCAGGAGGGTGACCTGGTGCGGCTGCAGAGCGATCACGGCTCCCTGACGCTGCGAGCGCGGATCACCTCGGACGTCCCGGCCGACATGGTGCGCGTGGACGGGATGCCCAGGCCCCAGGACACGCCGGAGGCCTACGGGGTCAATGTGCTCACCGGCCCCGAGACCAGCGACCTGGGCGTCGGGGCCACGTTCTACAGCACGCGGGTTGAGCTGCTGCCGGTCGTATGAGCGCGACAGACGGGGGAGAGCCGTCGGCCCTCGGCTGCCGGCGCGAGGCTTGGCGTCCGCCGCCCGTCTAGCCCCAAAACAAGCGATTAGCCATTAGCCGTTAGCCATTAGCTCAGGCATTCCCGTTGCTTCGGCGAAGTGGGCACTTCGCCTGAAACGCGAAGGCGTGAGCGGAGACGCAGCCGCAAGTGCGCAGGGTTTCTGGCTAACCGCTAACAGCTAACAGCTAACAGCTAGATCAAAGTCTAGCAGGACTGCGTCATAAATATGCCATACGGTGGGGTGCTGACGGTGCGTTGT
>CAZQPP010000236.1:0-12251 GCA_964594295.1 uncultured Myxococcales bacterium | reverse complement strand
GAGGTGGGCGGCTCGGCCAAGCCAGTAGTAGGCTTGGTTCGGATCGGATGCGTAGTTGCTGACAGCTCGGCCGTATACAATCCGCAGCTTGGTGTAGGAGCTGTCGTATGACCCGCCTGCCCACAGGCTGTCAAGACCTTGATCGTAGGCCCCCTCGTTCGCCACGTCCGGGTTCCAGAAGTGGTGACAGAACGGCTTGGCGAGGTCCCCCGGGAGCCGGCACAGCAGGTTCCGGTCCGTCTGGTCGTGGTCCTCCTCGCCGGAGCCGACGATAATCCCCTCGCCCGCTTGGTAGCCGGCCGTGTCGGGCTCTTCGAGCGGTCTCATGTGCTCCGTGATCTCGTCAGTGCTCCAGATGCGCCCGGCCTGGAGCGCCACCCACTGGTGGGCTAGGTGCGCCCCTTCCGCCTTCAGGGGCTCAGCGACCGTCGACAGCCGCTGTTCTTCCGTCACGGTTCGGTCGCGGGTCACGGTCTTGTCGTTGCAGCCCGAGATGAAGAACGGCAGTATCATCAGGGCGGTAGCCATTGGCACCACGACGCAGGCTGTCCTGGTAGTCATGACCTGTGCCTCGATTTGGGGGTAGGCTTCCGGAGGTAGGAATGGACGTAGCCTCCAGAAGGCCACACCTTTGTACCCGACAACATCTACTTGCGTCAATCACCAAAACGTTCTATCTTTCGCAGGATTACATCCTCCCATCATACTCCAATGGAACGCGAGGCGGACATGGAATCTGCAGAACAAGCGAGAGCGCTAATCTCGAATCGAATCCGAGTGCTCCTGGCCGGGCACAAGGCTGGCAACCCAACGGCACAGGATCTTGTGAAGCTGGGCGACATCGCACATCGAACGGCCCAAAAACTACTTCAGGAGGCCGGCGAGCTGCCGAACCCAGAGACCTTCAAGCGGGTGGTCGGGAGACTCTGGCCTGACGACCACGAAGCACGTAGGGAGATGCACGGCCTGTACTTCCACGCGCTCTTCGGCGAGCCAGTGCCCGAGGTTTCTGCCGAGCCCGGGGCGGCGAGCCAGCACTCTGCGGACGCGATCGTCAAGATGTTTGGGCTGCCTGGAGTAGATGGGCTCGCCCGAACGGAAGCTGCGGAGGCCCGGGCTGTGATAGAAGGGTTGGCGCGGGACGGGGGTCGCGTCACGGGTTCACCGCCAAAGCTGACCGATGGCGTCATGCGCTTCCTCCGCCATGGTCGGTGCATCTTCACTGCAGACTACCCGGAGGCACCAAACGGCATGTCGCAGAGCCTGTTCTGGAACGTGGGCGGTGCGGGGCCCATTGTCGTGCAGATGTCAGTCGCGTTGGTGCCGCGCGCGTTGCTGAGCGAGTGGCATCGGCATGACTTCGACATCCAGGTTTCCTTGTGCCTCGCTGGTAGGTTGGTGGTGCGCACAGCGAGAACGGAGGACCGGCTGGGCGAGAAGGTCTCGACAGTAGAGGTCGGTGAGGCGGTGGTCGTCTTCCCGCGCACGTACCATGAGGTCGCATCGGAATCGCTTGGGGCGACGCACGTAACGATCCGCGTGGAGAACACGTGTTCTATACTGGCCGACCCAATCCTACAGCTGAAGCGCAAGGAGGGTGTTGTCAGACTGCCGGCGTGGGAAACCGATGAGAGCCACGGTGGCTCGTAGGCTGTGTTGACATAGGTAACCGAATCCAGGCTCTTTCGGCGCAACAGAGGGTATCTGGAGTTGACCCGCCAGGTCAGCGCCCCGGCCTCAGCCCCAAAAACAGCAACGCCCCGCCGGAGGTCGTCCGACGAGGCGTTGCAGACGGGCTGGTAGCTGAAAGCTTTAGAGTCCTTGAATCTTGAGTACGGTTACCTGAAGAACAGAGTCGGCTTGGGTGTCCGTCGGTCTCCGTAGGCTCCGCGGGGCGACATGCGCATCACTCGCTCCGCTTCGCGTTCGGTGGCTACGGTCCTACCGCCGACCGGCTATTGGGAGAGTGCCCACCCGGGCCGAGGCGTTCCCGGGTGTTTCGTTTTTTTCTTGCTTGCTCCAACCGCAGTAGGTGCCCAAGGTGTTCGGATGCAGCCGGTGCACATCCCCTTCGGCGAACCTCGCCGGCTCGGGCGCTTCGTCCGTCGCTACAAACGCTTCCTGGCCGACGTCAGGCTCGAGGGGGGCCGGGTCGTCACGGCCCACACGGCCAACACCGGGTCCATGAAGGGCCTGCTCGTGCCGGGCGCGAGGGCCCTGCTGTGGGACTCTGCAAACCCGCGGCGCAAGCTCCGCTTCAGCTGGGTCGCCGTGGAGGTCGAGGGGACCTGGGCCGGCATCGACACCGGGCTGCCGAACCGCCTCGCCGAGGCCGCGCTCCTCGCCGGGCAGGTGAGGGGCTTCGAGCTGCCCCTGGTCGTGGAGCGCGAGCGACCCATGGGGCGATCGAGCCGTGTGGACCTCGTGGTCCGGCAGGAAGGCCTGCCAGACGCCTTCGTCGAGGTGAAGAACGTGACCCTCGTCGAGTCGCGCGGGGGCGAGACCTTCGCTCGATTCCCGGACGCCGTGACGGCTCGCGGTCTCCGCCACCTCGAGGAGCTGGAAGCGCGCGTGGCGGAAGGCTACCGCGCCGCCATGATCTACATCTGCCAGCGCGCCGACGTGACGATCTTCGAGCCCGCCGACGACATCGACCCGGCCTACGGGGCCAGGCTGCGGCAGGCCCACGCGGCCGGCGTCGAGGTGGTCGCGCTGCGGGCCCGGGTCTCCGAGCAGGGCGTGACCTTGGAGCGCGAGCTGCCCTTCTCCTTGTAGGCGGTGATCGGATTCTGCTAGGGCGTTGCCCTCTTCGAGAGGGGTGCCATGCGCAGATTCCTGCCCTCGCTCCTACTGTCCCTCACGCTGGCGGCCTGCTCCGGAGGCTCCGGGGGCGGCGGCTACACCGTCGGGCCACCCGTGGGGCCTCCTTCGGCGGGCGACACCGGAGGCGGCGCCGTCACCGACACCGGAGGAGGCACGAGCACTCCCGGCACCACGAGCGACGGGGGGGGAGGCGTCACCGACTCCGGGGCGACCCATCAGACCCAGCCCGACACGAGCGGCTGCGCCAACACCTGCGCGGCCGAGGGACGCACCATCTGCCAGGACGGCGCCCGGCGCACGTGTGCGCGGCAGCCCAACGGGTGCCTCGAGCTCAGCCCACCCGAGCCCTGCCCCGCCCCCAAGGTCTGCGCCGGCGGGCTCTGCGTGCAGGCCTGCGAGGACCAGGAGTGCGGCGCCGGCGGGCTCAAGGCCTGCGCCGGTGACGGCTACATGGTCTGCGACGACCACGACAACGACGGCTGCCTCGAGTGGAGCAGGCCGATCCCCTGCCCCGACGGAGGCCTCTGCTCGGGCGGCGAGTGCCTGCCTCCGTGCATGGACGAGTGCGCCACCGCGGGTCTGAAGGAGTGCATGGGCAACGGCACGCGGACCTGCGGCGCCTTCGACCCGGCCGGCTGCCTGACGTGGGGGGATCTGGAGCCCTGCGGGGCGAACGAGCAGTGCCAGGGCGGCCAATGCGTGCCGCGCGGCGGGTGCCCGGAGGCGGACTGCGACCAGGTCGGCACCACCACCTGCTCGGGGAGCAACGGCTACAAGATCTGCGGAGCCGATCCAGAGAACGGCTGCCCCCGCCTGAGCCACTTCATCTCCTGCCAGGACGGCAACAGCTGCTCCGCCGGCGCCTGCAACGGGGCGTGCATCGTCCCCGAGCTCATGCTGGTCGTCGACCGCTCGAGCAGCATGGAGGGCGACAAGTGGGAGTACACCGAGGAGGCCATCCGCCGGGTGAGCTCGCTCTTCGCCAGCAGGGCGCGCCTCGGCCTCCGCCTCTTCCCGGGAGGAGGCGGCTGCGAGGCGGGCGAGGTGGTGCCCATGGAGCTCGACAACGCGAGCCGGATCCGCAACGCCCTGAGCGAGCCCTCCACCGCCAGCGCGACCCCCATCGCGGCCAGCCTCGAGGGGCTGCCCCAGTGGTTCGGCGACCCGAACCAGGGGGAGGTGGTGATCCTGCTCACCGACGGCAGCGAGACCTGCGGCGAGGTCTCGGATCTCTTGGACGCCGTGACCGCGCTGCGGAGCCGCGGAGTGACCCTCTACGCCGTGGGAATCGGCCAGGGCTTCGACGAGCTGCTCTTGAAGGACGCGGCCAACGCCGGCGGCAGCGGCGCCGTGCGAAGCGCCGCGAGCGGCCCGGCCCTCGAGGCCGCGCTCTTGGAGATCCTCGACGACATCGGGATCTGCTGCGTGGACGACGACCGGGACGGCCACGGCGTGCTCTGCGCGCTGGGCGGAGACTGCGACGACGACAACCGCATGATCTCCGAGCCCCAGTGCTCCGGCCGCCAGTGCGGGCCGGACGGCTGCGGCGGCACCTGCGGCTCCTGCCAGGACCCCGGCGATCCCAACGGGCGGGCCGAGTGCGACAACGGCACCTGCGTGCTCGCGTGCGACCACGGCCACCACCGCTGCGGCGACCGCTGCGCCAGCGACACGAGCCCGGCGACCTGCGGAGCCTCGTGCGACCCCTGCCCCGAGCCCGAGAACGCCATCGCCACCTGCAAAGACGGCATCTGCGGCCACGTCTGCGCCCCCGGCACCCACGCGTGCGGCGAGGCCTGCTACCCCGACGACGACCCGGAGCACTGCGGCGAGGCCTGCAAGAATTGCCCGGTACCACCCGGAGGTTTCGCCTCCTGCGTCGAGGGCACCTGCGGCACGGACTGCCCCAGCGATCGCACGATCTGCTCGGGGAGCTGCGTCGACACCGAGACCAACGCCGCCCACTGCGGCGGCTGCGACAAGCCCTGCGGCACCGGGGCGAGCTGCTCCGGTGGAGGCTGCGTCTGCCACACGACCTGGACCATGGACATCTTCCACACCCTGGACAGCACGAGTAGCCACTACTCCACCGACGTCGGCGACGTGAACGGCGACTCCCACCTCGACCTCGTCATGGTCGGCGACCGCAAGATGCAGGTGCGCCTCGGCGCCGGCGACGGCAGCTTCGCCGACCCCGTCGAGATAGAGGTCCCCTCGGACGACATCGACATGCGCAGCGTCACCATCGGCCACCTCCTCGGCGACGACGCCCACGCCGACGCGGCCGTCGTCTGCATGGACAGGGTCAGCTACGACGTGAAGTACTCGCAGATGCGCTTCTACGCCGGGGCCGGGGACGGCACCTTCACGTCCGACACCAAGATGCACACCGGCTTCACCCCCAACGCCGGCACCCCCGCCCACATCATCGCCAGAGACCTGAACAGCGACGGCAGGGACGACATCGTCGTGCTGACCAGCAACGGCGGCCACTACACCGGAGCGGTCAAGGCCTACATCCAGGCCGACGAGGGTGGCTTCGAGCGCGTGCTCTTCGAGGCCATCGACGGAGCCTGGCGCCTCACCCTCGGCGACTTCAACGGCGACCAGAGCGGGGACATCGTCGTCGGCAAGTGGTGGGGCGACTGCATGGTCTTCACCGGCGGGCCCTCCTACGACAGCTTCAGCTTCAGCGAGGTGGAGTCGGTCTCCTGCGGCGACGACTCGGCGGCCGCGGCCGGGGATCTCGACGCCGACGGCAACGACGAGCTCATCGTCGCCTCGACTTACTACGACTACGAGACCACGGACCCCTACTTCGTGAAGCTGACCAGCTACAGCTTCTGGTACAGCTTCTCGGAGGCGGCCTCGGTGCTCCTGCCCGGCAAGAAGGCCTACGCCGTGGCGGTCGCCGACCTCGACGCCGACGGCAAGCAGGACGCCGTGCTCGCCTACGACAACGACGGCTACAAGATCCGCGCCTTCATGGGCAGCGGCGACAACACCCTGTGCCCCCACGTGGAGCAGAGCACCTGGTCCGGCGACGACAGCTTCAACCGCCTGATCCCCGCCGACATCGACGAGGACGGCTGCATGGACATCGTGCTCGCCACCAAGCGCACGCTGTGGGCGAAGGGGATCTGCGGGACTGACTAGAGCCGCGCTCTACATGCACACCGCCAGGTCCGCCTGCGCCTTCGCGCGAAGCAGGCACGAGCGCTTCAGGCAGCCCTTCTTGCACATGGCGGCGCAGACGCGATAGCGGCTGTCCTTCTCGAGGGCGGGGGCGCTCGGCGAGCGGCCGAGGGAGAGGAAGGAGGCGCAGGCCCTGAGGCAGGGTTTGCCGGGCGCCTTGAGCAGGCGCGTCAGCTCCTCGGCCTCCGCGCTGCACTCGGCCATGGGCTGGTAGAGGGTGCCCGGCGAGTAGTGGATCAGGAACACCGGCCCGAGGCGGCGGTCCACTCGGCGCGGAGAGTGGGCCGTGTGCGCTCGCACGCGCTCCGAGACCTTCCGGCCGTGCCTGTCGATCCCGTCGGCGATGGCCGGCCCTCCCTTCATGAGCTTCACCCTCGACGCGGCCACTCCTCGCGGCAGACGCGGAGCCGGGAAGGAGAGCGACGGCCGCTTGCGCGGGCGATCTCCGTCGATCCAGAGCTGGACGGAGGGGCCCACGAAGACGAAGCCCGAGAGCTCGTGGCCCGTCAGCTCCCGTGGGACCTCCACGAGACGCACGCGCGCCCGCTTCTCGAAGGCGCCGGGCTCTATCTGCACGACCGCGCGGCGGCCGAGCGAGAGCTTCCCGCCCTCCGGGCCGATCCTCGCTTCGGCGGTGGCGCGCCATCCCTGCGGCTTCGCCTCGACGGGGGCGGAGGCGAGCAGGCATGTGACCAGGAGGGATGCGATGATCGGAGACTCTGGCATGGCGCGGATCCTAACACCGCGCGCCGCTCCGACACCTTTCGCGGCATCCCTGGCCCCAGGCGTAAACGCACGGAGACAGGGCTGTCTACGGGCATTGACGGTGGGCCGCAGCGCTGGTGCCGGGCGGGAGGCACAAGAGCGTGCAATTCTGCGGCATTACAGGCTCCAGCCGGACCTGGCACGGCTCCTGCTTTCTCTCTGTGCGGGCCTGCCGAGCGAATCCCCTCCCCAAACTCATGGAGCCTGAAATGAAGACCCTCCGGATCATCTCGATCCTCTCCCTCCCGGTAATGCTCACCGCCTGCGGTATGGACGCCTCACTCGAGGGCGACGATCCGGAGGCCACCACCCTCGAGACGGTGTCCGAGGTCTGGGCCCTCACCGCCGACGACGCCGAGGCCGCGGCGGAGACCGCCGCCGAGGGCGAGGAGCCGGCTGCCAATTGCGGGCGCCGCCACCACTTCGGCCACGACATGTTCCGCCTCTGCACGACCCTCGACAAGCATGAGCGCGTGCTCGCGGAGGCGGACACCGACGGCGACGGCGTGCTCTCCGACGAGGAGCGCGCGGCCCTGAAGGAAGCCGCCGCCGAGAGGATGGAGCACGAGGGGCGCCACGGCGGCAAGGGCCACAAGGGCGGCAAGGGCCACAAGGGCCACAAGGGCGGCAAAGGCCACAAGGGCGGCAAGCACCTGCTCGGCAAGCTCCACAAGATCTACGACGCCGACGAGGACGGCACGCTCTCGGACGTCGAGCTCGAGGAGATGAAGGCCGACCTCGAGGCCGGCTGCGAGGCACAGAAGCAGCTGCTCTTCTCACGCCTCGACGCCGACGGCAGCGGCGAGATCTCCATGGAGGAGCTCGAGGCCGCCCGCGAGGCCCACAAGGCGGAGCACGAGGCGAAGCGCGCCGAGCTCCTCGAGCAGTACGACGCCGACGGTGACGGCAAGCTCTCCAAGGACGAGCGCCACGCCGCCAAGGAGGACCGCGAGGCCGTGTGCGGCGACCACCGCGAGGACATCAAGCTCCGCTTCGACGCCGACGGCGACGGCGTGCTCTCCGACGAGGAGAAGGCCGCCATGCGCGAGGCCCTCAAGCAGCGCATCCGCAACGCCGGAGCCCCGCCCGCCGAGGAGCCGGCCGAGGGCGAGGAGACCACCGACGAGGAAGCGTAGAGGTGTGACCTGAGTCGGACCCGATCCCGTTTCTGACCTCCCTCCAGACCTCACCGTGCCCCGGCGCGGTGAGGTCTTTCTCCTTTTGGTGCCTCAGCGGGGCTCCACTCGTAGCGAGTACTCCCCCGGCGCCGCGACCTTCGCCGTGAGGATGCGCCCTCCGCTCACCCCCACGTCCTCGAGGTCTTCGAGTCCAGCCAGCACGACCCCGTGTGTCGCAGGGCTCGTCGGAGACCAGACCACCAGGGTTCCCCCAGCCTCCTCGACCTCGGCCTCCACCTCGAGCGCGCCCGTCTCGGGATCGCTCAGGAGGCGAGTGAGGCGGCCTGGCGCCGCGCGCGGGTAGCCGCGGCCGAGGACCTTCAAGAAGGGCTCGGTGGGCCCGAGGTCCTTGTCTCCCGGGCAGCCGAGCTTGTGCAGGTGGGTGATCACGAACTCACCCTCAGGGCCGACCGAGTGCGGGTCGCCGCAAGGCTGCCGCCACTGCCACCAGGCGCCGCCGAGGCGGTGCTTGTCCTCGTCTCTGGCGTAGCGCGAGAGCTTCTCGAGGGTGGACTCGCTCGTGTTCCAGAATCCGTACTCGCCGATCCACGTCGGCACGCCGAAGCGCGCGGCGAAGCTCAGGTAGAAGGTGTTCAGGGCCTCGAAGGTCATACTGAGGCCCTCTACGCCGATGGTCTCCGCGTAGTTGTGGGGGGCCCAGACAACACCGCGCGAGCCCTCGGCGACGCTCTCGGGCGAGGGGAAGATGAGGCCGAAGTCGGGGTTGCCGGCCGGGAGGGCCGGCTCGATGAAGACGAGGTGCTCGAAGGGGGCGCCGTCCTCGGCCTCGCGGATGGCGGCGACGGACTCGCGGAGCATGACCTCGTAGAGGGGCTTCAGCTCGGCGAGAGGCCTCGGCACCTCCGGCTCGTTGATGATGTCGTAGCCGGCGACCTCGGCGCGGCCGGCGAAACGAGCCGCCACGGCACCCCACGACGCAGCGAAGCGGTCTCGGATGCCGTCTCTGTTGTCGTAGAAGTGGTTCCAGGCCGTGCGCACGGCGTCGGAGGCGTTTCGCTCGCCAGGGGTGCACGTGGAGAGCCCGTCTGTGAAGACGGCCCACTCGGGGGCTCCGTCCCAGCCCTTGGCCGGCCGCGTGCCCTCCGGGCAGTCGGTGCCCTCCTCGGTGAAGATGTAGGCCGTGTAGGCATCCTGGTGCATGTCGACGACGGTGTAGATGCCGCGCTCCGCGGCCGCTCTCACGTACTCGTCGACCTCGTCGAGGTAGGACTCGTCGATCTCCCCCTTCTCGGGCTCGATGCGCGACCAGTGCACGACGAGGCGAACCACCGACAGGCCGCGGGCCGCCATCTCGTCCCAGTCCCCGGCCGTGGTGGGCATGGTCGGCGGGTGCTCCGGGTCTCCCTGCCAGTACTCGCCGAGGGAGGTCACGTTGGGCCCGCGGAGCAGGATCTCCCGGTCCAGGGAGTCGACGATCCGGCCGCCCTCCGAGCGCAGCGGCAGCAAGGTGAGCGGCCCAGGCGGCTCGGAGTCGGTGGCGTCGGTGGTGTCGCCGGCCGTGGCCCCGGTGTCCCTGGCAGGCGTGGCGGTGTCCTTGGGCGGCTCGGCGAAGGAGCCAACGCTCGCCCCATCCCGAGCACAGCTCGCGAGCAGTAAGCACGGCACGACGTAGATAGCGACCAGGGCTCTATGCATGGCGGCGCCGCGCGATGGCGAGGGCGCCGAGCAGGAGAGCGCCGACCACCACGACGATCAGCCCCACCGGCGGGCCGGCCTCCTGACCGGCCTCGGCGAACTCCGGCTCCGCCGTCGAGACGGACATCAGCTTCGAGATGCCCCTCGAGTCGGGCAGGAAGCTCGCCCCCTGCCTCAGGATGTCCAAGACCTCTTCGGCCTCGGGCCCGGCGTCGAGCAGGTGGTGACGCAGCACGAGGTATACCCGCTCGCACTCGGGCGCGGCCCTCGCGATGCGCGCGCAGAGATCGAGCCCGGCGGCGACCCTGCTCGTCTTGAGCAGGTCGGCCCCGACCTTGGAGAAGCCGCAGGCCTCGTCGCCGCGCTCGGCGGGCGGCCACGCCTCGTCGACTACGGCGACGGCCTCCCCGACCCGTCCAAGGCCGACGAGGGCCCTGGCCCTGGTCGCCGCGGCGTGCAGGGAGGAGGGGGGCTCCGCCTCGAGCCCCTTCAGAACCGCGGCAAAAACAGCGCGGGCGTCTTCCTCGTGGCCGGCCCGCAGGTAGAGGCGGCCGACCTCCACGTCAACCCACCGCACGTCCCGGTCCTGCGGCAAGCCCGCTTTGAGCCGGAAGATCTCGTCGACCCGCCCGCCGAGCTCCTCCGGCCCCCCCGTGAGCTCCTTGTCGAGGAGCTCGATGATGCGCTGCTCGCTGCCGGCCGTGGACGCCGCCTGCCCCGCCGATCGCTCCCTCCAGCGCCAGGAGCTCCCCCTCCTCCTCACGCTCGACGCGATCGCCTCGAGCAGGGCGGCGGGCGCGCTCCCCGAGAGCGCGAAGGCCTGCGTGCGCAGCGCTGACGCCGCCGCGGCCTCCGGGTGATCGAGGCGCACGACCACCTCTCCGGCGGGGCCGGCGTAGCGTGCGATCACGTGGTCCCGCTCGATCCGGGCGGTCTTGAAGGCAAAGCCCCCGGGCAGGCCCTCCGCAGGCGCGAGCATGCTCTGGAGCAGCGCCTCCTGGCCGGCCTCAATCACGTGCTGCGCGGCAGCCGGAGCAGGCCCGGAGATCAGCAGGAGGACCAGGGGCAGCACGCAGGAGAGGGCGCGAATACGCGTCATGTCGCCCTACTATCGCCCACGCGCGGGCTGTCAATCAAAGACCTGCCGGCAGGGTTGCGCCCGACGACGGGAATGGCCTACCTAGTGTGCATCCTGAAACTCGCGTTTCAGGATGCAGCGATTAGCGGTTAGCGATTAGCGGTTAGCCGGAATGCAGTGATCTCAGGTGCCTGGCTAACGGCTAACAGCTAACGGCTAACAGCCCCCGTCCTGAAACGGGAGTTTCAGGACGGGAACTACCTAATGGGCCGGAATGTTAGAGTTCCTCCTCCTCGCTTGCCTGGCCTTCACCGGGCTTTGCCTCGCGCAGGCCGTCGCGAAGCCCAAGAACCTGGTCGAAGCGGCTGCCTACACGCTCCTCTTCGGGCTGGTCGTCATCCCCTACGGCGCCCTCGTCGTCGCCCTCGGCGCCGAGCTGAGGATCTCGCCCTCCCTGCTAGCGGGCATCTCCTTCCCGGTCGCCGCGGCGAGTGGGCTGTTGTGGTGGCGGAGTCGCAAGCGCCTGCCGGCGTGGAGAGCGGAGGGCTCGGACATCCTGATGGTCGCGGCCGCGGGCGTGGTCGGGCTGGCGGCGGCCGCCTACTACTCCGACGAGGACGCGCTCGTCTCCATCGCGTCCTACGCACAGCGCAGCGAGGCCAGGTGCTTCTACCACATGACCTACGAGCTCGTGGCCTCACTCACTCCGGGCAGGAGCTTCGAGCCGCTCAAGGACTTCTACAAGATCATCAGCACCCCCTCGAACCTGCTCTTCACCTCCCCCTTCCTGCCCTTGCTCGGGCTCGCGGCCTTCCGGGTCGTGTACGCGGCGATCCAGGTCCTTGCCTTCCTCTTCTTCGCCCTGTGCCTGCGCCGCTGGGGTGCGAGCACCCTGGCCTCGCTCGGCGCCGGCCTGCTGGCGGTCGCGAGCCCCCTCGCCCTCTCCATCGAGGTGCTCGACCGCAACGGCATCGCCTTCGCGATGACCGCGGCCCTGTACTACACCCTCGAGACCCGCCGGCGGCAGCCGGTGCTGCACGGCTGGTTGTTCGCCGTGACCGCGGGGACGGGCTTGCGTTTCCTGCCCCTGCTCAACGTCGTCTTCGTGGCGGGAGCCTACCTCGCCACCCGCGCCCGGCCTCGGCAGTGGATCATCTTCTCTGGCGTCGCCGCCGCCGCCTTCGCCGTCAACGTGCCCCACCTCTTCTTCCACGGCTTCCACAGCCTCGGGGAGGAGCGGAGCACGATGGCGCTCGCGAGCGCCCTGTGGACCGAGGGTCACCGCACGCCCCTGCAGCCGCTGCCCGTCGGCCTCCAGTACCTGCAGGAGTCCCTGGGACACCTGGGCGCGCTGGGTGCCGGGCTCGTCCTGGTGGGCGCCGCCCGTGCCTGGAAGACCAGGCGCCGTGAGGCCGTCGCGCTCGTCTTCGTGTCCCTCGTAGTCTGGCTCTCGCTCGTGATCCAGCGCGACTGGATCGAGGGCGACAAGGCGCGCATCTGGCTGTCGGCGTGGACACCCGTCCCCCTCTTCTTCGGCCTGGCGATCGCCTGGCTGC
>CAZQPP010000235.1:0-12270 GCA_964594295.1 uncultured Myxococcales bacterium | reverse complement strand
GCCCCCGAGGCGCGCCTCCTCCGTGTTGCGGTAGAGGCGCTCGGCCTCCTCGCGCACGCGCCCCGGCGTCACCAGCTCGGCGACGTTCCTTCCCCCTTCCAGCACGACCGGGAAGGAGTTGTACTCTCCGGACACGCCGTAGAGCATGCGCTCCCAGTCGAAGCCGGGGCCCGGATCCCACTTGGTGGCGCTCAGGTGCCAGTGGGCCAGGATGCCTTCGAAGTTGGGGTCTTCGAGGGTCCGGGAGATGACCTCCCCCGCCTCGTCCACCGGGATGGCGGCCGGGATCTGCAGCTCCTGGGTCAGGACCTTCAAGAGCTCGATGAGGGCCTGGTACTGGGCGTCGGTGTAGCCGTAGGACTGGAAGGGGAAGCCGTTGATGCGCATGACGCGCGAGCGGTGGCGTAGGAAGCTGTCGCCCTTGGCGGCGTGCGCCCGCGCGTAGCCGGCGTGCCTGGCGGCCTCCTCGCTGTCCAGGAGGTTGGGCAGCTCGTTGTTCAGCTCCACACCCACCGACTGCATGTTGTAGTCGGCCGCGTGGAAGGACGCGTGCATCACGTCGAGGCCCTGGATGATCGTGCCGTCCCAGTTGATGATGAAGTGGATCGACAGGGGGTTCGGCTTCCGGTGGAGCAGGGTCAGGAAGCAGAGATCCGCGCTCGCCACCTGGTCGGCGTGCATGATGATCATGCGGACCGCCTGGCGGAGCTGCTCCAGGCTGGTCATGCGCTTGCCCTCGGCCTTGTCCCAGCGCCAGGCCCAGTTGCGCAGCATGGTGGTGTCGCGGTCGAGGAGCTCCAAGACCCTCTTTTTGAAGTCGTACTTGGGGTTGTCCTCGAAGGTGATGATGGGGGCCGGGGCGTTGGACAGGCGGAAACGCTCGCCCGCGATGATGATGGTGTCGCCCCCCGAGCGCCTGCGCCGCGGGCTCATCTGACCGCCCCCTTAGCCTTGCCCTTGAGCTTCTTCGGCAGCGCGAAGAGCTTCTTGCCGAGCTTGAACACGATGAAGAGCAGGATCATGGCGATGAGGACCGCGAGCACGATCATGATGATCTTCGCGGCGGTCTTGCCCACCTTGGACTCGAGCCAGGTCTGGAACCTGTGCATCACCCCGGCGATGCCCCCCGGCGGCTCCGGGAGGGTCACCTCGGTCGCGCTCGTGTGAACGCTCTCCCGCACCCCGTCGGGCCCGGGGACCGTGACGCTCATGGCCAGCCTCATGGGCTCTCCCCGGGGCAGCGTGTCGGGGTCGTCGGGGACCACGTCGGCTACGAGCGCACCGGCCACCTCCATGACCGCGGCCTCGGCTGCGGGCAGCAGGTCGTCGTCGTCCTCCGCGAAGCGGTAGGTGCCGCCGCTCTTGAGCGAGAGCAGCTTCACCCTCTCGGTCTCGTGGGGCAGCGCCGTGGGCACGAGCACGGCGTCGAGGCGCACGCCGGCCCCGCGCAGCAGCGGGAGCAGGCGCCGCGCCTTCTCCAGGAAGCGCTCCTGCCGGGGCGCGTGCACACGGCGCTCGATCTCCTTGCGCACGCAGGCTCGCATCTCCGCGCGCTTCACGCCCTTCTCGCGGCAGGCCTCGGTCGCCGGAGCCGAGCACTCGTTGGCGGCGAGCAGGTAGCCGTCCTTTCCGTCGCTGAGCACGAAGAGCACCTTCAGGGACCTGGGCCTGGCGTAGCTCGCCAGCAGCCGCGCCGCGACGTCGAGGGCGCCCGTGCGCACGCGCAGCTCGAGCTCTCTCGGCTCGTCGCGTCTCGTCTCGAGCAGGTGGGGCTCGGTGCGCTCGGGGGTGCACAGGGCCCAGGGCAGACCGTAGAGCGGCGGGTAGAAGCCGTCGAAGGCGGTCGTGGCGGAGCCGGCGTCGAGGGCCGCCCCGATGCCGCTCCGGTCCGCGAGCAGCCCGCAGGGGTGCTCGGCCGCCGCCGCGCCCTCGTCGGCGAGGCTCTCGTAGTAGCGCGCGTCCTGCTCGCGGCACCAGCCTCGGTACTGCCAGTAGTCGGAGAGCTCCCCCTCCTTGTCCGGGTGGTCGACGTAGATCGAGAGCATGTCGGTGACCCAGACGAGGTTCACGCGCGCGCTCTTCGGCAGGCGCTGCAGCATCAGCAGGGCGGCCTTGCGGATGGAGCCGTTCAGGGCGTCGGTGCGGTCGCGGTCGCGGTTTCCCGACACGATGAGCACCACGTCCACCGGCACGCCGGTGTCGGCCAGGGGTTGGAGGACGCTCGCCCTGCCGAGCATGGGCGCGCCCTCGGAGAAGTGCTCGAGGGTGTCCCGCGCCCCGCCCATGGACAGGCGGAAGACCTGCGCGTCGAGCACGTCCTCGACGAGCACCGGGGCGTCGGTGCCGGTCAGGAAGGTCGCGAACACCCGGAGCCCTCGCCCGTCGAGGGGCTCCGCGCGGAAGATGCGGCCGCGGGGCGCGGGTCCTTCGCCAAAGACGAGGGAGGGCGCGAGCGCGGTGAGCGCACAGATCGCCAGAGCCGAAGCCAGACGCAGGGCTACCCCAGCCACGGCCCACCGCCCATGGCGAAGGCCGGCTGCCACGCCGACACGGCTACCAGCTCGCCGTCTCGGCGCATCAGCCTGACGCGGGCATCGTACTCTCCCACCACCAGAACGGGACGCGGCAGGTCCAGGTAGAGCGTGCACCTCTTCTGCCCGACGGCGAGCGGGCGCTCATCTACCGGAGCCTCCTCCCCGCCGCGCCGCCGCACCTCGAGCACCGCCCGCAGCGGCCCACCGGCGGCTCCGACGCTCACGACGACACGCCCACCCGGCCAGCGCTCGGCCACCTCGGCGCGAAGCACCGGCCGCGTCACCCCCAACGCCACCGCCCCGGCCGCGAGCCCCGCCCGCTCCAGGAAACGGCGCCGAGAGACCCTCTCTCCGCGCGGCAGTGGCAACATGGCGTGACTATCCTGCATGTCCCGAGCAGGGGCAAGCCGCACCGTCGGCTTGCCGCCCCCCTCGCTCTCGCTCTCGCTCTCCTCTCTCGTCCCTCCTACCTCCTCCTCCCCCTCAACGCCGCCCCCACCGCCTCAGTCACTCTCCGCAGCCCATCCCGGTCGCCGTCATCCGGCAGATCCCACCCCACCTGCACCCGCCCTGGCGTGGCCTCGGCCAGGGTCAGCAGCGCCCCGCGCCCATCCGGAGCGCGAAACAGGAGCCTCGCGCCCGCGGGGTCGAAGACAGGCTCGGCCGCCGCGAGCGCCCAGCCCGCGTAGTCGCGCCGCCCCATCAGCAAGCGCAGCCGCTTCTGCACGATCCCAGGCACCGGGCTCTCCTTCCCGATCACCGCGCGCCGAGCCCGGATGCGTGCCGGCGTGGGCCGAGCGCCCGCGGTCCCGTCGAGGGCCGAGACCATCGTGTCGAAGCACGACAGCGCGAGGGCATAGACCTCGCCGTCCGGCACACCTTCGAAGCGCTCGAGGCGCAAGATGAAGGCAGAGTGCTCCCCGTCTCCCCCGCCGGGTGCCGCCGCCGGGGCGAGCAACAAGGTGGCGCTACCGCCACCCTCGCGGCTCCAGCTGAGGCGGACGCGGCGCGCGAAGTCGTCGTCCACGCGGCCGACTGTGCTCCAGCCTGCGGGAGGATCCTCGGCGGCGGCCTGCAGAGCCGGCTCGACGTGCATCACGAAGAGGCGCTGGAGCGGGTCGATCTCCGAGAGGCGCTGCCTCTGCACCGGCTGGAACTCCTTGACCCCGCGGCGCCGCGCGTAGAGGTCGAAGAAGCCGTTGCAGCGGTCGTCGAAGACGCACTCTCTGCAGGAGTCGAGCTTGAGCTTGTCGGTGCGCTTGTCCTCGTACTTGTCCCAGGCCTCGGAGAGCCGGTCCTCGCCGTCGACGGCGACCGTGAGGGTCATCTCCCCGTCGTGGTGGATCTTGTGAGCCCACTCGGGCATCAGGCAATAGGGGAGGTTGCCGACGTTGACGTCGAAGCGCGGGTCGAGCTCCTCGAAGCCCTCGAGCATGAGCCTGAGCACGCGGGCGAGGTCGCTGTAGTCGGGCAGCAGGGAGTCGAGGTAGTCCTCGCTCCGGTCGCCGGCGTCACGCGGCCTCACCATGTCGAGGTGCACCTGGCGGATTGGGAAGCGGCGCACGAGCGCGGGCAGCTCGGCCATCGACTCGTAGTTCTGCTTGACCACGCAGAGGTTGCAGGTGATGGGCTGATTCAGCTCGGTCAGCAGCTCGAAGGCGGCGAGGATGCGGGCGAAAGCACCCTCCCTGCGCACCGTCGAGTCGTGGGCCTGCTCGTTGCCTCCCTGTAGGCTCATGCGCCACACGAAGCGGTCTCCGAGGGCGAGCACCCTCTCGACGAAGCGGCGGTCCCGGAGGCGCGCCCCGTTGGTGAAGAGCACGACCTCCTCGTAGCCCAGCTCCACCGCGCGGGAGACGACCTCGAAGAAGGAGCGCTGGAGGGTCGGCTCGCCGCCGAGGAAGGTCACCTTCTTGATGCCGCGCTCGCGGCCGCGCTCGAGCTCCACGCAGACCTTCGCCGCGTCGATGTGAGCGGCGCGCTTGAGCTCGCTCATCTGCCCGCTGACGCAGAACACGCAGCGGTTGTTGCAGAAGTGGCCGAGCTGAATCTCGAGCTGCTCGTTGGGCTCCATGCTCGCGTCCGGAGGTTGGGCGAGCCATCGTGTCGGCGCGAGAGGGTGCGCGTCAAGGCGGCTCGCCCCTCGTCAACCGCGCCGCCGCCCGTCGCCTTCCCACCCGCAAAGCACGCTGCGAGCCGTGGAAATGTTTGCGCCGAGGGCGCTTTTCGGGTCCTATGGGAGGTGGCACAACTGCACGTGCTCACGAAGTTTCTGAGGGAAGGAGCCTCTGCCAGCCAGGCATGGATCTTGCACCTCACAGGCGTCGAATGTCCTGCAAACGGGGCCCGCCTCGCGGCCCCGGCGACGTGCCCTTGTCTTCAATGTCCGACATCCCTCGTCCCCGCCAGGAGAGCTCGCCGCGCGTGACGTGCGACCCCGCTCCTGAGGACAGGACCGCGGGCTTCACCCTCCTCGAGCTCATGTTCGCCCTCGCGGTCGTGGTGGTCCTCGTCGGGCTCGCCTTGCCCGCCGTGCAGGCCCTCGTGGCCCGAAACGAGCTGGTGCGCGCGACCGAGGCGGGCTTCGAGATGGTCCGCTTCGCCCAAGTGCACGCGGCAATGCGAGGCAGAGCCCACGGCGTCTACGTGGAACTAGAAGACGCGAGCAGCAACGGCTCGATAGCCGTCTACGAGTGTCTAAGCACCGCCTGCTGTGCCGAAGACGACTTCAAAGCCGACCCCTCGTCCGCCACCCAGATGCGGGCCCTGGTGTTCGGCGAGAACCCATCTGCCGGCGAGGACTACCCGACCGTCTCCGTTACGGCCATCACGCCCGAGTCCCTCGCAACCGACGGTATCTGCATCAAAGCCGACGGGCGCGTTGTCGACGCCGGGACCGGCCAGCCCCTGCCCTCGTCGGACGCGCAGCTCGGCTACGGATCGGTCGAGATCACGCTCACGCAGCAGTTCTCCTTCGGAGGCACGGACGCCCAGGTGCCTCCCTCGCACCAGATAGTGATCGAGTACAGCGGTGACACCTACTTCGACCTATAGGCGGCCTCAGGGCAGGCGGCGCTCCCAGGCCGGCTCGAGCATGGTCGAGATGATGGTCTCGCTGGCCATCATCGTCGTGGGGTTCATGGGGCTCTTGGACCTCCAGACCAGCGGCATCCACGGGGCCACCGAGGGGCGCTCCCTGTTCCACGGGCTCAAGCTCGCCGAGCACTTCGCGGAGACCCTGCGGACCGAGGGCATCCTCTGGACCCGCGGGACCACCCTCAACGGCAACTCCGACTTCCCCTTCTTGCAGAACGCGCCGCTCGGGGCGGACGGGGCCACGAGCGGGTGGCTCGTCGGCACCCCCGGCGGATACGTGGGCACCCTCGGCAACTTCAGCGATCAGACGACCTACTGCAACAAGGGCGTCTGCGACTCCGGCGTGTTGAACGAGCTGCCCGCGACCGAGGACGTGCGTTTCTGCATCCACTACCGCCTCACGTGGCTGACCGCGGACGTCCTGCTGCGCGCCGACGTGAGGGTCCTGTGGGTGCGGCCCGGGCGCCAGCGCGCGACCGACGACTGGAGCGCGTGTGATGTCGCCATGGCCGACGACTTCACCAACGTCTCCTTTCTGAACCTCCCGGCGTCGTTGATGTACAACGCCTTCGTGAACAGCTGATGGGCGCCCGACGCCAGGCAGAGCTGCGAGGCCGTCTCGCCGGCTTCACCCTCGTCGAGCTCCTCGTCGTCGTCTTCATCGCCACGATGGTCGTCACCGGGCTGCTCCTGCTCTACAGCCGCAGCACGGCGGGTGTTCGCACCCACGACAGCTACCTCACCCTGCAGCGCCAGCTCCGCTTCGCCCTCGAGACCATCAAGGGCGACATCCACCTCGCCGGCTTCATGGCGACGGCCAACATCGACGTCGACGACAACGTCTGCGAGACGCCCAACGACCCCGACGCCGGCACGCCGCTCAACATCCGCGCCGTGCGCATCGACCGGAACAACGGGTACGTCCCCGACACGAACGACAACCCCAACATCGAGTCGAGCTCGATCACCCTGTTCGGGGACTTCTCGGGAGGCGGCACCTACAACTCGCTCTCCATCACCGGCACCACGGTGACCTTCCAAGACGACGGCTCCTTGCCCAACGGCAGCGAGACGGAGTGGGACCGCTACTTCGGCGTGGAGGCCGGCGAGCCCCACCGCTTCCTGAGGATCACCACCCCCCTCCAGTTCGAGATGCTCTACCCCGTGACCGACGCCACGGGCTCTCCGACCAACACGGTGACCGTGTCGCAGGCCCCCATTCTGGCCGCGCCGCCCGTGAATTGCGGGGTCGAAGGGCAGGGCGCGGGCCACACCATGAACGTGGCCTACTACGTGCGCTACCGTATCTGGTCGGACCCGCGAGTGGAGGCGGGCGACGTCCCGCGGCCGGCCCTCATCCGGGAGCACCTCGACTTCGACGGCACGACCGCGCTCGCGACGACGCGCATGATCGTCGCCTCGAACATCGTGGACATGCAGTTCTACGACTTCGTCTTCGACGAGGACAGCACGCGCCGCACCCCCGACCTGGTGCACTACCCGCTCCTCACCAGCCAGAGGGCGGGCGACAGCGCCTTCATCGTCAGCGCTGCCGGAGGAGGGCTGCTCGGGGGCGTCGCGAACGAGGCCGAGCCGGAGCACCTCCGGGCGATGACGGTCAAGATCACCGCCTGCGAGCCTGAGCAGGACTACGACGTCACGCACATCCAGAGGGCGAGCACGACAAGCCCCATCCGGACCTACCGCTACAACACGGCTCTCCTGAACGACGACAGGGCGGGCGCCGCGCGCTGCATGTCGGCGGCGGCGCGGGTGCAGATCAGGTCCTTGATGGTGAGGAACTTGAAAGAAGGAGGAGGCACGTGATCCGGCGGGACCATCAACGGCGGTCGAGCATGGCTCGACCGCGAGCCCGCCGAACGGGCAGCCCACCGGGCTGCCCTCCCGATTCTAGCGTCGCGCCGGAGGCGCTCCGCGATAATCGGAGGCGGGGCCCGGTGAGGAACTTGAAAGAAGGAGGAGGCACGTGATCGCCCCGCGTCCAGAGGGCCCCCGGCGCTCGCGCGAGGAGGGCTCCGTGCTCTTCCTGGCCCTCATGGTCACGCTCATCTTGAGCGGGCTGTTGGTCCTCGCCCTCGAGCGCACCGCCGTCGAGGTGGCGATGGTTGGGAACGAGCGCTTCGGCCTCGTGGGCTACTACGTCGCCGACACGGGGATGACGGCGACCATGGCGAAGGCCGCCACCGGCCCGACCACCTTCCTCGTGCTCGCCGAGGCAGCCGGCTACTCGGTGGGGGAGGACGAGCTCGGCCTCCAGACCTTCGGCGATCCGTCGGCGGACCCGGCCTACGACGGGACCTTCGGCCGCGAGAGCGGGGTCGTCGGCACGGTGACCTACACGACGGCCCTCTCCAACATGGTCGGCACCTACCGAGTGCCCAACTCCCCCTCCGGAGAGCTCCTCTACCAGCGCTTCAACTGGACCACGACGGGGCAGTACGGGCTGGGCGACGAGGGGGCGGGAGCGGGCGCGGTCGACGAGAGCTATCGGCTCAGCATCCAGAGACTCCAGGCCATCGGCTACCTCGGGCCGGTGCTGCACGGCAAGAAGCTGGTGGAGCAATGATGGGCCTCAGCACGACCAAAGGACCCGGCCGCGGCCTGATCCTCGGGGCCGCCACCGCCCTGGTCTGCCTGCTGGCCCTCGCGGCCCCCGCCCCGGCGGTCGCCCAGGGCTCGCTGGCGACGGAGGACGCGGAGACCCCCATCGTGCTCGTCATCGTGAGCAACGACGAGGACATGCCGGTTACCAACATCGCGGAGATCCTCGCGGGTGCCGCGACCGCCCCCGACGACGGCCTGCTCGACGTCTGGGCTCCCCGCAGCGTCTTCGGCTTTGCGACCCTGGACAAGAAGTCCGCCGTGGCCGTCACGCTCGGCGGCGAGTGGTCCTACGGAGACGAGACGGGCAGCAACTACGGCCTGCGCAACACCAACCCGTCGGCCGAGGGCTACATGGTGGTGCCCCTGCCCGCGAACGACTACCCGACCGGGCTCCGCTCTCTGGCGGTCTCCAACGCCACGGCCGCGGCTACCGCGGTGGCGGACGCCGGGAGCACCGATCGCCCCGTCAGTTTTTATTTTTAGGAGACCTAGGAGATCTACACCAACGAGACCGAGATCAGCACCGACGACGACTACGAGGACTGCCGAAAGCGGGTCGCCGTGTTCATGCTCGACGGGGTCGGCAACCAGGGCGAGGGCGCCGACGGCTACCCGACGACCACCCTGTCCCTCGAGAGCGCGAGGGACCTCGTAGACAACGGCATCAAGGTCTACTTCGTGGGCGTCGGCATGTCCTCGGGCGACCAGACGACCCTCCAGAACCAGATCGACGCCATGACGCCGAACGTGGCCCGCCCGACCCTCACACCGGAGGCCCTCCACGCCGACGGCTCCGAAGACCTGTCGGCCGTGCTGACCAAGGTCATGACCCGCGTCCGCGACGATCAGCTCAACCGGACGCGCACGGCCTTCACGACCGAGACGCTGAGCGACATCCACGTGCTCTACCAGTTCAACGCGGGCCGGGAGGTCGATGACGACAACGAGATCAACTACAAGGGCATCCTCGACGAGACCATCTGGGGCTGCGTCAACGAGGACTGCAAGACCTCGAGCGAGGCGGAGGACGTCGCGGTGGGTGCGGGGGTCTGCGACGACGACGACAACAAGACCGACCTGGCCTCCCTGCTCAACAGCCAGGCCACCCGCACCGTGTACACGATCTTCCCCGCCATCGACGCGGACCCGGCCGACACGGTCCCGCGGGCCTTCAACACGACCAACATCGACGCCAAGCACCTCGACGTGCCGACCTCGGGCAGCCTGCTCGTGCAGACCAGCGGCGGCATCCCGGTGGAGTGCAGCGTCGCCGCCTCCCTCGACGCCGGGGTTCCGGCGGACCGGGAGACCTTCGCGGACAACGTGGTCGGCCTGATCCTCGGCGACACCGGGACCTGCCGAGAGGGAGCCAAGCTCGGCGCGATCCTGCACGGCAACCCGATAATCCAGACCAACCTCGACGGCGTGAACCTCTCGGACCCCTCCTTCGCCGGCTACGCCGCGAAGACCGAGGTCGCCGAGCGCCCGACCATGCTCTACACGGTCACCCACGACGGCCAGATCCACGGCTTCCGTGTCGATCGCGACTCCTCGGTGGCCGTCGCCGACATCAACAAGGAGCTCTGGTCCTACATCCCCCACTTCGCCCTGCCGCGCCTCGGCGAGCTGATGGAGCGCTTCGACTACGTCTTGGACGGCGCCCCGTCGCTCCAGGAGATCTTGCTCTACCGTCTCTCCACCGAGCTGGACGAGGCGAGCCTGGCGACCCTGAACGACCGCTGGCGCTCGGTGCTCATCGTGCCTGGTGGTGATCGCACCTCGGGGGTCGTGGCCCTCGACGTCACCGACCCCACCGACACGAGCGGTCCCGGAGTGCTCTGGGAGATCAGCCCCGACGAGCGCTGCGCCCTGGAGCCTTTCGGCGGCCCGAGCGAGGAGTTCACCTGCCACGCCTCGGGCGGCGGCGACGAGCACGACTTCTCCAAGCTCGGCTTCGTCAGGGGCCCGATCTCCACGGGGCTGGTCCTCTTCGTGCCCGACGGCGAGACCGCGGTCCAGGAGAGGGCGCTGGCCGTGATCCCGGGTGGGCTCGAGCGCCAGGCCGAGTCGGGCTCCGGCAAGATAGTCTACGTCGTCGACCTCGCCACCGGGGAGAAGATAGTCGAGTTCCCCAACGCCGGGGGCACCAACGTCGAAGACGACAACTACCCCGCCGACGGGGGCGGCAGCCTCGACACCGACGGCCTCGACGCCCCCATGACCAGCCCGCCGGCCTGCTACAGCACGTCGGCCGGCACGCACATGTCGCGCTGCATAATCGGCGACGCCCTCGGCCAGCTCTGGTACCTGCGCTTCGCCGGCACCGATCCCGACGACTGGACCCTCAGCTTCTTCCACGACGCCTTCGGGGAGAGCATCGAGGGGGTCGGCTCCGCGCTCGCGCTGGACTACGGGGGCGGCCGGCGGGCGATCCGGGAGAAGCCCGCGCTCGCGCTGACCCGCGGAGGCATGACCTTCGTGGCCGCCTACCACACCAGCGACGTCGACGACGTGCGATACGAGCCCAGCACCGAGGCGCGGCTGATCTCGATCACGGAGACGGTGACCACCACCCCCTCGCTCTCTATCACGGCCGAGGTCAACTGGGTGAAGCTCTTCCCCGACACCATCGGCGACGACCCGACCACGGCGCACGTGATCACGGGGCGGCCCGTCATCTACGCCGACAGCCTGCTCCAGACCGTCTACGACAAGAACGCCAGCGACATCTGCTCGGCAGGCGACGGGGAGCTGTGGATCATCGACTACGACGGCAACGACCCCGCCGTGATCGACGACGTCGTGATCCAGAGGTCCCTGGCAGGCATCGGCGAGGGCGACAGCTTCATCGACCTCGGCCAGGGCATCCCCAACGGCGTGCAGATCTTCCAGGCCCCCACCTGCTTCGGCCAGAAGGGCGTCGGCGCGTCCGGCTCGACCTCGGGGCGGCTCACCTCGTCGACCACGAGCGAGCCTCAGCTCCTCGTCCAGCAGGCCCGCGGCAGCACCAGCAGCGACCTGACGACCAAGGGCGGCAGCTCGAGCAAGGTCACCCAGACCCTGCACTCGCTCTCGAGCACCGAGTCCCTCGCGGACCGATTCTTCATCATGTCCTGGGGACCCTTGAAGGATTGAGCGGGCGCTTCGCTGAGCGAGGCGCCTACTTGATCTCGAGCAGCTCCACGTCGAAGACCAGCATGCCCGCGGGGCGCCCCGGGCGACCGCCGTAGGCAAGCGGCTCGGGGATCCACAGGCGGCGCTTCTCGCCGACGACCATGAGCTGCAAGCCCTCCGTCCAGCCCGCGATGACGCGGTTCAGGGGGAAGCTCGCCGGGCGGCCGCGCTTGACCGAGCTGTCGAACATCTTGCCGTCGGTCGTCCACCCGCTGTAGTGCACCGAGACGACGCTGGTCGCGGTGGGGCGGTCGGCGCCGGTGCCCTTCTTCAGGACCTTGGAGGCCAGCCCGCTGGCCGTCTTCTCGGCGTCGGCGGGGGGAGCGGCCACGTCGGCGGGCGCGGCGAGGGGGTCGGCCTTGGCGGCCGGCGCAGCAGCGGCTGCCTCGGCAGGCTTGGCTGCCTCCTCTGGCTTCTTGGCCTCCGTCGGCTTCGCCGGCTCTGCGGCCTTCTCGGCGGCGGGAGCCTCCGCCTTCTTGGGCTCCGCGGCCTTGGGCTTCTCGGCCGGCGCGGTGGCGGGGGCCTTTGTCTTGCCGCACGCGAAGGCGAGCAAGGAGATGGACAGGATGAGCAGGGGGATACGGCGGTGTGAAGTCATGCGCGGGAGGCTGCCCCATCTCGGGGGAGGGGGCAAGCGTCGAGGTCCTCCAGAACCCAGCGGCTTTCGCCGGTGGGTTCGGGAGGGATGCCATCAGCGTCCAGCAATCAGCCATCAGCGCTCAGCCATGGAGCTTGAAGGTCGAGCCCACATCCGCGGGGTGTTCGTCCGAGCGTGGCACGAACAGGCTAGACCTGGATCTAGCTGTTGGCCGTTAGCTGTTAGCCGTTAGCCTGAAACACT
>CAZQPP010000234.1:0-12351 GCA_964594295.1 uncultured Myxococcales bacterium | reverse complement strand
AAGCACCAGTGCATGCACTGCAACGAGCCGTGCTGCGCCTCGGTCTGCCTCGTGCAGGCTTTCTCGAAGACGCCCGAGGGCCCGGTCCTCTACGACCCGGACGTGTGCATCGGCTGCCGCTACTGCGTGATGGCCTGCCCCTACTACGCCCTCTCCTACGACTACGACGACCCGGCCACCCCCGAGGTCCGGCGCTGCACCATGTGCTACCCGCGCATCAAGGAGGGCAAGAACCCGGGCTGCGCCGACGCCTGCCCCACCGGCGCCATCCTCTTCGGCTCCCGCGAGGAGCTGTTGGACGTGGCGCGCGAGAGGATCCGCAAGCACCCGGAGAAGTACGTCCACCACGTCTTCGGCGAGCACGAGTTCGGCGGCTCGAGCTGGCTGACCCTCGCCGGGATCCCTTTCGGTGAGCTCGGCCTCCACGAGGGAGCTACCCACAAGCCTCTGCCCGAGATCGGGACCGGCTTCCTCTCGGTCGTGCCCCTGGTCATCACCATCTACCCCGGCATGCTCGCCGGCTTCTACGCCTTCACCAAGCGCAAGGAGCGCCTCGGTGAGGAGAAGGCTCGCGCCGCCGTCGTCGAGGCCTTGATGAAGGCCGACGAGGAGACCAAGGCCAAGCTCGAAGCCGCGGCCGCGCGGGCCGGCAAAGACAAGGAGCGATCCATCGCCGCCGCGGTGAAGAAGGCCCTCGCGGAGGCCGAGGCCTCCAAGGACAAGGAGGAGGCGTGATCATGTCCAAGCCCTCCTTCGAGCTCTTCCAGAAGCCCTACCTCACGCCCTTCAACGTGATCGCCGGCGTCATCATGGCGGTCGGCGCCGCCATCATGGTCTACCGCTTCGCCTTCGGCCTGGAAGCGGTTACGAACCTCACCCACGACTACCCCTGGGGCTTGTGGATCGGCTTCGACGTGATGAGCGGAGTCGCCCTCGCCGCCGGGGGCTTCACCCTCTCTACCGCCGTCTACATCTTCGGGATGAAGGAGTACCAGCCGGTCGTGAGGCCCGCGATCCTGACGGCCTTC
Organism: uncultured Myxococcales bacterium; assembly: GCA_964594295.1. GTDB lineage: Bacteria > Myxococcota_A > UBA9042 > UBA3505 > UBA3505 > CAZQPP01. Next base: position 11,323 of record CAZQPP010000234.1, on the reverse strand, counting down.
CTCGGCTACTCCCTCGTGGTGGTCGGCCTCCTGCTGGACCTCGGGCGCCCCCTCCGCCTCCCCTACCCCTTCATCAAGCAGGCCGGGCCGACCTCGGCGCTCTTCGAGGTGGCGCTCTGTGTGGCGCTCTACCTGATGACGCTCTTCGTGGAGTCGACCCCGGCGCTCTTCGAGTGGCTGGGCATGAAGCGCTGGCGCCGCCTGGTGGGGCGCATGACCATCGCGCTGACCATCTTCGGGCTGATCCTCTCGACCATGCACCAGTCCTCGCTGGGGGCCCTTTACGAGATCGTGCCGACCAAGCTCCATCCGCTCTGGTACTCGAGCATGATCCCGGTGCACTTCTTCATCTCGGCGGTGGCGGCCGGCATCTCGATGGTGATCGTCGAGGGCACCTTCTCCCACCGCGCCTTCTCGCACCAGGTGGAGGTCACCCACGAGCAGCACGACGCGCTCACCGTAGGGCTCGCCAAGGCGGGGGCCGTGGTCCTCGCGACCTACCTCGCCGTGAAGCTCGTCAGCGTCGCCTCGGACCACGACTGGCACCTGCTCGGCACCGCCTGGGGAGCCTGGTTCCTCGTGGAGCTCGTGGGCTTCGTCCTGCTCCCCTGCCTGCTCTTCGCGGTCGCCTACCGGGAGCGCCGCCCGACCCTGGCCCGCGTCGCGGCCTTCGTGACCGTCGCGGGCATAGTCCTGAACCGCTTCAACGTCTCGTTCATCGCCTTCAACTGGCAGCTCCCCGCGGAGTCGCGCTACGTGCCGAGCTGGATGGAGATCTGGGTGACGATCTCCCTCATCACCGCCGGCGTGGTGGCCTTCCGCTGGATAGCGAACCGCATGCCCGTCATGCACGAGCACCCCGACTGGAAGGGTGTCCACTGACAAGGAGGGTCCTATGGAGACCATGTGGGACTTCCTCACCCTCACCAAGGGGATCTCCTACGTCCTCGCCTTCGGGTTGCTCCTGGGCTTCATCCCGTTTTGGAGCTTCCTGACCCAGCGCGAGAAGGACTGAGAGCGCGCCCATGACCGGTCTCGCAGACGCGGACTTGCTCGGGCGGACGGTCTTCGACGAGGCCCCCTGCTTTGCCGTCCTCGTGGACGCCGAGCGCAAGGTCGTGCAGGTCAACCGGGCCTTCGAGCAGGTCTTCGGTGAAGGCCTCGGGGAGCCCTGCTACTCGGTCGCCAAGGGCCGCACGGCGCCTTGCGAGGGTTGTGTGGCGCTCCTGGCTTTCGAAGACGGGCAGGTCCACGAGTCCGGGGAGGAGGAGGGCAGGTCCGCCGCCGGCGACGCGATCTGGTACGGCGCCCGCGCCATCCCTCTTCGCGGGCCGAGCGGAGACGTGGAGCAGGTGCTGCTCCTCTGCCTCGACACCACGCGCTCGAAGGAGCTGGAGACGGCCCTGTCCGAGGCCGAGCGCCTCGCAGCGGCGGGGCTCTCCACGGCGGGCCTCGCCCACACCATCAAGAACCTGCTCGCCGGCCTCGAAGGCGGCATCTACGTCGTCGACTCGAGCCTCAAGAAGGGCGACCGCGAGCGCCTCGAGGCGGGTTGGGAGATGGTCCGCGGCTACATCGACCGCGTCGGCGCCCTGGTGCAGGGCCTCCTGAGTCTCGTGCGCAGGGAGGAGAGGCCCCGCGAAGCGGTCGGCCCGGCCGAGCTCGTCGACGAGGTGCTCGGGCTCTATCGAGACAAGGCCGGCTTCTCGAGCATCACGCTCGACAGGTCCGTTGAAGACGGCCTCCCAGCGCTCCTCGTCGAGCGCGACACCATCCACGGCTGCCTGGCGAACCTCGTGACCAACGCCATGGACGCCTGCGCGTGGGATCCCGACTTCGAGAAGGAGCACCGGATCACGCTCCGCGCCCACCGAGGGAGCGAGGAGCGCGTGGTCCTGGAGGTCGACGACACCGGCCCCGGCATCTCCTTGGAGAACCAGGAGAAGGTCTTGTCGACGATGTTCACTACGAAGGGTCTGAGGGGCTCGGGGCTCGGGCTCCTGCTGACCCGCAAGGCCGTCGAGCAGCACGGCGGGAGGGTGGGCTTCGAGTCCACGCCGGGAGAGGGGACGACCTTCCGCATGGAGCTCCCTGCGGCGCCGGGGGAGAGCCCGTAGCGGTGCGGCGCGCGCTCAAACCGACACTCAACTGGAGAGCCTCATGAGCAAGAAGATCCTGGTCATCGACGACGAGGCCGACGTGCGGACCTACCTGTCGAGGCTCTTGGAGAAGCACGGCTACGAGGTCGTCACCGCCGAGAACGGCGTCGAGGGATTCGAGGTGGCTCAAGAGCACAATCCCGCGCTGGTCCTCTTGGACCTGATGATGCCCAAGCAGTCGGGCACCGACTTCTACAGGCGCCTGGCCGCCGACAAGGCTCTCTCGGCGACCCCCGTCATCGTCGTCAGCGGGCTCGCCGGGCGCCACCTCGCCGTGAAAGAGCCCGTGGCCGTCTTCGACAAGCCCATCGAGCCTGCCGTGTTCATGGCGGCGGTGCGGAAGGCCCTGGGCGAAGAGGCGTAGCGCCGGGCGCCTTGCGCGCCGCGTCGGGAAGGGTGACGGTGAAGACGGTCCCTTCGCCTTCCTTGGAGGAGAAGGTGACGGTGCCCCTGTTCTCCTCCGCCACCTTCTGCACCACCAAGAGCCCGAGGCCGGTACCTTCGGTGCCCTTGGTGGAGAAGAAGCTCTTGAAGACCTGGTCGGTGAGCTCGTCGGGGATGCCGCCGCCGTTGTCGGCAACCTCGATGCTCAGGGTGCCCGCCTCGTTGACCACGCAGCGGAGCGTAATGCGGTGCTCCTTGGTCGAGCCCGAGGTGTCGAAGCGGCAGGCGTCGAGAGCGTTCGCGATCAGGTTCAAGGCCACCGAGCGGATCCCTTCGGTGTCGAAGGTGCCCACGTAGCCGGCGTCCTGGCGGTCGAGGCAGAGCTGGATGTTCTCGGTGCCCATTCGCTCCTTGAAGAGCTCGTGGACTTCGCTCACGACCTGCCCCGGCGACACCCCCTCCTCCAGCTCGGGCTCTCTCTTCTTGGCGCAGGCGAGGAGGTCCTTGACCACCCGGGAGATCCTGTGGACGTTTCGGTCCACCATGCGCCAGCCTTCTTCGACGGCGGCGTTGTCCTTCGTCGCGAAGCCCTCGTTGACGACGAAGATGCCCCCCTCGAGGCCCATCAGGATGTTCTTGGTGCGGTGCGCCATGCCCGCCACCGCGAGGCCCATCAGCACGAGCTGGCGCTGCAGGCGCTTCACCTCGGTGATGTTGGTCGAGACCTCCATGACCGCGCTGATGTGCCCCTCTTCGTCGTGGACGGGCATGGAGTAGACGATCATCTCGGCCACCCCGCCGTCGCTGGTCCTGACGATCTCCTCGCTGCTGTGGATCTCTCCGTCCGAGAAGGTCTTCTCGACCGGGCACTCCGGGCAGATGTCGTCACGGCTCTTGAAGGCCGAGAAGCACTTCTGGCCGTGACAGTCGCCGAAGTCCCGCCTGAAGGTCTGGTTCGACTCCATGATGCGGAAGTCGCGGCCCTGGACTGTGATGTAGCAGGGCACGATGTCGAAGAGGCGCTTGAAGTCGCTGGGGCTGCGGTCGAGCTGACCGCGCCTCTTGTTCTCCCTGCGGCGGCGCAGGACGTAGCTGCCCCCCAGGGCAAGCGCTCCCCCCAAGAGCGTGCCGAGCGCGAGAGGTGTTAGCCAGATTGGAGTGAGCATCGACCCAGGGATCCGGGCGTCCCGACTGCTAGGCGGATAACGTTGTCTACCACACCACGGCGTGTTGCGCGCATGCGGGGCGGGCTGCTAGAGCTTAGCCGTGGCCCGCGGCGCGGGCCCGATGGGGAGGCCGCTTTTTCGGAGAATGTCAGATGACGACAGACACCGGCGCCAAGAAGAGGATCTTGATCGTCGAGGATGATCCGGACCTGGTCCTCTTCCTCGAGACCCTCCTGCAGGACAACGGCTACGCCACCTTGTCAGCGACCAACGGCAGGGAGGGCTTCGAGAAGTTCGAGGCCGAGAGGCCCGACCTCGTGACCCTCGACATCAGCATGCCCGAGCAGTCGGGGATCCGGTTCTACCGAAACGTGAAGGAGAACCCGGACTACGCCGCGACTCCGGTGGTCGTGGTCACCGGCATCACCGGCCACACCGGCGACCCGGAGGACTTTCGCAAGTTCCTTTCGTCGCGCAAGAAGGTGCCCCCGCCGGATGCCTTCTTCCCCAAGCCCGTGGACAAGGAGGCCTTCCTGGCGAAGCTGGCGGAGCTTCTGGCCTAGCTCGGCCGAGACAACCGGGAAAAAGGGGGAGAGGGAGGAGCGCGCATCGATCTGAGCGCAGCTCTGACGCTGTGCGGGCTGGCCCGGCGTTTGCAAGCGAAGTGGGCCGTGCGGGCGCAGATCGTGTTCACACGCGGCTGCCGCTGCCGGGGGGGGACAACCCCGATGCAGAGCCCCAAAGGAGCACCCAGATGCAAGTCTGTTTCGCCGTCACCAGGGACGAGGGCCCCAAGAGCCCCCTCAGCAAGCACTTCGGCTCGGCGCCGCTGTTCGTGATCGCCGACACCGACACCGGCGCCCTCCGCGCCGTGACCAACAAGAACCCCCACCACAGCCACGGCGCCTGCCAGCCGCTCAGGTCGCTGAAAGGAGAGAGCCTCGACTCCGTCGTCGTCGGCGGCATCGGCATGGGCGCGCTCGCGAAGCTCAACAAGGCCAGCCTCCGCGTCTTCCTCGCCGGCGAGCACCGCACGCTCGAGGAGGCCCTCGACGCCGTGAAGTCCGGGAGCCTGCGCGAGGCGACACCCGGCTCGGCCTGCGCCGGGCACGGCCACGGGCCTCACGGTCAGGGTCAGGGTCGGGGGCAGGGCTGCTAGCGGGGCGGGAGTTTCGCAAGCGAAACACCTCACTTGAGTTGTCGCTCCGGCTGGCTACCCTTGTCGCGCTGACAAAGGAGTTTCGGTACGAGACTCCCGCGGAAGGGGTGTTCTGCTTCAGAACGCCCGCCCCCGCTAGCCCTGGAGGACCACCACGATGAGACGCACGACCTACCTGCTCGCATCCATCTCCCTGCTCCTGTTCGCCCTCTCAGCCTGCGGCGCCGACGAGGGTGATGAAGCTCGCCCCTTCGTGTCGACCCCGATCACAGCGGAGGGTGGGACGGTCACGAGCGCTGACGGCGCCCTCAGCCTGGACCTGCCGTCCGGGGCGGTGCCGGCGGGCACGACGGTCACGGTCTTCGAGCGAAACGTTGGCGGCGAGCCCGATCTGGCTACCGCCGTATACGAGCTCGGTCCCGACGGCCTGACCCTCGACAAGCCGGTCACGCTCGTCATCAAGGTCGCCGGCGCGAAGGCGGGCGAGGACTACGTGCTCAAGAACTACGACACCCGCGAGGATGTCGAAGGGTCCGCCTGGGATCCCGAGAAGTCCGAGCTGAGCGGTGTGTTGCGGCACTTCTCTTCCTACGCGGGCTTCCGGCGCGTGGTCACCACCTACGACCCGTGCGCCGGCAAGGAGTGCGGTGACAGCTGCAGCATCTGCGATCCCGCGGACCAGGGCTGCACCGAGACCGCCGAGGTCAAGGTCTGCCACAAGGACGGCACGTGCAGCGGAGCCGCGCCTGACTGCGACGACACGCCGCCGCCGGTCTACGACCCCTGCGAGGGCAAGAAGTGCGGCACCGAGTGCAGCGTCTGTCCGCCGGACGACGAGGACTGTGTCGAGACCGCGGAGCTGAAGGTCTGCCACAAGGACGGCACGTGCAGCGGAGCCGCGCCTGACTGCGACGACACGCCGCCGCCGGTCTACGACCCCTGCGAAGGCAAGAAGTGCGGCACCGAGTGCAGCGTCTGTCCGCCGGACGACGATGACTGTGTCGAGACCGCCGTGTTGAAGGTCTGCCACAAGGACGGCACGTGCAGCGGAAAGGCCCCGGACTGCGACGGCCCGGACAAGCCCAAGGCCTGCGGCGGTTTCGCCGGCCTCCCGTGCCCCGATGGCATGGACTGCGTCGACGACCCCTCCGATGACTGCGACCCGAAGGCCGGCGGCGCAGACTGCATCGGCATCTGCGTCGAGAAGGAGCCGCCGCCCTACGAGCCCTGCGCCGGCAAGGAGTGCGGTGACGCCTGCACCGTCTGCGATCCCAGCGACCCCAGCTGCGCGGAGACCGGCGTGCTGAAGGTCTGTCACAAGGACGGGACCTGCAGCGCGGACGCGGCGGACTGCGAGGAGCCGCCGCCGCCCTACGAGCCTTGCGCCGGCAAGGAGTGTGGCGACGCGTGCACGATCTGCGATCCCACGGACCCAGACTGCGACGAGACGGCGGTGCTGAAGGTCTGCCACGAGGACGGCACCTGCAGCGGCGCCGCCCCTGACTGCGAGGAGCAGCCGCAAGCCTGCGGCGGCTTCGCTGGTCTGATGTGCCCCGACGACCTCGTCTGCGTCGACGACCCGAGCGACGACTGCGACCCGAACGCCGGCGGGGCGGACTGCATGGGCATATGCGTCGACCCGGAGCTCAAGTGGTACCGGACCTGCGGTGACCCCGTCTGCGGGCAGCACCGCCCGCCCACCGACGGCACGCCGGCTTGCAGCGACGAGGTCGAAGGCAAGGCCTGCCCCGCCGAGGGAGACACCTGCTACATCGCAGACGACGGCTGCAACGCACGCCTGCTCTGCACGACGACCGACCCCAAGGAGCAGGGCTGCCCGATCTCCAAGCGCGAGGCCAAAGAGGAGATCCGTTACCTCGACGCTGCGGCGCTCCGGGAGGTCAAGGACACCCTGATGGAGGTCCGCCTGGCGCGCTGGCGTTACAAGGGCGAGCCCGAGGGGCCCGCCTCGCGGCTTGGCTACGTCATCGGCGATCCGGGCGCGGGCCCGGTCCTTCCTTCGGGAGAGCGGGTCGACCTCTACAGCTTCGCCAGCATGGCCGCCGCGGCCGTGCAGGTTCAGGCGGCGGAGCTTGCGACCCTCCGCGAGGAGCTTGCGGCTCTCCGGGTGGAGCTCGAGGAGCTGCGTGGCGAGGGAGGCGTCTGCAGGTAGTGCACCGCCAGCCGACACCACCGGTATTCGACGAGGCGTAGCCGGTCCCCATGCGCCTCGTCTCCTGGAACGTCAACGGCATCCGCGCGGCCGTGCGGAAGGGCTTCCCCGAGTGGCTCGCGGGCTGCGGCGCCGAGATCGTCTGCATGCAGGAGGTGCGCGCGCTGCCCGAGCAGATCCCCGCCGCGGTGGTCCGCGCCGAGGGCTGGCACGCGAGCTTCAACCCCGCCGAGCGAAAGGGCTACAGCGGCGTCGGCATCCTGTCGCGCAGCCCCCCCGACGCGGTCCACACCTCCCTCGGCGTGCCTGACTTCGACGTCGAGGGGCGCCTCCAGATCGCGCGCTTCGGCGCGCTCCTCGTCGCGAACGTCTACTTCCCCAACGGCAGCGGCACACCCCTCCCCGGCGGCAAGAGCAGCAACGACCGCGTGCCCTACAAGCTCTCCTTCTACCGGGCCCTCTACGAGCGCTTGGAGCCGGCCCGCGCCGCGGGCGAGCCGATCCTCGTCGTGGGGGACTACAACACGGCCCACCGCCCGATAGACCTTGCTCGCCCGAAGCAGAACACCAAGAACAGCGGCTACCTGATGAGCGAGCGCCGCGAGCTGGGCCGCTGGCTCCGCCACGGCTGGACCGACACCTTCCGCCACGTCCACGGCAACAAGCGCGGTGCCTACACGTGGTGGACCCAGCGGGGCGACTGCCGCGCCCGCAACGTCGGCTGGCGGCTCGACTACGTGCTGGCCTCACCGGGGGCGATGCCCTTCCTGCGCGGGGCCTTCATCCGGCCGGAGCTCATGTGCTCGGACCACTGCCCCGTGGGGGTGGAGCTGGAGCCCGCGATCCTCGGCTGAGCGTGCCGTGAGCCCGGCCCTCTACTCCTTGCCGGCCACGATCTCCTCGATGTCGATGACGTCCCGGATCGTTCCCGGCTGAGCGACCGAGTAGAGCTTGGCGATCCTGGCGTAGACCTCGTCCGACTCGACTTTGCGCTCGAGCTCTTCGAGGTAGGCGTCGAGGGGGCCCTCGATCCCCATCTTCCCGTGCCGGTACAGGATCACGTCGCGGTGCGCGCTGAGCTCGTCGAAGAGGAGCCGCGGGTACTTGAAGTTGTTGTCGGCGGAGAGCACCACGATGTTGCCCCTGAGGCCCTCGCGGATGCGACCGTGGGCGAGGGCCAGCGCCATGCCGCTCGAGGGGCCGGCGGGGATGCCGTGCTCCCAGAGCTTCACCGTGAAGGCCAGGGAGTCGGCGAGCTCGACGGTGACGACCCGCTCCTCGGGGAGCACGACCGGAGAGTAGTTCTCGGGCGACCAGCGGCACTCGCCGCGGATGACGTGCGTGCCGGGGACCTGGTGGCTGACCTCCGGCTGGGCTGCCCACACCTCGGCCTCGCGCCCGGTGACGCTCAGGTAGGTCAGGAGGCCTCCCGCGGTCCCTCCCGAGCCGACGCAGCAGCAGACGGCGTCGACCTCTCCGAAGTCGCCTCCGAAGATCTCGGGAGCCGTGGTCACGGAGTGCACCATCGGGTTCAGCCAGGAGTAGAACTGCTCGAGGTTCACGAGGCGGTGGTGGAACTCGTGGGCGTAGCCGCGCGCGAAGAAGACCGTGAAGTCCCGCGGGCAGATCTCGTCCTCGGAGCTCGAGAGCACGTTGGCGCCGGTGGCCGTGAGCACCTGCAGCCCCTCCTGGTTGATCGGCCCGGGGGCGACGCAGTAGAGCGGCAGCTCGTGACGAGCGCCCAGCAGAGCCAGCTCGACGCCAAGGTTGCCTGCGGTAGCGGTCAGCAGCAGCTTGCCCGGCGTCGCGTAGTCCTTGAGCAGGGCGTCTTGGAGGATGAGGAAGGCCGGCTTGCGTTTGATCGAGCGGAGCGGGTCCGGCCCCTCGGGATCCTGCCACTCGGTCTTGAGCCAGACCGTGGTGCCCTGGGGCTCGAACCAGTCGAGGCGAATCGGCTTCGTTGTTGGGATGCTCGCGTGGAGATCTCTCAGGTCCATAGTCCCCTCCCGTGGACGGAGCCCCGGCCGCGCCGGGGCGGTGGTGTCGTGGGCTCGCCTACCCGTCGGCCCGGCGCAGGTAGAAGACGTGGACGCTGCCCTCGCGCTGCTCGGCGGCCAGCAGGGTGTGCCCCGCCTTCTCGGCGAAGCTCGGGAAGTCCCGCGCCGAGCTGGCGTCGGTGCAGCTCACCTCCAAGACCTCGCCGGCCTTCATCGCCGCGAGGGCCTTGGAGGCCATGTAGATCGGCATCGGGCAGCGCTTGCCGCGGCAGTCGAGCGATCTCGTCACGTCGAAGCTCGTGTTGCCGGTGATGTCGGACATGGCCCCAGCTCCTGTTCTCAGATGACGAAGTCGAGAGCCGCGACGGCCTGCCTGCGCCGGTGCTTCTCGACGAGGTCGGCGACCGTGATGGAGCCGAGGATCTCGGTCACCCCCTGGTCGAGCCGCGACCACACGTCTCGCGTCACGCAACGGGGGCTCCGGCTGCACGCGCTCGCGTCGCGGACGCACTCGATGGTGGAGGCCTTGCCTTCCATCGCGTCGACGACCTCCCAGAGCGAGATCTCCTTGGCCGGTCGCGTGAGCAGGTAACCCCCGCCCGCTCCTCGCACGCTCCGGACGAGCCCGGCCGCGCGCAGGTTCTTGAACAGGCTCTCGAGGTACTTGTGGGGGATCTCCTGGCGCTGCGAGATGGTGCGGATGCCAACGGGATCGCCGCTCTGCTCGAGCCCGATCTCCAACAATGCGCGGGTGGCGTAGCGCGACCGGGTGGTGATCTGCATCTGGAATTCCTACTAGTTAGGTCGGAATAGTAGGAATTTGCCGGATGCCGGCGCTCGAGTCAAGCCTTGAATGATCCCGGCGAGCGTTACTCGCAGGTCCCCTCGACGGTCTTCCAGGCCAGCACCTGCCCCGAGCCCTCCTCGATGAAGCCGTAACGGCGGGCGTTCCAGTAGGGGACCGAGTAGTCGGAGCCCGCGTACTGGCGGTGGCCCTCCACCGATGTGCGGCGGTCGAGCTCGTAGGCGTCGCGCTGCCAGAGGTAGTCCGTGTACGGACGGACGGGTAGCGGCAGGGGCGCGGAGGCCTTCTTCTCGGTGCACTGGCCTTCGCCGACCTCGCACTCCAGGGCGCCGCCCGTGCACTCGTAGGCGCGCCAGCCCGTCAGGTTGGGCAAGCTGAGACCGAATATCTCGATCTCGGCCGAGCAGATGGCCACCTCCTGCTCGGTGGGGCACTCTGCTGCGACGCCCTCGCCGGCGGCGGCGAGCTGCTGCTCCCAGGTCACGGTGTATGAGCGGCGCGGGTCGTCGAGCCACTGTGGGTCGGTCGCGTCGCCCATCAGCGCGCCGCCGTTTCCGCCCATGAGCGGCAGCTCGGCCATTGCGACCCCGAGCGCCTCGTCGCGATCGAGCGCGATCTCCTCTCGGACGGCGCCGGCGTACATGATGTTGAAGTCCACGTTGTGAACGGGCCTCACGAGCTTGCTCCACATCTCGTTGTGGAAGGCCTCCTCCATCTCGACCTTGAGCTCGCTCTCTCCCAACAGGTGCAAGAAGGCCCACCAGGGGCCGAAGGTGATTTGATCGCCGAAGTACTTCTTGCAGTACTTCGGCAGGTCGAAGGCCCCTGCGGTGTGAGCCACGCGGATCGTGTCGATCTCTCCGATGAGCTCGTCGTAGAGGAACTCCCGGTACATCTCGTCTCCGGTCAGGTGGTAGGCGATGGTCGCGAGGTGCATCAGGTGCATGGCGTCGCCGCCGCGGATGCTCGGGAAGTAGTAGTGGTCGACGGTCATCTTGCGCTCGTCGTCCACGTCCATGTCGCGGACGAAGTTGAGCAGGTCCACCACGAAGGTCGGTGCGGTGGCGTCGATGACCCGCCAGGGCTCGAGCTGGATGGTCTCGGGGCAGGTGCGCTCGTACTCGTCCTCGTTCTTGGTGTTTATCTGGCGGTGCACGTAGCCCACGATGGTCTCGAGCTTGGTCAGGTCCTTGTCGTCCTCGTCGAGCTTCAGCTCGCCGGTGCCGAAGTAAGCCATCAGGGCGTCGATGAGGTCGGGGTTGTCCTGCAGGTTGATCATCTCGACGCGCTGCAGGCGCTTGAGGTAGCAGGTCAGGTTGTGGGTGATGCGCTCCTTCAGGTCCTCGTCGCGGAGGAGGTCGTAGGCCATGGGCAGCGAGGTCATCGGCCCCGTGTTCTGGTCGATGGACGGACGGCCCTGCCACATCGGGGTCCCGGTCACGGGTGAGCCGTCCTCGGCCAGCACTCCCTTCGTGTAGAT
>CAZQPP010000233.1:0-12408 GCA_964594295.1 uncultured Myxococcales bacterium | reverse complement strand
CCTTCAAAGAGCGCGCGCGCCGACCGAAGGAGCAAGCCGCTGGGCCGCTCGATCGGACGGGAAGGGAGCGCTCCGAGGTCCCTGTCGACGCCTCCGATGACCGAGGCTGCCAGACCTCGCGCGAATTCCCGGGCCAACTCTCGAAGGTCATCGGCGTCGCCGCGCACGCGCTCCGCGACTACTCGAGAGCGACCCACAACGAACAACACCCACCCTTGCTCGAGGAAGAAGGGGAAGAGGTACACAGCGTCGTCCGCCAGCTGCGCGCGCCCCGCTCGCCAGTCGGGCGGCAGCCCCGTCACGTGGTGACCGAAGGCCGCATCCAAACGCATCAGCTTCTCAACCTGGTCACGAAGCGTCCGCTGGAGCGCGAGGCGCCGGCTATCGAACACGGCAGGTGGCAGCTCGCCCCGCGCGAACGACGCCCAAAGCGCATCCAGCTCACGGCGGGCGGCGTCGTAGCGCTCCGCGTGCTCGCCCGCGGCGTCCACCACCGGGGGGGGGCGTGGAGCGCCCAACTGCTCAGCCAACACCCTGGCATTGGTCCGCTCGGCAAACGTGAGGGCGTCCTCCGTGCGACCGAGATCGAGCAAGACACTCACCAGGGCTCGATAGACTCGATCCAGCCGCTCGAAGAAGCGTTCCCGGCTCCGGTCGTCATGCACGAGTGAGCGCGCTTCCTCGCCATACTCCACGGCCTGCTGCAGCATGCGCGCCGCCTCGGCCGGGCGGCCCTTCAATCGCTCGACATCGCCCAGCGACTCATAGGCCTGGAGCGCCAACATCGGGTTCGTCACGCGAGCCGGCGCCAACGCCGTCACGAACGCAGATCGAGCCCCGCTGAGGCGGTTTCTCTCCAAGCACATTCCGCCGATCGCCATCTGGGCCCGCGCCTCCCAGAGCTTGGCTCCGGCATGTTGATATGTCCTCGCCGCAAGCCGAAGAAGACGCTCTCTCGGCGAAACGGAGAAGATGCCGCGAGGCTCGGGATCGAGGAGCTCGTAGATCTCCATGATCAGGTTGGCGGTGGCCAGGTCCAACGTGTCGCCGGGCGAATCATCGACCAGGCCGCACAGTCGTGTGGCTACGGACTCGGGCAACCCGGGGTCCGCGATCCCCAGACGGAGCCCGAGCACCTGGTACCGCAGCATCACCGTCTCGGAGAGATCCGGCAATGTCGCGCCCACACGGAGCACCTCCGACATCAGGGCGGCTGCGCTCTCGACATCGCCAAGCTGGGCGAAGGCAAGCGCGCCGTGGTGCACGGAGCCCAGGTACTCCTCCATCTGCCCAAACTGCTCGAACAAGGCGGCAGCGCCCTCGTAGCTCTCGACGGCCTTCTCCGCGTTGCCCGTCTCGAGATCGACACCTCCAAGCAGGTGCAGGCAGTGCGCCTCGACCACGTATTGCCCATGGCGCCGAGCGTAGGCTCTGGCCTCCTCGGCGACCTCTCGGGCGGAGGCGACCAGCCCACGAGAGAGCAGCTCGTTCGCCCGGGACAGGAGCTCGTTCAAGAAGGCCAGGTCCGGGGGCGCTCGCAGGTGAGTCGCGAAGAGGGCCACACCGCGCCGACAGAGGTCGAGACACTCGAGCAGACGCTCGCGCCCGTCGTCGGTCCAGGCGCGAGACTCGAGCTCTTCCGACAGGCACCCGATGGCCGCGTCGACATCGCGAGAGAGGTAGTGGGCCGAGGCCAGAGTGAGCACCGCCCCGAGGAGACGCTCGTGCCCGCCCGCTGGAACCGGACCGCGCGTCGCCGCCCGCAACAGGCTGATGGCGCGCTCGTACCTCCCCGTGCCGGCAGACAGCCAGCCGAACGACACGGTGAGATGGTAGTCGGCCGGGTACAGGTCCAAGCCCCACTCGAACGCGGCTGCGGCCTCCTGGAACAGCTTCTCCTCGACGAGTCGGTTGGCCAGCTCGTCAACGAGCTGGGGGACGCTCGACGCCAGGTCCCGTGTGAACCACACGGAATCCACGGCGTGGCTCTTGGATCGCAGCCGCGCACCCCTGAGCTCGTCCAAGGCCTCGGTCAGCCTGCCTTCCCGGAGCAGCTCTGCAGAGCGGTCTACCTGAGCGACTACGAGCAGTGCCGGATCGTTCAACACCGTCAGAACGTGGGCTCGCGCGTCCTGCCAGTCTCCCTCGCTCCACCCAGCGCGCGCTCCCACAGGAAGCTCACGCACTCGCCGGAGTCGTGCAACTGGATACAGCCTTCGGTGCCCTCGGGAACACGCCGCGAGTGCACGGTGATTCGCCCGATCTCCGACACGAAGGTCTTGCGTTCTACCTCGGTGGCCAGCTCGACCTTCGAGCACACGAACAGGAGATCGGAGAGATCTCGATCGCCGAGAAAGGCACGTATCGTTGCGCGCGCGGCATCTGTCGTCTCGTTGGGTTGGGTCGTCCAGATCGCCTCGATCTTGCCCCCGGCCACACCATGACCGCCGCGCTCCTCCATAAGCAACACTTGCCAGTGCTCTCCTATCTCGATGACTCTGTACACTCGCTCCGTTTCAACCTCTGTCACCAGGTATACCGGCTCCTTCCCCCGCCTTGGTTCGACCCCCGTGATGCACGCACCGAGCTTGCGCCCGAGCACCCGCTCGACAATCTCGCTCCGGTCGGCATCGGCCGCAGTTACCACCTTCAGCCCGTCGGCGGACGGCGCACTCCCGGTCGGCCCCGCGGGTCGGGTCGGCGCTCTCGGCGCTGCCCCGGACGTCTTGAACTTTCCACGCAGGCGGTCGAACAAGCTCACGGCGTTCCTCCATGCTGACGTGGTACCGGATCATACGGAAGGCCCCGTGTTTCGGCCAACCGCGGCGTAGGCTCATCTCCTTGGTGACCGACAGCGCTCGCAGTCGCTGGCCGATGGAGCCGCTGCGCCCGCAGGACTTGGCTGTCTGGACATCGGCCCGCGCAGATGCCAGGGTCTCGGCTCTCGTCTCTCGGGGAGCGGCTTGGACCTCCCGCTACCGGTGGCAATGCTCGCTCGGCGGGCGCACAACGCGAAGGGCCCGAAGGAGCGTCACGACACGGCCTTCTTCGCCTGGGAGGCCTCGGTGCGGCTGGCGGTGGCGGCGCGACCACCCGCGGAGGCGGCGGCGCTGCGGAAGCCCTCGACAGGCCAGTGGGTCTCGGCCATGCAGGCGGGAGAGGAGCTCGTCTCGGAGCCGGCGCTGCTCGAGGTCTTCGGGCTCCTGAGCGAGGTCGGCACGGGCAGGCGGCCGTCGCCGCGGGCCGTCACGGCGAGGAAGCTGGTCGGCGCTTTGCCGGCGTACCGGAACAAGCACTTCCACGGGGCGACCCGCCAGGCCGACTTCTACGACAAGGCGACCCCGGTGCTGCTGGCGGGCCTCGAGGCCGCGTGGGCTGCGGGTGTGTTCTGGCGGCGGGGCGAGGAGCTCGTCTACGTCGAGGCCGTAGATCTCGATCCGAGCGGCGAGCGCCGGGCCCGGGTGCTGGAGCTGTCGGGCGTCACGGGCACCGTCGAGGGTCTGGCTGGGACGAAGGGCGTGCCCGAGCACGTTCTGCCGAGGCGCGTGTACCTGCGTTCGGAGGGGGCCTACCGCTCCTTGCACCCCTGGCTGCTGTACCGCGAGGCGGAGCTCCGGGAGATCGTGCTCTTCCACAACGGGCCCGCCAGGTACCTGGACTACGTCAGCGGGGAGACCACCAGGGCAAAGGAGCTCGCGGCCGAGCTCCCGACCATCGAGGAGGACCTCCGCGCCCTCTTCGGCGGTGCGCCCGACCCGGAGGTGGAGCCCGCCGAGGAGGACCGGGACGTCTTCGGCGACTACCGGGTGCTCGGCAAGCTCGGCGAGGGTGGCATGGGCGAGGTCTACCTCGCCCGGCAGGAGAGCCTCGGCCGCCTCGTGGCGGTCAAGATGCTGCCCCCGTCGGCGGCGGAGGACGCGACGGCGGTCGCGCGCTTCCGGCGCGAGGTGGCGGCGCTCTCGCGCTGCGAGCACCCGAACGTGGTCAAGGTGCTGGCCGCGGGGCAGGCCCGGGGCACCTACTACTACGCGATGGAGCTCGTCGAGGGAGTCGATCTCGCGGGCCTCGCCCGGGCCCTCACGAGCACCGACGACGTCGACGAGGCCATCTCCACCGCATCCGAGCAGCTCCGGCGGGACCGGCCCGAGGTCTTCGAGCACGTGCCGGACCTCTCGGTCGCCCGCCCCCGCGAGGCGATCGGCGGTGACGGGAGCGCGCGCGTGAAGCGCCTCGCGCAGCTCTTCTGCGATGCCGCCCGCGCGGTGGCCCACCTCCACGAGATGGGCGTCCTGCACCGCGACCTGAAGCCCGCGAACCTGATGGTGACGCCGGGGGAGCACCGGGTCGTGGTGATGGACCTGGGCCTCGCGGCCCTCGGCGACGCAAGCCAGAGCATCACCAAGGATCGGAGCGTGCTCCTCGGCACGCTCCGCTACATGCCCCCCGAGCAGCTCCAGCGGAACCTCCTCCAGCTCGACGGCCGGGTGGACGTCTATGCCCTGGGCGCCACCTTCTACGAGCTCCTCTGCGGGCGGCCCTTCTTCGACGGAGACAGCGAGGCTCGCCTCATCGAGCAGGTGCTGCGCGAAGAGCCTCTCCACCCGCGCAAGGCCAGCCCGGCCCTGCCCGAGGACCTGGCCACCATCGTGAAGAAGGCCACCGAGAAGGACCCGAGGCTCCGCTACGACACCGCCGCCGAGCTAGCGAGCGACCTCGAGGCCTTCCTCGAGGGCCGCCCCATAGCCGCGCGGCCGCCGACCCTGGGGTACGTGCTCGGGCTGGCCGTCAGGAGGCACAAGGCCCTGGCCGCGACCCTGGCGGTGGCGCTGGCCCTGGCGATCGCGGGGACGGGGCTCTTCGTCGCGAGGGAGCGGGCGCTCAGGCAGGAGGCCGTGGAGGCCCGCGGCCTGGCCGAGTTGCGGCGGAGCGAGGCCGAGGAGGCGCGTGCGCTGGCCGATCGGCGGCGGCGCGAGGCCGAGCAGGCTGTCGCGAGCCTGTATGCGGAGCAGGGGCGGCAGGAGCTTCTGGATGATAGGCCCTTGCGAGGGCTGGTGTATCCGGGAGAGGCATTCAAGCTGGGCATGGACACGAGCGCGCTGCTGCCCACCTCACCGACCTCCGAGCACGTGACGCCGCCACGCGGCGACCCCGACCCCGACTAGCCTTTGATCTAGCTGTTGGCTGTTAGCTGTTAGCGGTTAGCCTGAAACCCTGCGCACTTGCGGCTGCGTCTCCGCTCGCGCCTTCGCGTTTCAGGCGAAGTGCCCACTTCGCCGAAGCAACGGGAATGCCTGAGCTAATGGCTAACGGCTAATGGCTAATCGCTTGTTCTGGGACTAGCCCTCGGAGCTCGAGCTCCCCTCCGGCAGCAGATCGGGCGCGTGCCTCGCCATCGCCGCACCGAGCAGCGCGATGAAGCGGGCCAGCCGCGCGCGCTCGTCCGCCGACGGTGCCTTGTCGCGGCCCGGATCGGTGCCGCTGCCCACCACGTGGGTCACGCAGAGGTGCTCGGTCTCGAGCATGAAGCGCTCGGTGGTCTTGGGGTCGCTGAGGCGGAGGTGCACGACGGCGCCGCCCGAGAAACGGGCCTCGAGCGCGATGTCGCCGCCCTTGCGAACCTGGCGCGCGCCGGAGACCACGAGGTCGCCGAGCTTGTCCCCGAGGCGCTCGGTCAGGGCGGTGAGGAGGGCTTCGAGGCGACCCTGGCGTTCCTGCTGGGCCTGGTCCGGAGCAGGCGCGGCGGGGGCAGCAGCGGCCGCTCCCTGCGGAGGCGGCGCTCCCTGCGTTTGCTGCGGTGCGCCGGCCGGCTTGTCACCCGGACCCTCAGCCGGGGCGTCCTGGCCCTCGCCTCCCTGCTCCGTCGCCGCCTCCTGACCGGGCAGCTCCATGGGCGGCAGCACGGGCCTCTCCCGCCGCTCCCGCGAGGGGCCGAGATCGGCGGCGGCCGAGGCGAGCTCGTGCCACGCGCCGGCGTGCCAGCATCGCGAGGGCGACCAGACGCCGTGGGTGCCCGTAGCCACGTCCACGAGGGTGTCATCCCGGTAGAGCCTGATCTGGCCGGGCACCATGACCAGCCGGTTGGCGGCCTTCAGACGGGCCCGCATCCTGCCCTTGCCGTCGGCGATGGTCTCCGGGTCGTAGCGGACGTCGTCCTCCTCCCCAAGGATGCACCCGCGTATGGTGACCAGCTCCCCGTCGCCCTTCTCCTCCAACGAGAAGACGTGGAGGTCGTCGAGGCCGAGGGCCTTGACGCCCTTGACCGCCTTGAGCCGGGCCTCCATGTAGTCCGCCGCGTCGGGGCAGTCGGGCTTGCAGGGCACGAAGGAGATCGCCGGCACCTGGAGCGGGTCGAGCCAGCGCGGCACCGATCCGGACTCCACGGCACGCGAGTCGAGGGCACGCCACGCGAAAAGCCAGGGCGGCGGGGCGGTCGAGCCGACGCGCGCGCGGGCGCAGCACTCGGGCATGCCGTGCATCTCCGCCGCCCGGAGCGCTCCCTCCTGCCGCGCCTTGGGGTCTTGCTGGTGCAGCAGGGACTGCACCCCGCTGCGCTTGGCGAGGGTGACGCCGTCGCGAGCGAGGATGAGGGTGCCGCGGGGCGCGCCCTTCTCGGGGTCGAGCTTCATGCCGGCGTCGTCGACGAGCCCGAACGCGACTCCCTGGGTCGGGAGCCACTCCAGCGCCTCCTTGGAGATCTCGTGGTACGCGACGCCCTCGATGGCGAGGGCTGGCATGATGCCCTGCTTGACCACGTCGATGACCTTGGCGATGAGCCCGTCGAGGTTGACCTGGTTCTCGCCGACCCGGTAACGCCGCTCGGGTGGCAGCGCCGACGCGTCCTGCTCACGCCACCTTTTCCAGCGGGCGACGGCGCCGTTGAGGAGGGCGAGCTCCTCCATTGGCTCGACCAAGCGGTAGGCCTCCTCGATGACGCACAGGAGAAGCTCCTGCAAGGCGACGTCGTCCCCCGTGGTCCACCCCGGGACCACCTGGACGAGGCGCTTCTTCACCTCCCTGGCGAGCTCGTCTTCGAGGTCCCCGTCGAGCAGGTCGAAGCGCAGGACTATGCGCGAGACCGGTCGCACGCGCGGGTCCGCGAAACGCCAGGGGTCCTCCTTGGCGAAGAGCTTGCGCCGGTTCATGCTCATCGCCGGGTCCTCCTCGGAGGCGACGACGAGGCCCTGGCTCTCGGCGAGGCAGGTGATGGGCAGGGTGTCGTGCAGGCGCAGCCGCGCCTGGAACATGTTGCCCGAGACCTTGCGCGAGAGGCCCAGGAAGCGAATGAGCCCGACGTTGAGGTGCAGCGCCTCGAGGCTCGTCCACGGGGTGAACAGGATGAAGCTCATGCCCGTGTACCAGAAGCGCTCGCCGAAGCGCTCCCGCATGGCCCGGAGCCTGTTGACAGCCCGCACGGAGTCCTCCGGCGTCGTGCCCTTGTTCAGGAGCGCGAGCTCGTAGGCGTCGAAGCTCTCGATGCCGCTCGCGTAGACCCCGAAGCGGAGCTTGGACTCGGCGTTCTCCTTGAAGTGATCCGAGAGCAGGCGCTCTACCCTCTTGATCTGGTCGGTGCGGACCGCGACGAGGAGGGTGACGTGGTCGGCGAGGCCGTGCTTGACGAGGGCCTCGATGGTGCCCCGCAGCAGCCCGATGCTCGTCACCTGCTCCAGCAGGACCCCGTTCGGGAAACGCTCCGCGCTCCCCCGGGTGCGCGCGATGGCCTCGACCTGGCGCTCGATCCACTCCTGAGGCGTGGTGTAGTCCGCCGGCTGCTTGAAGAAGATGTGCTTGCGCGTGAAGCGCTTGCGCCCCTTCCAGTTCTCGCAGAAGGCGCAGCCGTAGTGCTCCTGCACGCGGGAGTCCGAGAGCCCAGCGTAGAGCGGGTTGTCCTTGACGTCCCAGCGGTGGCCGCAGCTCGCCGCCTGCACGAGGTAGATGTTGTCGATGTGATTGCGGGTCGCCGCCTCGTTGCCCGCCTCCCAGTCGTAGCGCGGCACCACGCCCGCCTGGAGGATCTCCTGCAGGCCCTTCCAGCGGCCGAGGAGCTTGCCGAGCCAGCGGTCGTCCTTGGCGAGCTGGAGCTTGGCGCCCGGCGCGGCGGCCATCACTCTGGCAAGCTGCGGTTCATAGAGGGCGTCGGTGATGACGATCAGGGTGGCCTCGTGCTCCCGGACGAGGTCCTCGAGACGCGCGAGCTCCTCCTCGCTCAAGGTGATCTCGTCGCGCCCGTGCTCCATCAGGTTGGTGGTCGAGATCCCGAAGCGGATCCAGCGCACAGCGTGTCCCTTGGCGCTGTAGTGGCCCGCGAGGAAGGGGAGGTTGTAGCTCACGCGTCCGGGGAACTGGTCGGCGTTGACGAGCTCGACGAGGACGACGCGACGGCGTGCGAGCATGGGGGTTTTCCTGCCGGATCGAAGACCCGGAGGGTACCATCGGTCGCGAGAATCAGGGAGTCGGGCGAGAGGGGGCCCTTTTCACCTCGACAGGGCCGCACGCCGTATGGCACCACCTTGGCTCGCAGTCACGGTCCCGGTCCGGCGCGTACGTGAACCACCCAGCGCCCCGCGACGCGCCCGTGCCCCAACGCGCAGCGAGAGTCGGCGATGCGAGAGAGAATCTGTTGGCTTCTTCGTGGTCCTTGCACGCGCGCCGCCACCCTGGCGACCGCCGTCCTGCTCATGGCGACGGCGCTGCCGGCCCAAGCCCAGGACGCCGTGTGCGCGCGCGTGCGGCTGGAGATCCCCCAGAAGCTGATGCTCGAGCGCGACGCCTTCGACGCTCGCCTCGTGCTCACCAACAACCTCGCGAGCCAGCCCCTCGGCGAGGTGGCGGTGACCCTGGAGATCAAGACCGCGGACGGGCAGGAGGCCGCGGACCTCATCTTCGTCACCGAGCCCGAGCTGCAGGGCATCGGCGACGTGGACGGGCTCGGCAGCATCCCCGGCGGCGGCGTGGCCGACATCCACTGGCTCTTCATCCCCAACCCCGGCGCGGGAGGCACCACCCCGGCGGGGCTCGACTACAAGGCCCGAGCCCACATCACCTATCGCTCCGGCGGAGGGCCCGCGAGCCTGTCCTCGACCTGGGCCGACTTCACGGTCTTCCCCCAGCCGATGCTGGACCTGACCTACCTGCTGCCGAGGCGGGTCATCTCCGACGACCCCTTCACGACCGCCGTCGAGCCGCCCGTACCCTTCGACCTCGGCCTGCAGATCGCCAACGTGGGCGCCGGCGCGGCCCGGGCGGTGCGCATCCTCTCGGCGCAGCCGCGCATCGTGGAGAACGACCTCGGCCTGCTCGTGGACTTCCTCATCACCGGCGCGGAGGTCGCCGGAGTGCCCCAGCCCGGCAGCCTGCTCCTTGACTTCGGGGACCTCGACCCCGGGCGCTGCGCCACGGGCGCGTGGATCATGGAGACCACCTTGCGCGGCTGGTTCCTGGACCTGTCGGTGCGCTTCACGCACAGCGAGGCCCTCGGCGGGGCCGACACGTCGCTGATCCGAGGCACCGAGACCCGCTGGATGCTGCGGCGCGTGCGCGCGGAGGTGGCCGGAGCGGACCAGCTCGACGACTTCGTGGTCGAGGGCCTCGACGCGCCGCCGACCGCCAAGGAGATGACGGCGCCCGACGGCTACTTCCTGCTCGGCTCCCACTGCGGCGAGGACCCGGTCGCGCGGGTCGAGGGGGAGCTCGCCGGCGCGCCGGGGGGCGCCGATCCCACCGCGATCTTGAGCGGCGAGCTGCAGCCCGGCTTCAACGTGCTGTTCGCGGGCGATCCCGTCGGAGACTCCACGCCCATCCTCAGAGCCGTGCGCAACGAGGACGGCGCTGTGCTCAACCCCTTGAACGCGTGGACCGGCGTGGAGCGGGACGCCGTGCCGCGGGTCTTCGTCTTCGACCGCGTGCAGTCGGCCGGCACCCGCAGCTACACGCTGACCTGGGACCTCGAGCAGGTGGACATCCTGCCGCCGACCTCGCGGCTGACCGTGGCCACCGGCGACGCGCGCCCGCCGACCGCCGAGCGCGGCGGCTGGGTGGCCACGCCCTTCACCATCTTCTGGGCCGAGGCGGAAGACGCCCTGTCCGGCGTGGTGCGGATCGAGGTCCGCACCGACGGCGGCGCCTGGCGCGACCTCGAGCCCTTCTTCTTCCCCAACCCCGGCGCCCACCAGGTGGAGCTGCGGGCCACCGACAGGAAGGGCAACGTCGAGGAGCCGCAGGTGATCGAGGTCATGGTGGACGACGACGCTCCCGAGATCTCTCTTGGCTCGCCTTCCTGGGCCGAGACCCTCCGCGGCGAGGCTGGGGTGACCTTCGGCTTCGGGGCGGAGGACGCGGTGCCCGAGGAGGTCGAGGTAGAGGCCGTGATCCGGAGGTCCGGCGAGCTCGAGGGCGGCATCGCCGTCACGGACGGGCAGAACCTCGCCTTCCCTACCCTGCCCTACGGCAACCTCGTGCTGATCATCGTCGCGAAGGACTGGCTCGACCTCGAGAGCTCGCTCGTCGTGCCCTTCCGCTACCTGCCCGACGAGCCGACCCTGGAGCTCGAGGGCGTGGAGGCCGGGGCCGTGCTGCGCGGGCCGGTGAGCGTCAGCGCCGCCGCGACCGGCTACGAGCTCTCGGACCCGGCGCTGAGCCTCGACGGAGAGCCCTACGAGGCCGGCGCGCCCATCGTGGACGAGGGGCCTCACGTGGTGACGGCCGAGGTGGAGGACCCCTTCGGGCAGCAGGCGCAGGCCGAGCTGGCCTTCACGCTGGACACGACGCCCCCGATGATCGCCGTCGGCGGGGTCGCCGAGGGCCTGATCTACGAGCCGGGAGTAGCGGCGACGGTGCAGGTGAGCGACGCCACCGAGACGGCGGTGCAGGTGACCCTCGACGACCTGCCCTACGTCCCCGGCACGCCGATCGCCGAGGAAGGCCGCCACGAGCTGCGGGTCGTCGCCACCGACGCCGCCGGCAACGAGGCCACCGCCACGGTGGGCTTCGAGGTGGTAGAGCCGCCTTCCACCGTGAGCGCCAAAGTGACAGTGGCCGGCGCCCCCCTCGCGGGCGCGCGGGTCCTCTTGTTGCACGACGACGAGCTGCGCACCTTCGCCGGCGTGGAGAGCTCCACCGCCGAGGACGGCGGCCTGGAGATCGAGGCGCCCGACGCGGACACCTACTGGCTGCGAGTCGACTTCGCGCTGCGCCGCGACTTCTTCGGGCCCGTCGAGCTGGCGCCCGGCCCCAACGAGCTCGACGTGAGCCTCCCCGAGGAGCCCGAGTGGGCGGAGCTGCGCCACGTGCGCGCCGGCGCCGCCGGCGACGGGGCGACGGGCTCGGCCGAGCTACCCTTCGGCGGCCTCGAAGAGGCCCTCGCGGAGCCGGTCTTCGGCATGCTCGTCAAGCTCTCCCACGGAGAGCACACCCTCGCCGCGACCCTGGAGATCCCCGAGGGCGTGCGCATCGAGGGCGGCTTCGAGCCCGACACCTTCGAGCCGGCGCCAAAGGGTGAGGGGACGGTCCTTCACAGCGGGGGCGAGGCCGCGGCCTTGCGCTTCGACGGCGTCCTTCACTCGGCGGTCGGGGCGATGCGGCTCGAGGGCACGGACCCGCGCGTCGAGGTCTCGGGCTCGGGCCCGCTGCTCTACGACCTGATCGTGAACGCCGAGATGTCGGAGGGGCCGGCGGTCGACGCCGCGAGCGGGCGTTTCACTGACCTGGTCAACGTGCTCGTCGTGGGCGCCGACGTCTCCCTCGCCGTCGGTGACGGGGCGGAGGTCGGCGTGATCTTCGCCACCTTCGCTGGCGCCGCCTCGGAGGGCGTGCAGGTGGCAGCCGGTGGGCGGCTGCGCCTCGGCCACTCGATCGCGGCGGTACGAGAGAGCGCCGGCGCGGTGTTCTCCCTCGCCGGCGGCGCCGAGCTGCTGCTCGACCGTGTGCTCGCGCACGCGCCGGCAGGCGCCGATGTCTTCGCCGGCGGCGCGCAGCCGCCGCTTGGCGAGGGCGCTCTGCTCGAAGGCGATCCCCTCTTCGTGGAGGGGCCGCGCCACGCCCACTACCTGGCCCAGCTCGGCGACGGCGACACGAGCCCCGCGGTGGACGCTGGCACCCTGCGGGCCGACGAGCTGCCCGTGGAGGGCCGCACGACCTCGGCCGAAGGCGCGCCGGAGGAGGGAGCCGCGGACCTCGGCTTCCACGCCCAGCCGGCGGACCCGCCTCCGCCGGTCGACCCGGGGCCGACCGACACCGGGACGCCGGACACGGGACCGAGCGACGCCGGCCCGGCGGACGCGACCCTCGACGAAGGCATCGTGGACGAAGGTGTCGTCGAAGATCCGGGCCGACCCGACCCGGGCCAGCCTGATCCCGGCGAGCCCGATCCCGGTCAGCCTGATCCTGGCGAGCCCGATCCAGGTCAGCCCGAAC
>CAZQPP010000232.1:0-12479 GCA_964594295.1 uncultured Myxococcales bacterium | reverse complement strand
GACGGCAGCCTCGTCCTCGGCGACGACGGCCTCCCGATCCCGACCAAGCAGCGCTGCCGCTACGGCAGGGGCACCGATCCCAACTGCTGCATGAAGGACAGCGACTGCGTGGACCGCAACCCCTGCACCCGCGAACGCTGCGACATGAGCGTCAACCAGTGCATCATCACCGTCAACACGACCGGTAACTGCTGCATCCTCTCCTCCGAGTGCAACGACAACGAGGAGAGCACGGCTGACTTCTGCAAGGACTACCAGTGCCAGAACATCGTCCTGCCGAACTACTGCGACGACTCGGGCAACCACCCCTGCACGGACGACGGCAACCCGTGCACCATCGACTCCTGCGTCAACAGGGGCTGTCGCCACGACTACATCCCCAACTGCTGCACCGGCGACGATCACTGCGACGACAACGACCCGTGCACCAAGGACGAGTGCATCCAGGGCGGCTGCCAGCGCACGCCCCTCAAGGGCTGCTGCAAGGTCGACGCGGACTGCAACGATGGGGACATCTGTACCTCGGACCTGTGCCGCGGCGGCCGCTGCCTGTTCGGGCCCAATCTCACGGCTCCGGACCCCTGCTGCAGCGGGTCCGGCAAGCACTGTCGTGACCGCACCGAGTGCACTGACGACAGCGACTGCACCGACGGCAGCACGTGCACCGTGGACTGTGACGACAACAACGAGTGCACGGTGGACGCCTGCAACCCCGACCACACCTGCAGCTACACCACCGGCGCGGACCTCGCCGACGGGACGAAGTGCTGCACCACCGCAGCCGACTGCAACGACAACAACGCGCACACGGCGGACTCCTGCATCCAGCGCAAGTGCCAGAACACCCACCTCGGCACCTGCCAGACCGACGGTGACTGCGACGACAAGAACCCCTGCACGACCGAGGTCTGCGGCGCCAACGGCTGCGAGTCCACCGCGGTCGCCAACTGCTGCAACGCCAACTCCGAGTGCGACGACAGCGACACCTGCACGCGGGACTTCTGCGACCTCGCCACCAACACCTGCGACCGCCAGACCATCACCGACTGCTGCACCGCCGACGCGGACTGCGACAACGGCAACGCCTGCGACGACGACTTCTGCGTGGCCGGCGGCTGCCGGAGCAGCGCTCCGGAGCCGGACTGCGTCGCCTGCACGACCGTCGACGAGTGCGACGATCACAACGACTGCACCGACGACGCGTGCGACGCGACCACCGGCAAGTGCGTGTGGACGGTCGCCAACAAGCCGAACTGCTGCGACAACCCCCTCGCGTGCAACGACGGCGACACCTGCACCGAAGACAAGTGCATCAACAAGCGCTGCCAGTACCACTTCCGCGACGACTGCTGCACGAGCTCCGCGGACTGCGACGACAACAACATCTGCACGCGCGACATGTGCGCCTTCGGAGCCTGCAAGCACATCCCGCTCATCGGCCTGAGCGGCGCC
Organism: uncultured Myxococcales bacterium; assembly: GCA_964594295.1. Taxonomy (GTDB): domain Bacteria; phylum Myxococcota_A; class UBA9042; order UBA3505; family UBA3505; genus CAZQPP01. The sequence goes on along the minus strand of CAZQPP010000232.1, from coordinate 11,027 downwards.
GCCATCGACATCTGCTGCCGGACCGACGACGACTGCCCCGAGGACGGCAGCCCCTGCACCATCGAGAAGTGCGGCGGAGCCGGCTACTGCACCTTCGAGGCGGCCGACCCCTGCGAGTTCGGCCTGCCCTACGTCCAGCGCTTCGACGACTTCGTGAGCTTCCCCTGGTACGGCTGGAAGGTCTACGACCTCATCGCCGGCGTGAGCTCAGCGGCGAACTGGACCATCTCCACAGGCGGCTCCCTCGGCCCGGACGGCCACTTGCGTATGAAGTGGAGCCCGACCATCCCCGCCTACTCCTCACGCATATCGAGCCCCCTCATCGACCTGGGCAACGCCAGCGTCGTCACCGTCCAGTTCGAGTGGCAGCACAGGCAGTTCGACCAGCACACCGACATCGGCCTCTACATGAGCGAGGACAGTGACTGGGACACCGCGACGCCGCTGTGGGTCGACACCATGCGCGACAGCCAGCCCGAGACCCTCTCGAACTTCCAGGTGCCCCAGCAGTTCCTTGGCAAGAAGGTCTACTTCGCCTTCGCCTCCTCGGGCGGCACGACCTACCACTTCGACTCCAGCGACTACGACAACTTCAAGGTCGTCGCGGGCCAGCCGCCCGAGATCGTGTCGGTCATGAAGGGGACCAAGGGGACGGGCCTCTCCCCGCTCGAGAACAACCGCATGATCGCCAGGATCGGCCAGGGCGACGCCTACACCCTGTTCGCCCGCGACCCCGACGGCGAGATCCTGAGCTTCCAGATCGTCGAGGCTCCGAGCTTCGTGACCATCTCCTACCCGGAGTACCACCCGGCGCGAGGCGCCTGGGGCGTCATCGTCAACACCGCGCCGCACCTGCCCGAGCACGCCGGTCCCTTCGAGATGAAGGTGCAGGTCAACGACGGCTCGCTCGACGCCTTCATCACCGTAGAAGGCTTTGCCCTGCGCAACTCCGGCTACGTGGTCTGGAAGGGCGGCAGCAACGTCCCCGACGCCCACGCAGACGCGGTGCTGAAGGCCATCGAGGCCAACGGCCGCACGGCGCAGGTCCTCGACGACCTGTTGATGTACGACGACACGACCAACCTCAAGGGCATCTTCGTCATCCTGGGCCTCTACGGAGCCGACTACACGCTCGACACCGAGGAGACGGAGTTCCTCGAGAAGTACCTCGACCTGAACAGGGGCCGGCTCTACATCGAGTCCGGTGACGGCTTCAGCTCCGGCATCAGCGCGGGCCTGAAGAACCGCATGCACATCAGGTCGGTCCACGCCGGCCTCAAGCGCATGGAGGGACCGGCGGAGTTCATCAACTTCATGCGAGGCCGCGAGCTCGGCGTGAGCCAGAACGCCTTCATGAACAACTACCTCGACCGCGTCGCGCGCACCGACATCAACAACTCCGCGAGCCGCATCCTCATGCGCAACGGCGGCAACGTGCAGGGCGCCTTCGCCGCGACCGTCGCCTACCACGCGGGCATGGACTCGAGCACGGGGCGCAAGGCCCGCAGCATCGGCACCTCGGTGCCCTTCGCCGCCCTCGTCGAGAAGGGCCAGGGCACCCGCAACCAGGTGATGGGCGACTACCTGTACTTCTTCGAGGCCGGAATGCCGGCCTGCGCCTCGGCCGATGACTGCGACGACAACGAGTCCTGCACCGAGAAGGCCTGCGTCGGCGGCAACTGCGTCATCACACCGGTCAACCCCTGCACCACCTGCCAGGACGACCGCCAGTGCGGCGCCGACGAGGCATGCCTGACGGCCAAGCGCTGCGAACAGATCCCGGGCGACAAGTACGCCTCGACCACCAAGTACCCGATCGACACGAACCCGGATAACACCGACGTGACGAGCACCATCACCGTTCCGGCCCAGTCCGGCGCGGTCCAGGGTGTCCAGGTCAAGCTCGAGCTGGCCCACGCCTGGGTCGGAGAGGTCGAGATCAAGCTCCGCCACGCCGGGCGCACCATCACCCTGAAGCAGGCGAACCTCGGCGACAGCCGGACCGCCTGGTACCACACCTACGACCTCGGAATGAAGGTCGACGACGGCGCCATGTCCTACTTCTTCGGCCAGCCCGCCGAAGGTGACTGGGACCTCATCCTCACCGACAAGTCGCCTGGCTTCAACGGCGGCGTGTTCAACGGGTGGTCGCTCCACACGACGGTGTCGGTAACGGCCTGCAGCGTCGACTCCGACTGCAACGACAACAACGCCTGCACCGAGGAGAGCTGCGGTCCCGGCGGTTACTGCACGGGCACCATCAAGGACTGCACCGACTACGTCATCCCCGGCATCGAGAACAAGTGCACGACCGACACCTGCGACGCGGACACCGGCTGCATGAACGCGGCCAAGAGCTGCAACGACGCCAACGCCTGCACCAACGACAGCTGCTTCGGACCGACCGGCACCTGCAAGAACAAGCAGCTCGGCACCTGCGCCGTTGCGGGCTGCATCACCCACGCGGACTGCGGCCTCGACGACTACTGCGACCGCCCGACCGCGACCTGCACGCCCATCACGGGCACGGTCTTCCGCTCCAGCGGAATCCTGCCGGCCCTCGTCCCCGACGCCCCGGCCGACGGCAGCGGCCTCGAGAACACCATCGTCGTCTCCAACCCCTCGGGGCAGAACAGCTGGGCCATCACCAACCTGATGGTGAAGGTCTACGTGACTCACTCCTTCAGGAGCGACCTCACCATCACCCTCGAGCACGACGGCCAGCCCGTCACCCTGCACAAGCTGGCCTTCTCGGACGCCGCCGACAACGTCGACGCGGTCTACGACGACATCGACCCGCCCGTCGACGTGCTGAACTTCGCCATCGTCCTCGAGGACGGTCAGGCCGCCGGGAGCTGGACCCTGACGGTCAAGGACACGGTCGCCGGCGACCAGGGCGAGCTGCAGTACTGGGCGGTCTACATCCAGGCCACCGAGTGCACCGTCGACGCGGACTGCAACGACGCGAACCTCTGCACCACCGACACCTGTGACTTCGCGGCTGGCGTCGGGACCTGCAAGAACGAGCTCATCAGCTGCGACGACGAGGTCTTCTGCAACGGCGTGGAGACCTGCGACGCGGCCCTCGGTTGCCAGCCCGGCACGCCTGTGGCGGTCGACGACGGCGTCAGCTGCACCACCGACAGCTGCGACGAGATCAACGACAAGATCGTCAACGAGCCGAAGAACACCAACTGTGACGACGGCAACGTCTGCACCACCGACGTCTGCGATGCCATCGCGGGCTGCCAGAACACCAACAACACCGCCTCCTGCGACGACGGCTACGAGTGTACCGACAACGACACCTGCAACGCGGGCAAGTGCAAGGGCTCCCCCTCGAGCAAGCCGGCCTGCCAGTGCACGGTGGCTGCCAGCTGCCCGGAGGAGGGCAACCTCTGCCTCGCCGACTACGACTGCGTCGGCGGCCAGTGCGTGGTGGTCGAGGGCTCGGAGACCGTCTGCGGCACCGGCGGGGACACGACCTGCTCCAAGAATACCTGCGACCCGAACACGGGCTACTGCGGCTTCACCTCCACCACGGCCGGTATCGCCTGCGACGACGGTGACAAGTGCACCGACACCGACCTCTGCGACGGCTCGGGCAACTGCGTCGGCGTCGCCAAGGTCTGCAACAACGGCAACTACTGTGACGGCGCCGAGACCTGCGCTGGCTCGTCGGGCAACTGCCAGGACGGGAGCTGGGTCGCCACCGACGACGGCGTCGCGTGCACGCAGGATGCCTGCGACGAGAACAAGGACCTCGTCGTCCACACCCCCGACGACAGCCTCTGCGACGACGGTGATCCCTGCACCGACGACACCTGCGACGCGACCCTCGGCTGCGTGCACACCTACAACGAGGCTCCCTGCGACGACGGCCAGACCTGCACGTCCAACGACGTCTGCACCCTCGGCGTCTGCCAGGGCACGCCCGGGGCCTGCGAGTGCATCGTAGACGCGGACTGCAACACCGGCGCCGCCAACCTCTGCGACGGCACGGTCGCCTGCGTAGACTACGTCTGCCAGCTCGTGGAGGGCACCGCCGTGACCTGCGATCAGTCCAAGGACACGGCCTGCATGAAGAGCATCTGCCAGCCGGCGTCGGGCGCCTGCCAGCTCACCGCCGTGGCCGACGACACCTCTTGCAACGACGGTGACATGTGCACCGCCGGCGATGTCTGCAAGTCGGGCGTCTGCGGCGGCACTGCCGTCAGCTGCGACGACGGCCGGTACTGCAACGGCGTGGAGACCTGCGACGCGTCCCTCGGCTGCCAGCCCGGCACCCCGCCGACCCTGACCGACGGCGTCGGCTGCACCAACGACGTGTGCAACGAGGACACCGACAGCATCGACCACCTGCCCGACCACACCGCCTGCATGGACGGCAACGGCTGCACCGACGACGTGTGCGACCCGGCCGCAGGCTGCACGAACCCCAACAACACCGCCGCCTGCGACGACCAGGACGCGTGCACCATCAACGACACCTGCGCGGCCGGTACCTGCACCGCGGGAGCCCGCAACCCGGCGTGCGACAACTGCGCCCTCGACTCGGACTGCCCGGGCTATGACAACGGCAACGGCTGTGACGCGCCTGTCACCTGCGTGAGCGGGAGCTGTGTCTCAGACACATCGGCGATCGTCACCTGCGCTCCCCTCGGAGCCCTCGTCCAGTGCGCCCAGAACGCGTGCAACCCGGCGACAGGCAGCTGCGAGCGCGTGAACAAGGCGGTCGGGGTGGCTTGCAACGACGGCAGCGCCTGCACGGACAACGACAGCTGTGACGACAGCGGCGCCTGCCGCGGCGAGGCGCGCATATGCGTTGGCGGCGGTCCCTGCGAAGGCGTCATGTACTGCAACGCGGCGACCGGACAGTGCGACAGAGCCGGCGGACCCAACCTCGACGACAACAACGCCTGCACCCTCGACCTCTGCGACAAGAACACGGGCGAGGTCGTGCACCTGCCGCAGCACAACCTCTGCGACGACAACAACTCGTGCACCGACGACACCTGCGACGCCGTCAAGGGCTGCGAGCACGCCACGAACCAGGACTTCTGCGACGACGGCAACTCCTGCACCACGGGCGACCGCTGCTCCTCGGGTACTTGCACGGGCGAGGGTGACACCGGCTGCACGTGCACCCAGGACTCGGACTGCCCGACGCAGGCCGACAAGTGCGCCGGCACCTTCGTCTGCACGGCCGGCCAGTGCGAGATCGACCCGACGACGGTCGTGACCTGCGACACCTCGGGCGACAGCACCTGCGCCAAGACGGTCTGCGTGGCCGCCACAGGGCAGTGCGTCACCGAGTACACGGCGGCCGGCGTGGCCTGCGACGACGTCAACGCCTGCACCATCTCCGACAAGTGCGACGGCGCCGGCAACTGCACGGGCACGACGCGCCAGTGCGAGGACGGCCTGTGGTGCAACGGCACCGCAACCTGCAACCCGATCACCGGCTGCGTGGGCGGCACCGCTCCGAACCCGGATGACGGCAAGGCCTGCACCCAGGACTACTGCGACGAGGTCGCCAACGAGATCAAGAACGTGCCGAACGACCTCGGCTGCGACGACGACGACCCGTGCACCGACGACATCTGCGACCCGGCCCTCGGCTGCAGGTACCGCTTCAACCAGGCGCCATGCGACGACGGGGTCTTCTGCTCCATCAACGATCGCTGCAACGGCTTCGGCAAGTGCGACGGCGGAGGGGTGAACCCCAACCCGGCGTGCCACGGGTGTGAGTCGGACTCGGACTGCCCCGACGACAACAACCCCTGCAACGGTGTGCTCAGCTGCGACGCGCCGGGCACCGTCGAGGCCAAGTGCAAGGTCGTGCCTGCCAGCGTCATCACGTGCGACCGCAGCGTCGACACGATGTGCCAGCGCAACACCTGCGACCCGGCCGACGGGCAGTGCAAGCTCGCCCCGAAGAAGGAAGGGATCCCGTGTGACGACGGCACGAGCTGCACCGTGCTCGACGCCTGCGACGCCGCCGGGCAGTGCGGCGGCACGCAGCTCCCCTGCGACGACTCGCTCTTCTGCAACGGCGACGAGACCTGCAACGAAGACACCGGCCAGTGCGCGCCAGGTGTGGCGCCGGTCACCGACGACCGCATCGGCTGCACCGCGGACAGCTGCGACGAGGCCACCGACCGCGTGCTCCACGTGCCCATCGACGCCCGCTGCGACAACGCGCAGTACTGCGACGGGGCCGAGGTCTGCACGCCTGGCGTCGGCTGCGACTCGGGCACGGCGCCCGTCTGCGACGACAGCAACGACTGCACGTCGGACAAGTGTGACCCGACCGCCGCTGGCGGGGCGGGAGCCTGCGACTTCAGCGAGGCGGCGCGCCACTGCGACGCGCCCTGCTCGGGCCCGCACGACTACAGCGGCGGCGACGACGACTGCGGCTTCGACGACTCCTGCGTCGGCGGCCTCGGCGGCGGCTCCGGTACCTGCACCTACACCTGCGCGCTGTGCGAGGGCTACCGGACGGGGGCCGTCAACGAGGCGATCCCGAACAACAACGGCGAGTGCCTGAGCGTCTACGCGCCCATCGAGACCGACCTCGAGTTCACCAAGGAGGTCATGCTCCGCCTCGACATCGACCACGACGCGCTCGCGCACATCGACACCTTCCTGACCGACCCGAGCGGCCACCGGGTCCAGATCCTCGACAACACCGGCGGGCTTGCCTCCCACACCAGCAGCACCTGGAGCACGAAGGCCTCGTCCCAGTCCGGACCCGCCGCGGCCCAGCCGCTCTGCCGCTTCCGCGGCTTCGCGCCCGACGGCACCTGGAAGGTCGAGATCTGCGACAACGTCGGCGGAGCGGGCGGCAGCCTGAAGCGCGCCAACCTCTTCGTGCAGGGCACCGACACCGACAACAGCGCCGGCAACACCTGCGAGAACGCCCAGAACATCGACGTCAAGGACGGCGACGTCAGCCTCGCGGGCGAGACCGAGTGCGCCTGGAACAACGCGGCCGGCGGCTGCGGCGGCGGCTCCGCGGGCGAGCGTGTCTACCGCATGCACCTGCTCGACCCGATGAGGGTCACGGTCAAGGTGACCTACGCGGAGTTCGACCACGTCGTCTACTTCAGGCACGGCGATATCGTGACCTGCGCCTCGGTCGGTAGCTCGAGCTGCACGGACGCCCAGGCGGGCACCGTCGGCGAGACCCACGTCGTCGAGCTCAACCCCGGCTACCACTACCTGTTCTTCGACGGCGTCGGCGGCGGCTTCGGTGCCTTCGAGGCTACCGTCACCATGCAGACGCTCAAGCCCAACGGCGATCTCTGCGCGGCCGACTCCGACTGCCTCTCCGGCTTCTGCACCGACGGCGTGTGCTGCAACACGGCCTGCGCCGGCACCTGCCGCTCCTGCGACCTGCCGCAGAAGGCCGGCGTCTGCAGCTTCTACGCACCGCCGAGCCAGGGTGGCGACCCGACCATCCTCGGCGACCCCGAGGGCGAGTGCCCGCCCTGCCAGGTCTGCAGCGGCACCGGCGTCTGCATCGACGCGGCCAACGGGACCGACTGGAAGAGCGACTGCGCCGAGACCGACGCCAAGGTCGCCCCGCTCTGCCAGAACGACGGCATGTGCGACGGCGCCGGCAAGTGCCGAAAGCACCAGCCGCCGACGGTGTGCATCGTCCAGAGCTGCACCGGCCAGACCCTGACCTTCGATCAGACCTGCAACGGCACCGGCACCTGCCTGCACAACGGCACCCGCGACTGCCACCCCTACGTGTGCAACGGCCCGGGCACCGACTGCAGGACCTTCTGCACCGAGGACCCGCACTGCGTCTTCGACCACTTCTGCGACTCCGGCGTCTGCAAGAAGAAGAAGCCCCTCGGCCAGAGCTGCACCAAGGCCAACGAGTGCCTGCCCGAGCCCGGCGCTCCGCCGGCCAAGCGCGACGGTATCTGCAAGGACGGCGTTTGCTGCAACGAGGCCTGCACCGCGCTCTGCGAGGCCTGCAACAACTCGGACTCCATGGGCTACTGCGACCCGCACGACCTCTCCTCCGACCCCGAGGGTGACTGCGGAATCTGCGACTACTGCGACGGCAACAGCGCCTGCACGACGGTCCCGGACGGCACCGACAACCTCAACCACTGCCCGCAGTCCGATCCCACGAGCTGCGGTCTCGACGGACAGTGCGACGGCGCCGGGCTCTGCCGCTTCTGGCACCCGTCGACCCTCTGCGTCGCCCAGCTCTGCACCCACGGCACCTCGACCCTGCACCGCCCGCACTTCTGCAGCGGCGACGGGAGCTGCGTCGAGGCCGGCGACTTCAACTGCCCCGGCGGGTACATGTGCAACTCGGCCAACACCGACTGCCTGACGACCTGCGGCGCGGACGGCGACTGCCAGGGCACCCACTGGTGCAACCCCGACGGCACCCAGTGCGCCTTGAAGAAGGACGACGGCGACACCTGCTACCGCGACAAGCAGTGCAAGAGCGACCATTGCGTCGACGGCTACTGCTGCGACACCGCGTGTGACGACCTCTGCGAGGCCTGCAACCTGAGCGGCAAAGAGGGCGACTGCACCGACCGTCCCGACGGCGACGACACCGAGGACGAGTGCGGCGTCTGCGACGTCTGCAACGGCTCGGGCGCCTGCCGCACGGTCGCCGACGGCCTCGACCCCTACAGCGAGTGCGCGCAGGACTCCGAGTCCACCTGCGACCAGGACGGCGTCTGCGACGGCAGCGGCGACTGCCGCCTGTGGGCCCTCGGCACCGAGTGCGTCGAGCAGAACTGCGCCGGCCACGTCTGGACGAAGGCCGACCTCTGCGACGGCGTCGGCGGGTGCTCCGACAAGGGTGAGCAGGACTGCGCGCCCTACATGTGCGCCGGCCAGAGCGCGGGCTGCGCCGACGGCGCGGCCGGGCGTGTGGCCTACGTGAACTTCAACGAGGGCACGGGCTACGCCACCGACGAGGCCATCAGCGGGGGCGACTTCCAGCTCCTCAACACCACCTGGGAGACCGGCGCGGTCGGCGGCGGCGTTGGCTTCGCCGGCACAACGGGCTCCTTCGGGTTCCTCGAGGCCTCCACGAGCTGCGCGGCGCTCGCCGCGGGCGGCGGATGGCCCACGGCCGGAGGCAGCGCCAGCGTCTGCGGTGAGAGCGACGACGGCCTCGGCGGCTGCAACCACGGCAAGACCTTGTGGCAGGCGGTCGAGATCTGCGCGAACGCCGGGGCGCGCCTGTGCACCCAGGCCGAGGTCCAGGCCAACGAGACCGCGAGCACCGGCTGCGGCATGGACGACGGGCGCATCTGGACGAGCGACGCCTGTGAAGGCGGCTTCCTCACCCAGGCCGGCAACACGGTCTACCTCGACAACCACCCGAAGCAGTGCACGCCTGCGGGCAGCACGGCGTCGGTGCGTTGCTGCGCGGACGTGGCTCCCAACACGGGCCTCGAGTTCGGCAGCTCCTCGGCCTACTCCATCGAAGCCTGGATCAAGCCGACCGTGCTCGGCGGCGAGCAGTTCATCTTCTCGAAGCTCGAGCCCGCCGCTGGAATGTACGCGAAGGGCATGGGCCTCATGCTCATGGGCAACAAGCTGACCCTCTTTGCCGGCACCATCGGTCAATCCTCCGCGAATGTGCCCGCCGGAAGGTGGAGCCATGTGGTCGCTACCTTCGACGGCAACAGCACCGCCAAGCTCTACGTCGAGGGCGTGGTGAGCACCGAGAACAGCGCGTCCCTGGCGAGCACTGCGGTGGTGAAGAGCTGGCCCGCCATCATCGGCGCCAGCATCAACCGGGACGGCGACATCCAGAAGCCCTTCAAGGGTGTCATCGACAACGTCTACGTCTACAACCGGGTCCTCTCGGCCTCCGAGGTCACGACCCACCGCAACACCTGCATGGGCCGCGACAAGGCCTGCCTCTCGGGCTGCAGCAAGAACGCCCACTGCGTCTCCACCCACTGGTGCAACAACGGCACCTGCGTGGCGCGCAAGGCCAACGGCCAGGCCTGCGCGGCCGGCTTCCAGTGCGTCAGCGACAACTGCGTCGACGGCGTCTGCTGCGACACCCAGTGCGACGGGCCTTGCGTCAACTGCGCGACCGGGACCTGCAAGGCCTACGCGGTCGACACGGACCCGGAGAACGACTGCCCGCTCTGCCAGGTCTGCAACGGCGCCTTCGTCGACGGAACCCAGCACCGCCGCTCAGTCTGCGTCGTGGTCGCCGACGGCCTCGACCCGCTCAGCGAGTGCACGCAGAAGCTCAAGTCGAGCTGCCAGACCGACGGCAAGTGTGACGGCAACTCCGCTTGCAGGCTGTGGGCTCTGGGCACCATCTGCAAGGACCACTACTGCGACAGCAACACCTACACCGGCTATGCGGACGACACTTGCGACGGCGGCGGCACCTGCACCGACGGCGGCTCCACCGCATGCTTCCCGTACGTCTGCAACTCGGCCGAGACCGCCTGCCGCACGAGCTGCTCGAGCCACGACCACTGCCAGGCCGGCCAGTACTGCAGCGGCAACAAGTGCGTGCCTCAGAAGGCCGTCGGCGCACGCTGCTACAACAACGCCGACATCTCCTGCCTGCCGGTCAGCGGCAGCGACCCGCGCCACGGCTTCTGCACCGACGGCTACTGCTGTACCGCCGACTGCGCCGGGACCTGCCAGTCCTGCAAGCTCGACGGCAAGAAGGGTACCTGCACCAACATCGCCGACAACACCGACCCCGAGGGCGACTGCTCGACCTGCAAGGTCTGCAACGGCAACGCGGCTTGCCGGAACGTCGTGGCGGGCAAGGATCCGACCACCGACTGCGCCCAGGACGGGCCCGAGACCTGCAAGAAGGACGGCTACTGCGACGGCAACGGCGCCTGCCGCTTCTGGAGCGTGGACACCGTGTGCTTGAGTGAGACCTGCGTCGGCTCCACGCACTTCCCGACCGACTACTGCCCCGGCAACGGCACGGCCTGTGTCGACTCCGGCTCGCTCACCTGCGCCAACGGCTTCATGTGCGCGGGCAACGGCCT
>CAZQPP010000231.1:11996-12490 GCA_964594295.1 uncultured Myxococcales bacterium | reverse complement strand
GCCTCATGGCGGTGCACGCCACCCTCCGCCCGCCGCCGCCACCACCGGAGCCCGAGCCGGCGCCCGCGCCTCCGCTGGTGGAAGCTCCGAGCGAAGACCCCGGCCGAGTCTGGCGCGTGACCGGCTACAGCCTCGCCGCCGCCGGGACGCTGGCCGTGGCCGGGGCCGCCTGGCTGACCTCGAGCGCGCAAGACGACATGGACGCGCTCGAGGTGCTCGCGGGCCTGTCGCACCTCGACGACTCGCAGATCGAGAGCTTCCGCAGCCACTCCTCGTCAGCCCAGAGCAAGGAGCGGGCCTACTGGGCCCTCTGCGGGGCTGGGGCCGCCGCGATCACCACCGGCGTGCTGCTGCTGGCGCGCTACGGGTTCACGGAGACGGTGTCGGTGCGTGCTGGTGCGGGTGAGATAGGGCTCTCCTTCTCCCGCCGGTGGTAGCGAAACTGGGGTCAGGTGTGGGCATTTGACACTTAGCGCTCGGCGCTAAGTGTCAAA
>CAZQPP010000231.1:0-11986 GCA_964594295.1 uncultured Myxococcales bacterium | reverse complement strand
CGATCACTTCATGACCCCGATCACTTCACACGTGGATAACGCTTGAGGATGTCCTGGACGGCCGGGTCGACCGGCTGCGTCTCCCCGGCGGGCTTCGCCTCGGTCTCGGGCGCCGGCGCGGGCTTGGGCGGAGCCGAGGGCGCCGCTTTCGTCGCCGGAGCCGGCGCCGCGCGCGCGGGCTTTTTGCGGCGCTGGGCGGGGCGGCTGCGGGCGCGCGGCTTCTCGGCCCTCGTAGGGGCGGGAGAGGCCGCGGGGGCAGGTGCGCCGGGATCGGGAGCTGCGGCCGCGGGCGGCGCGCTCCCGGCATCTGTCGGGGCCGGTCCCGGATCAGGCTCCGGCTGGCTGGCGTCGGCTGACGCCGAGCCGGGATCGGCAGGCGCCGCGCCCTCGTCCGAGGAGGCCGTGCCGACATCGGCAGGCGTCGGGGTGGCAGGCGATGGGTCGGAGGGCAGCGGCACCGCGGCCGAGGGCGTCGGGGTGTCCGGCCGTGGCGGTGCCTCGCTCTCTGGGCGTCCCAACAGGATCAGCGTCGCCGCGAGGGCCACGGCGGCCGCGAAGGCGAACCAGACGGGGCCGCCGATGCGCCGTGGCGGAGAGGCGGGCTCCTGCAGGTCCGTCTCGGCGGTCGGGGGCTGGTCGGGGTCGACCTTGGGTGTTCTCCCGGTGTAGTCCGCCGTGTCCTCGAAGGGCGTCTCCGCCTCTTGGACCTCCTCGTCGTCGATGGTGGGCCTGCGGGCCACCAGCATGGTGGTCGGCTCCTCCTCGGCCGGACCGAGCCCGCCGCCGACGGCGCCCTGCCACGCGGACCTCAGCAGCCGGCCGAGCTCGGTGGCGTCCTTGGGGCGCAGGGCCGGATCCTTGGCCAGGCAGCGCCAGATCAGCTCCTCGAGGTCGTCGCCGAGGCGCAGCTCCGGGCGCGCGGACTCGATGGGCGGCGGCTCCTCGTGCAGGTGGGCGTCGAGGATCTCCGCCGCCGTCGCCCCGATGAAGGGTCGCTGGCCGGCCAGCAGCTCGTAGAGCATGATCCCGAGAGCGTAGACGTCGGCCCTGGCGTCGCAGCCCTCGGTGTTGATGCGCTCGGGCGCCATGTAGGCCGGCGTGCCGAGCACCGCGCCCTCTTGAGTGACGCGGTCGTCTACCTTGACGAAGGAGGCCGCGAGGCCGAAGTCCAAGACCTTCACGAAGGCCCGCTCGTTGTGGGTCACGGTCAAGAAGACGTTCGCGGGCTTGAGGTCCCGGTGCACCAGGCCCGCCGCGTGCGCCTCGGAGACGGACTCGGCGACCGAGCCCATGATCGAGAGCGTGTTCTTGAGCGGCAGCGCGCCCTGCGCGCGCAGGCGGGCGGCCAGCGTCTGCCCCTCCAGGTACTCCATGGCCAGGTAGAGCTGGCCGTGCTCCTCCTCGCCGAAGTCGTAGAGCGTGACCGTGTGAGGGCTGCTCAGCCGGCTGACTATCTTCGCCTCGCGCAAGAAGCGGGCCTTCGCCACGGGATCGGCCCCGTGACGCGGGAGCAGCACCTTGAGCGCGACGCGCCTCTCCACGGGCTCCTGGACCGCCAGGTACACCGCGCCCATGCCGCCCGCGCCTATACGCTCTTGGACGCGGAAGCGCCCGCCCACGAGCTTCCCAACCCAGGGATCATCGTCCTCGAGCAGCACGAGCGGGCTCGCGTCGAGGGGGCAGAAGCGCTCCTCGCCGCTGTAGATCTTGCCGCAGGTGCCGCAGCGGCGGGGTACGAAGGGGTGGGCCATGGCCGGGGGATGCGGGGCGGGTAGGTTCGCAGACCGTGCAGTTGCCCAAGCCTACCCCTTCGACCGCTTTCCCTCCACGCGCCCGGCGCGGTACGCTCGGGCCCGCCCACTATGGTTGACGGAACTACCCAGACGGCCTCTGCCGGGTCGAGGCCCTCACCCGAGCTCGCCGAGAAGCTGCACCTGACGGTGGCGCACCACCCGGACCCGAGCTTCCTCGCGGCGAGCCGCGTCCTCGACTCGAGCAGGGCGCTGATGCTCGGCAGGACTCCACGCTGCTGCCTGCCGGGCGTGCTCAGCGACGCTCGCGTCTCCCGCGAGCACGCCCGCATCGACGTCTCGACGAGGGCGGTGGAGGTCACCGACCTCGGCAGCCGCAACGGCACCTGGGTCAACGGCGAGAGGGTCGAGCGCACCACCCTCGCCCACGGCGACGTGCTCCGTGTGGGTGACGTGCTGCTCCTCGTGCACAGGAGCACCAAGGCGCCGCGCGTCTTCGAGGACCCCGGGATCGTGGGCTGCAGCGCGCAGATGGCCGAGGTGCTTCGCCAGGCCGAGCAGGTGGCCACCCACGACACGCCGGTAGTCCTGCTCGGAGAGACCGGCGTCGGCAAAGAGCGCGTCGCCGAGCTTGTCCACCGCCGGAGCCGGCGTCGCGGCGAGCTCGTGCTCACCAACTGCGGCGCCGTCGAAGACCAGCTCCTCGCGAGCGAGCTCTTCGGCCACCGGCGAGGGGCCTTCACGGGCGCGGTCGAGAACCGTGACGGGCTCGTCGAGACCGCCCGCGGCGGCACCCTGATGCTCGACGAGATCGCCGACGCCACCCCGCGCTTCCAGCAGAGCCTGCTGCGGCTCCTCGAGACGGGCGAGTACCGGCGCGTGGGCGAGGACCGGCCGCGCACCGCCGACGCGCGCTTCATCTTCGCCGCGCCGCCCACAATCACCGACACCGTCGCGGCCGGAGACTTCCGCCAGGACCTGTGGATGCGCATGGCGCGGTGGGTCATCCGCGTGCCGGCCCTCCGCGAGCGCCCCGAGGACATCCCCCTGCTGGTGCGCCACGGGCTCGCCCTCTCCGGAGGCGAGGGCCGGGCGCTGTCGATGGAGCTCGCCACCGCGCTGCTCCGCCACACCTGGCCGGGCAACGTGCGCGAGCTGCTCGCCGTCGTGAACCGCGCCCTCATCGAGAACGCAAGCCGCGAGGTCTTGGAGCTCTCCCGAGCCGTTCGTGAGACCCTCGAGCAGGGCGACGGCGACGCGCCCGAGCCGGCAGGCCTCTTCGGACGCAAGAAGCGCAAGCCGCCCACCCCTCGGCCGACGCGCGAGGAGCTCAAAGCCCGCCTCGCAGACCACGGGGGCAGCGTGCGAGCCCTGTCCCGCGGCATGAACGTGCCGCGCAAGACCATCTACCGCTGGATGAAGGACCTGGGCATCCGGTCGGGCGGCGGCGGGGAGTAGCTACTCCTCGTCGAGGGCGCGCGCGGCTATCTCCGCCCAGACCCGGGCCTCTGAGACCGTCGTCGACGCGAGCGACCCTGCCGATCTCAAGGTGCTGGCCGCACGGCGCGTGCTCGGCGACCCGAGCGACGTGGTGACGCGCGGTCCGCTCGTGTTCCTGGCCTCACGTTACGCCGGCCTGGAGATCCTGGACGCCCGCTGTCTCGGCCTGCCCTGAGCGCGCGCTACTCTCGGATCAGGTAGACTGGATCGCCGGTCAGCTTCAGCGTGATCCGGCCGGCCTCCGGGTCCGCCGTCAGCGCCGCCCCCATCATGTCCCGCACCGCGACGGAGGTTGCGTCTCCGACGGGTATCTCCACGTCGACGCCGTCTCCCGCGGAGGCCGACCAGAGGACGTCCACCCAGCGCTTCCCCTGCTCGTCGGTGAAGCGGAAGGCATACTCCGACTCGGCCAGGACGAGGTCTTCGCGAAGGTCGGCCCGGAAGATCTGACCACCCAGCATGGCCGTCATCGTCGCGTACGCGTGATAGGCGGGCTTGGGCTCCGGCCCGGGCTCGGCGGCCGGATCGGCGTCGTACTGCACCAGCCCGAAGTAGGACTCGCTCGAGGGCGACGCCCCGCCGGCCCCGTCGCGGAAGGTGTACCAGAGCAGGACCTCGGCCCCCTCACTGATGGCGAGCACGAAGGAGCGCACGAGGTAACGCGCCTGCTCCTCGTAGCTCACGTTGGGAACGGGCGCCGCCGGAGGCTCCACGGGCGGGCACGGACATGCCGGCCACCCGAGCTCGCTGATCCAGATCGCCTTGTCGCCGTCCCCGTGGCGGTGGAGGATGAGGCGCGCGTAGCGGACGAGGGCCGGCACCGAGCCGCCCCGCGTCTCCTGCTCCGGGGAGGGCTGCTGGAACATGGTGTAGGGGTGGATCGCGAGCGCGTCGAAGTGCTCGCCGATGTCGGGGTGGGCGGCGTAGACGTCTTCTAAGAACTTCCAGTGCTCGCCGAAGAGGAAGTCCGAAGGGGCCAGGCCGCCGAAGGCGACCGTGCACTCCGGATCGGCCCTCTTCGCGGCCTCGTACGCTGCCTTGAGCAGGCTGCCGTAGGCGGCCGGGTCCGGCTTGGGCTCCCAGAAGCGCACCCAGTTCTGCTCGTTCCAGACCTCCCACCGGCTCACGCGGCCCCGGAAGTGCTCGACCGTGTGGAAGACGTAGTCGGCGAAGTCCGCGGGGTCGATGGAGCTGTGGTTGCTCTCCTCCATCGCCCAGCCCACGCCGTAGACCAGCAGCCCGATGAAGCTCTGACCCTGCTCGGCGGCCTCGTCGACGATCGTGTCGTAAGCGTCGAATTCGAAGCGGTCGTCCTCGGGCTCGATGACGTGCCAGTGGAAGTCCCGGCGCAGGAGCTCGACTCCAGCCTGGCGGTTGAGCTCGAGCTCCTGTCGGCGTCGGTGGGGGTCGCTCGTGGAGAGGTGGGTGGAGAGCCCGAAGGCGAAGCTGTGATCGCTCACCGGCTCCAGCGCAGCGTCTACGACATCCGCGGCGTCCGTGGCGGCTGACACGTCCATCGCAACGTCTGCGTGCTCGGCATCCGTGGTGTCCGCGGTGTCCGCGGTGTCCGCGGCGTCCGAGGCCTCCCCTCCGTCGTCGGCGTCCCGCCCCGAGACGTCAGCGACCACCTCGTCGCGAGGCTCCACGACGTCGGCGGGTTCTCGTTCCGCAGCGCCGCTGCAGGAAAGGAGCCCGAGGAACATGAGGAGCGGGGCTGTCGCCACCGCTCTGCTGAGCACGACTGACTTCCACATGCTCGAGGAGGCTATCAGGGGGAGCACGAAGCGGCCCAGCCCGGTCGGCAAAGGTCTCGTGCATCCAAGGGAAGGCGGCGGCGCACCCGGTGCTGATCGACAAGAGAGGCACCATCCGGGCGATCTTCGGGACGCAGGGACCGGACTTCGTCGACCGCCTCGTCGCCGCGAGCTCCCGCCGGCGCCGCTGAGGCCGCGCCAGACCGGACCCTTGACATTCGTTTCCGCGGTTTGCAGACTTCGAAGCTCAGGTTCGCTCCCCTCCAAAACGCTGCCCACGGAGGCAACAGCGTGTTCCAGCCCAAGGCAAATATGCCCCGCATCGGTTCCCCGCCGATCGCGGACATCTGCGACGGCACCCGTATGCCGTAGCGCGAGCGAACCACCCCTCTCCACCAAGGCCGGTTCGCAGCGCGAGCCGGCCTTGGCGTTTTTGGAGAACACATAGAGCGCCTCCCGGCCCGCGCTCCCCGGCCCAGCCTCGAGAAACCCCAAGATGCTCGGCCCAGGCGGAAAAAAGGAAGTGGCGGGCATGGCCTGGCCGCTGGCCGTAGGCATGCTCTCATTCACCTTGATGGGCGTGGTCGACACCCTGCTCATGGGGCACGTCGGCACCAGCGCCCAGGCGGGAGTCGGCCTGGCCGTCTCCGTGGCCTGGACGCTCATCGCCTTCTTCCGCGGCCTGATCAGCGGCTCCCAGGCCCTCGTGGCGGCCAGCCACGGCGCCGGCGACCGGGAGCGCCTGCGGCGGGCAGCCGGCGCCGGTGTGCTCGTAGGGCTGGTGTCCGGGCTCGTCAGCTGTGTGCTGCTCGCGAGCTTCGCCGGGCCGGTCCTTGGCCTCCTCGTCGGCGACAGCGAAGGTGCCACGGCCATCGGCGCCCACGCCGTCTCCTACCTGGAGATCCGCGCCTTCGGCCTGCCCCTCACGCTGACGGCGTTCGGCTTGATGAGCGGCCTCCAGGGCATCGGCGACATGCGCAGCCGCATGTGGGTGAGCCTCGCCGGCAACACCATCAACGCCGTCGCCGACGTCGTCTTGATCTTCGGCGCCGGCCCCGTGCCGGCCCTCGGCGTGCCCGGCGCGGCGTGGGCCACGGTGGCCAGCTCGGGGCTCATGTGCCTGCTCTACGGCGTGCAGTACCTGCGGCGCTTCGGGCGCCCGCGCTTGCCGAGCCTCGGGGTGCTTCGCGACTCCGTCTCGGTGGGCCTGCCCGCCGGCGCACAGTCCCTGCTGGCGGTGATCGCCTGGGTGATGATGAACGTCGTGCTCGCCCGGGTAGGCCCGGTCCACCTCGCGGCCAGCGAGATAGTGATCCAGATAGCGAGCCTCTCCTTCCTGCCCGGCTACGGCCTGTCCGAAGCAGGTGGGGTGCTCGTGGGTCGGTACCTCGGCGCCGGTCGCCCTCGGACGGCGGCGCGCACCATCCGCTCGGCGCGCTGGCTCGCGGTCACGCTGATGGGCACCTGCGGGTTCGTCTTCCTGGTCGGAGGCGAGGCCATCTGCTCCCTGTTCACGCGTGATCCGCGCGTGGCGGCCCTCGCAGGGCAGCTCATGCTCTTCGCGGCGGCCTTCCAGGTCCTCGACGCCGTCGCCATGGTGCACCTCTGCGCCCTCAGGAGCGCGGGCGACACGCGCTTCACCTTCGTGCTGACCACGGCCGCGAGCTGGGGCCTGACGGTTCCCCTCAGCCTGAGCCTCGGCCTGTGGCTCGGGTGGGGCGCTCCCGGCGCGTGGCTCGGGCTCACGCTGGAGATGGGCGCGCTCGCGGGCATCACGGCGTGGCGTGTCACGGGCGTGCGCTCGGGGCGCGTGGGGCGCCTGGACCTGCTCCTCGGCCGGGCATGAGAAGAGGGCTCTTGGAGTGATCCACACAATGCGCTGAAAAGACTGAGCTTCGGTGCGAGATTGGGCTCCAACACGTGATCTTGGTGTTCCGGTTTGAGACCATGTTTCCAGCCGATCGAGACGAGGTCTTGATGCGGGAGATCGGGAGCCGACGGAGCAAGTGTGTGCTGCTGTGCGCGGCGTGGCTGTGCGCGAGCGCGTGGGGCTGCGAGAACTGGCCCCTCTCGGAGAGCTCGCAGGATGCGGCTCCGGTCCTCGCTCCGGCCTCGGACCCCGGATCCGAGTCGCGCACCGACCCTGGCTCCGACCCCGGCACCAACGCTGGCTCCGACGCTGGCTCCGATCCTGGCTCCGACACCGGCACCGACCCCGGTCTCGAGCACGACCTCGCTGGCGCCGACGCACCCGAGGTCAGCGAAGAAGCGGACCACCACGGCACCGCCGACACCGGCGACAGCGGGCTCGACGCCCTCGCCCCGCTCGACGCGAAGGACGGGGCAGAGAGCGACGGCACAGACCCGGGAGGAGACGACGCCCGGTTCACGTGCGAGGTCTGTGCCAGCCACAGCGACTGCGACGACGAGGACATGTGCACCGTCGACACCTGCAACCCGGTGGCCTGCGAGTGCGTGCACTTCCCCAGGACCTGCGACGACAACATCTACTGCACCCGCGACTACTGCGAGCCCAGTGTGGGCTGCATCCACCTGCCCGAGGAGGGATGCTGCGACTTCGATTACCAGTGCAACGAGAGAGATCTCTGCACCGTCAGCACCTGCGACGAGAACCACGAGTGCCAGGTGATCGCCGAGGTCGACTGCGATGACGGCGACTCGTGCACGACCGAAGTCTGCGACCCAGCCATTGGCTGCACCCACCTACCCAAGTTCGACATCCCAGGTGGCTGCCGCGGGTGCGACAGCCACCGGGAGTGCCAGGATGTCGCTCCCCCGTGCAAGGTCGGCGCGTGTGATGTCTCGACGGGCTTCTGCCTCTTCGAGGATCGGCAGTGCGACGACCTGAACCCGTGCGCGGTCGAGTACTGCGACGAGTCCACCGGTGAGTGCGCCGCCTGGCACATTCCCAGGTGCGTTCCGGCCCATTGCTCGTCCGACGTCACCTGCGACGACGGCAACGACTGCACCGTCGGCGAGTGCGTCGCAGATGGCCGCGCGTGTCTCTACACGGACACGATCTGCGACGACGGCGACCCCTGCACGGTCGGGAGCTGCAACCACAATGTCGGGCGCTGCGAGTTCGTGGCGCGCGACTGCGACGATGACAACATCTGCACCAGCGACGCCTGCGACTCGCAGCGCGGCTGCTACCACATCCAGGCGCTGTGCCTCGACGCCGACTTCTGCACCGAGAACATCTGCGACCCGATGACCGGCGAGTGCAGCTTCCCGCGGCGCGACTGTGAGGACGGCGACCTCTGCACGCACGATCGCTGCGACCCTCTCACGGGCGAGTGCCTGTCCTTTGCCAAGGACTGCGACGACACGATGCCCTGCACCGAAGACGAGTGCGATCCGCTGACCGGCTGGTGCCGGCATCGGTCGGTGTGCGACGACGGCAACCTGTGCACCCTCGACCTGTGCGACGTGGAGGCGCTCCTCGCCGGTGCCCCGTGCGAAGTCTACTGTACGCACGTCTGGAAGAGCTGCGACGACGAGGACGACTGCACGGAGGACGGCTGCGACCCGACGACCGGGGAGTGTTTCAGGCGCCCCCTCGACTGCGACGACGGGGAGCCCTGCACCCTCGACTTCTGCAGCCCCTTCGACGGCGGCTGCATCAACGAGCCCCTGCTCTGCGCCGACGGCGACTTCTGCACCGAGGACAAGTGCGTCCCCATCGACGAGGCCGAAGCCCACTGCGCCAATCCGCCGCTCGACTGCGACGACAAGAACCTCTGCACGACCGACTCCTGCGACCCCTTCATCGGTTGCGAGCACGAGCTCAAGTTCTGCTGGGACGGCCGGCCGGAGACCGAGGATCACTGCAATCCGCTCACGGGCGAGTGCTACTTCCTGCTCATCCCCTGCGACGATCTGGACCCCTGCACCGGGGTCTGGGACGAGGAGGCGGGCGCCTTCGTAGACAAGATCGACGAGGCCACCGGCAGGTGTCTGTACATCCCGGTCGACTGCGACGACGGGGACCTCTGCACCATCGACTACTGCAGCTTCGCCGTCCGAGGCTGCGTCTACGCGCCCGTCGACTGCAGGGACGGAGATCCCTGCACCATCGGCTACTGCGACCCGTCAACGGGCATGTGCGAGTACTATCCCATCTGTGTCGTTTGCTCAGACGAACCGAGCATCTGTGACGACCGCGACCCTTGCACCATCGACACCTGCGTCGGCACGGGGGTGGACTCGGAATGCCAATACGAGCCGATCTCCTGCAGAGACGACGATCCGTGCATCTTCTCCTTCTGCAACGACGAGGGTGTCTGCGACTCCATCGAGATCCCCTGCGACGACCTGAACGCCTGCACCGACGACCGCTGCGACTCGGAGAGCGGCGACTGCCTCTTCGAGCCCGCCTCTTGCGACGACGGCGACCCGTGCACCGTCGACCGCTGCTCTCCCGCCGTCGGCTGTGACTCCGCTCGCACCTACAACGAGGAGTGCGGCGAGTGCTACGCCGACGAGCACTGCGAAGACTACGACGCGTGCACCGTCGACACCTGCGACACGGAGTCCCACCCAAGCACGTGCAAGAACGAGCCCCTCGACTGCGACGACTCCGACCGGTGCACCAGGGACATCTGTGATCCACAGTACGGCTGCAGCCACGTCTTCGGCATCGGGGAGCTCTATTGCGACGAACCCTGCACCTTCGACTTCGATTGTCAGGAGGAGCCCGTAGACGACCTCTGCACCATCGACATCTGCAGCCCCCTCACGGGCGCCTGCGAGCGCGTCTTCGGGCACTGCGACGACGGGAACCCGTGCACCGTCGACCGCTGCGACCGGAGAACCGGGGCGTGCGCGCACAGCGTCATCGACTGCGCGGACGGCGATCCGTGCACGATCGACCGATGCCTCCCGGCGACCGGGAGCTGCGTGAGCCAACCTCTAGAGTGCGAAGACGGCAACCCGTGCACCACGGACTTCTGCGATCCGGTCCTCGGCGTGTGCACCGTGACCGAGCGCAGCTGTGACGACGGCGACAAGTGCACTCGGGACTCCTGCTGGCCGAGCCGGGGCTGCGTCAACGTGCCGAAGCAGTGCAGCGACAACGACCCGTGCACCGTGGACACCTGCCACCCCGTCGACGCAAAGTGCAGCCACGCACCTTTGCGGTGCGACGATGCAGATCCGTGCACCGTCGACTACTGCGACTCCGAAGGCGGCGGCGAGTGCGTGCACGAGCCCCTCGGGCACTGCTCGTGCCTCCGCGACGAGCACTGCGACGACGGCGACGCGTGCACTGTCGACTCCTGCGAGCCCGCGACGGGAGGCTGCTCCCACTTCCGCCGCTCCTGCGACGAGGACGAGGACCCCTGCACGATCGCCGTGTGCGACCCCGGCGAGGGCTGCAGCCAGGTGCCGCTCAGGACAGGAGGTTGCCCGGAGTGCCGGTGGCACGCCGACTGCGACGACGGCGACCCGTGCGTCGCGGCCTACTGCACGCGGGATCACAGGTGCGCTCACGAGAGGCTCGACTGCGACGACGGCAACCCCTGCACCCACGACTTCTGCTCGCGGAGCCAGGGAGGCTGCGTGCGCCGCGAGCTCGGTGACCCGGTCGGGAGCTGCGCCTGCACCGGCGACGCCGAGTGTGACGACGAAGACGGGTGCACCGTCGACAGCTGCGAGCCGGACCGGAGCGGCAGGAGGACCTGCCGCCATGTTCCCAGGATCTGCGACGACGGCGACCCGTGCACCATCGACAGCTGCGACCAACGCACCGCCCCGGTCGGGTGCGGGCACGAGCCGGTCGACTGCGACGACAACGACCCCTGCACCAGCGACAGCTGCGACAGCCTCGTGTTGCCCGAGGGCTTCGACCCGGCCGTCCCGACAAGCGCCTGCCGGCACATCGCGCGTGGCTCCTGTCTCTGCACCTCCGACCGTGACTGCGAGGACAAGGACCTCTGCACCACGGACCGCTGCGACACCGCCACGGGTGCTTGCGATCACGGCGCGAAGGTCTGCGACGACGGCGATCCCTGCACCATCGGCTACTGCAGGCCGGACGCCGGCGAGTGCCTCTTTGCGCCGATGCGCTGCAGCGACGGCGACCGGTGCACCGTGGACTACTGCGACCCGACCGAGGAGAAGCCCGAGCGGCGCTGCAAGCAGAGGCCAACCGAGTGCGACGACGAGCTGCAGTGCACCATCGACTACTGCGACGAAGAGACCGGGCGGTGCGCCTCCGCGCCGGGCCCGTGCGACGACGGCAACAGCTGCACCGTGGACCGCTGCGACCAGGAGACCGGAGCCTGCACCTTCGTGTCCAAGACCGCGCCTGAGTGCGACGGCCCGGAGTGCTGCGACGACGGCGACTTGTGCACGGTCGACAGGTGCGACTACGCCGACGGGAGCTGCAGGCATGTGTGGAAGCTGTGTCGGGACGGAGACCCTTGCACGATCGACCTTTGCGATGCGGACACCGGCGACTGTGTCCACGAGCCGGACCCGTACTTGGGCTGTCACCATCCTTGCGGCCGCTTCGGATCGGTGCCGGACGATCCGGCCTGCGATGACAGCGACCCCTGCACCGCCGACCGCTGCGAGGAGACTTCAGGAGGCTACGACAGCTACTGCGTCAACGAGCCCGTCGTCTGCGCCGCTCCCGACCTCTGCTCCTTGAGCTGGTGCCACCCCGTCCTCGGCGAGTGCGTGATCGCTCGGAGGAGCTGCGACGACGGCGACCCCTGCACCACGGACTCATGCGACCCGGCGACCGGAGAGTGCGTGTTCGCGCCTGACCCCTCGCCTTGCGACGACGGCGACCCGTGCACGAGGCACGTCTGCATCCCGATGCTCGGGTGCCGCTCGGTGGAGGTGGATCCGAACGGCGAGGATTGCCACGGCGAGTGCCTTGAAGACGAGGACTGCGACGACGCCAACGTCACAACCCGAGACATCTCCGAGCCGACGACCCACAGCTGCTTAAAC
>CAZQPP010000230.1:0-12504 GCA_964594295.1 uncultured Myxococcales bacterium | reverse complement strand
CGCCGGCGCGGCAGGTGTCCCCCTCGCAGCGGTCGTTCTCGGTGCAGGCGTCGCCGTCCTCGCAGGGGGCCGTGTTGGGCTCGAAGGTGCAGCCGCTGCTCGGATCGCAGCCGTCGTCCGTGCACGGCTCCGAGTCCTCGCACTCGAGGGCGCCGGTGCTCGCGCAGGTGCCCTCCGAGCACCCGTCGCCGGTGGTGCAAGCGTCGCCATCGTCGCAGGCTTCGCTGTTGGGCTCGTGGGTACAGCCGCTGCCGGGGAGGCAGCCGTCGTCGGTGCAGGGGTTGGAGTCGTCGCAGTCCATCTCGGAACCGGCGCACCCGCCCTCGACGCAGCGGTCCTCCGTGGTGCAGGCGTCGCCGTCGTCGCAGGGCTCCCCGCTCGGCTCGAAGACACAGCCGGTCTCGGGCTCGCAGCGGTCGTTGGTGCAGAGATCGCCGTCGTCACACTCGACGGCGATCCACCCCACGCAGCGGCCCTTCTTGCAGCGATCGGCGTCCGTGCAGGCGTTGCCGTCGTCGCAGGGCGCCTCGTTGTAGGGGAAGGAGCACAGGCCGGCCTCGTCGCAGACGTCGTCGGTGCAGAGGTCGCCGTCCTCGCAGGCAGGCCGGGCTCCGGGCCGGCACAGCCCCTCCTCGCACATGTCCTCGAGGGTGCAGGGGTCGCCGTCGTCGCAGGGCCCCTCGAGCCAGTCGTTGCGGCAGCCCGACGACGGCTCGCAGTAGTCCGTGGTGCAGGCGCTGCCGTCGTCACAGGGCAC
Organism: uncultured Myxococcales bacterium; assembly: GCA_964594295.1. Classification (GTDB taxonomy): domain Bacteria; phylum Myxococcota_A; class UBA9042; order UBA3505; family UBA3505; genus CAZQPP01. Next base: position 11,747 of record CAZQPP010000230.1, on the reverse strand, counting down.
CGGCTCCGAGCCGGCGCAGGCGCCATGGCTGCAGCGGTCCTCGGCCGTGCACGCGCTGCCGTCGTCGCAGGGGATGCCGTCGCGGCCGGCCTCGAAGACGCAGTAGCCGAGCGCAGGGTCGCAGCGCGAGGTGGCGCAGGGGCTGAGGTCGGGGCAGGTCTCCTCGTCGGTCTCGCCGTCCTGATCGTCGTCCTTGCCGTTGCAGCGCTCGTCGCGCGGGCCCGGGCAGTCGGTCGGACAGGTCTCCTGCTCGTGCGCGCGGGGGCAGGGGCTGCAGGTGCCGTCGCCGCAGTAGCCGCAGTCCAAGGGGCAGGCCGCGAAACCCTCACCAGGCTCGCAGACGCAGTCACCGCACGCGCTGCCGCAGTCCTCCGGGCAGCCCCGTGGCCCGCCGTCGCCCGGCTCGCACTCACCGTTGCCGCAGGCGTCGCGTCCGCAGTCCCTGGCGCAGGAGCGCGGCGACTCTCCGCGCCCGCAGACGCCGTCGCCGCAGGCGGTCCCGCAGTCCGCGGGGCAGGTCGTGGGGTCCTCGCCGCAGGCGTATCCCATGCAGCGGCCATCCCCGCAGCCGGCGCTCCCGCCGGGGCCGGCACAGCAGTCCGTCGGGCAGAGCGAGGGGTTCTCCCCCGGCGAGCAGATGCCGTCTCCGCAGGCCGCACAGTCCGCCGGGCAGGTGCGGTGGTTCTCGCCGGCGAGCACCAGGCACGCGCCGTCGCCGCACCGGCAACCCTCGCCGAGGCCCTGGTCGATGCGCCCGTCGCAGTCGTTGTCTGCCCCGTCGCAGATCTCGGCCGCCGGCTCGACGCCGCCGCAGATGCTCCACCCCTCCGCGCCCCGACAGCGCCGCACGCCTGGGCAGACGCCGTGGGCGTTCTCGATCTCGCAGGAGTCCAGCGCCCCCTCCTTCCGCTCCGCGCAGCAAGCGCCGCCGCTCGGCACGCACACCCAGACCCTCGTGCCACCGGCGACGGCGCGCTCGCCGCAGCCAAAGCCATCGGGGCAGTGTGCCTCGGCGCCGGAGCAGGGCAGCAGGCAGAGGGGCTCTCCCTCCGGCCCGGCCCCCGCCGCACAGACGGCCGACCCGGGGCAGTCTTCGGGGGTGACGCACTCGGCGCACACGACGGCCTCGGCAGGGACGCACAGGAACATGAGGTCTCCGCCCATGCCCTCGACGGCCGCGCAGCCGAAGCCCTCGGGGCACGTGTCGACACAGGTGACCGTGCAGACGCGCCCGTCGGGGCCGCTCACGCACCAGCCGCCCTCGCCGCAGTCGGAGTTCCCGACGCAAGGCTCCCCGAAGTGCTCCCCGGCCGGGTCCGCTGCGTCTTCGTCCTCTATGCCCGAGCTCTGATCCCGGCCGCTGGGGTCGACGTCACGAGGGCCGCCGGAGGAGTCAGCCGGCCCGGCGTCGACAGGCACCTCGACGGGTTCCTTCGATCCGGAGTCCTGGGCTCCCGTGCAAGCGGCGGCGAAGGGCATGGCCGCGGCGAGGAGCAGCGAGAAGAGGAGAGTGCTTCGCATGGCCAGGGAAACCGTAGGCGGCTATTGGCCCGGTGGCAAACCGGACCAGGACCGGGACCAGGATTCCGGGGCGAGCCCGCTTTCCCCGCACGGCCCCGGCGTTGTACCGTGGGTCCACAGGAGGAGCTATGCCGGACCTCTTCGAGCCCACCACCATCGGCTCACTCGAGCTGAGAAACCGCCTCGTGCGCTCGGCGACCTGGGAGGGCCTCGCCGACTCCGCCGGCCGCTCCACGGTGCGCCTGCTCTGGCTCTACCGGGACCTGGCCGAAGGCGAGGTGGGGCTCATCATCTCGAGCTTCCTCTACGTGCGCGAGGACGGGCGCTCGTCGCCGGGCCAGCTCGGCGCCTACGCCGAGGAGTGCGTGCCGGGCCTGGCCCGCCTCGCCGAGGTGGTGCACGGCGCCGGCGGCAAGCTCGTGGGCCAGATCGTGCACGGCGGCGGGCAGGCCCTGCCGGAGGTGGGCCCGGCGGCGCCGAGCGCGATCGACGACCCCGGCTACAAGACGCGCCCCCGGGAGCTCGAGACCGAGGAGGTGGAGCGCCTCCCGGCCGCCTTCGCCGACGCCGCGCTACGCCTGAAGCAGTGCGGCTTCGACGGGGTCCAGCTCCACGGCGCCCACGGCTTCCTGCTCGCACAGTTCCTCTCCCCGCGGCGCAACCGCCGCAAGGACCGCTACGGTCAGAGCCTCGAAAACCGGGCGCGCCTCTGCCTCGAGGTCTACGACGCCGTCCGCGCCGCCGCAGGCCCCGACTTCCCGGTGATGATCAAGCTGAACGCCCACGACTTCCTCGAGGGCTCGACCACCGAGGAGGACTCCTGCCACCTCGCCGCGGCCCTCGCCGAGCGGGGTGTCGACGCCATCGAGGTCTCGGGGGGGACGCCCGGCTCCGGCAAGCTCGGCGCGGCCCGCCCGGACATCCTGAGCGTGGAGGACGAGGCCTACTTCCTGCCCCAGGCCCGGGCTATCCGCGCGGCGGCGCCGGGGGTGCCGCTCATGCTCGTCGGAGGTCTCCGCTCCCCCGGCCGCATGCGCGAGATCCTCGCCACCGGAGAGGCCGACTACTTCAGCATGAGCCGCCCGCTGATCCGCGAGCCCAACCTGCCGAGGCGCTGGGCCTTCGGCGACGACACGCCCGCGGCCTGCGTTTCCTGCCTGGGCTGCTTCGCCCCGGCGAGGCGAGGTGACGGCATCCGCTGCGTCAAGGTCACGGAGGCCGAAGACGGACCGGACGCCGCTTGAGCGGGAGCCTGACCATAGGCCCCCTCTACGGAGGAGGGCTCTGCCTGAGCTGGCGCTGCTCGTCGCGCTGCCGCCACTGCCTCTACGGCAGCAGCCCTCACCGCGCCGCACCCGACGCGAGCCGGCTCGACGTGGCGCTCGACCTCCTCGCCGAGCGCGCCCCCATGGCCCGCCTCCACATCGGCGGCGGCGAGCCCTTCTTGCACCTCGACCTCCTCGAGCAGGCCGTCAGGGGGATTCGCGAGCGCGGCCTCGCCCTCGAGTACGTAGAGACCAACGCCTCGTGGGCCACGAGCCGCTCCCGCGCCGAGCAGCTCCTCGCCCGCCTCGAGGACGCCGGCCTCCCCTGCCTGCTCGTCAGCGTCTCCCCCTTCCACGCCGAGCACGTGCCCCCGGCCCGAACCTTCACCGCGGCCGAGGCGGCCCAGCGCCTGCTCCCCGAGGGCGCCTTCCTCTGGGTCCCCGGCTTCGTCCCGGACCTGAAGGCCGCTCCTCGAGACGAGCGCCTCGACCTCGACGCCCTCATCTCCAAGCGCGGCGACGGCTACGCCCTCACCATCGCCCTGCGCTACGGGCTCATCCCCGCGGGCCGGGCCGCCGGCTTCCAACACGCCTACGGGCGCTGCGTCCCGTGGGAGCGCCTGCTCGACGCAGCCCCCTGCCGCGGGCGCCTCGCAGACACCAGCCACTTCCACGTGGACCTCGAGGGCCGCTACGTGCCCGGCCTGTGCGCCGGCATCGCCCTGCCCCTCGCCGAGGTGCCGGGCGAGGTGGAGCTCGACCGCTACCCTCTCCTCGCCGCCCTTGTCGAAGACGGCGTAGCAGGCCTCGTGGAGCTCGCGCGCGAGGTCGGCTTCGAGCCCGACCCCACCTACGCCGGCCCCTGCCACCTCTGCCAGGCCGCCCGCGGGGCGCTCTTCTCGCGGGGCTACGCAGAGCTCGGACCGCCGGGCTTCTACAGCGAGCGCTCGCTGGTCAACCCGCCCTGGCTGTGCCCATCTGCGTCGCGCGCCCCCATTTGACCTTCGGCCCCCGGCAGGTAGAAGCCACCGATGACCACTTCCGCTTCCGACCTCGAACCACGGCTCACCGGGCTGAGCAGGCCCGCCGAGCTCCTCATCTTCATCGGCGCGGGCTGCCCCTTCTGCGCCAGCGCAGTGCGCTCGGCGGACATGGTCGCCGAGGCCTCGCCGCTCGTCACCGTGTCCCTCGTGGACGCCCAGGTGGAGACGGAGCTCGCCACCCGCTACGGCGTGCGCTCCGTGCCGCTCACCCTCGTGGACCGTGAGCTCGGCATAACCGGGGCCTACACCCCGGCGGAGCTGGTGGACCGCCTGCTCGGCAGAGATGACGCCGCCTACGCCAGAGACGTGCTCATCTCCCTCGCCGAGCAGGGGCGCTTCGGGGATGCCGCCTCGAGGATCTCCACTCCCGACGGCGGCGCGGCCTTCGTCCAGGCCTGGAAAGGCAGCGCCACCTCCCTGCGAATCGCCTTGATGATGGCCGTCGAGGAGGCTCTCGAGGAGGAGCGGGCGAGCCTCGATCCCCTCGTGGGCTCCCTGCTGCCGGTCCTCGAGGCCGAGGACGCCGCCCTGCGCGGAGACACGGCCGACCTCCTCGGGAAGATTGGTCACGGAGACGCGCGTGAGGCGCTCGAGGCGCTGCTCGAGGACCCCAACGAGGACGTGGCCGAGATCGCCGGCGAGGCCATCGAGGAGATCGACGAGCGGGCCTGAGAGCTCGCCCGCCTGCCCCGACTACTCCGGCAGAGGCATGAAGGGCCGCTGGAACTCACCGGTGAGCGGCGGGGTCGGCCACAGAGGAGCCTCGAAGGCCGGGACCGCGGCCCCTTCTCCGGCGTCGTGCGTCTCCTTCCACTCCTCGTCGGTGAGGCGGCGGATCTCCTTGATGTCCACCTCGTGGTAGCTCTGCACGGGGCCCGCGAAGGCCATGGGGCCGTCGCAGGTGTCGATGCTCAGCACCATCATGTAGACGTCGCCCGTTCCCACGTGCAGCACGTTGGGGCCGGGCAGCGGGCCCGTGTTGGGGTTGGTGTGCACGTCGGCGATGATCACGTCGCGGTCCTTCACGCCTTCGCCCGCGTAGAGCTCCCCGTACCAGCCGAAGACGATGGGGTCGCCGCAGCCCGGGTCGAAGTCGATGAGCGTGCGCATCATCTCCTCTTCGGCCTCGTCGAAGGGCTCGCCGTCGAGCTCCTTCTTCGCCATGACCTCGAGGCTGCCCATGATCTCGGCCGTGCGATCGAGCTTGTCCGCCATGTACTTGAGGCGGTCCTTGCCGAGCCCTCTGAGCGTGGCCGAGAAAGACTGGGCGAAGGCCCCGATGCGGCCGTAGAGCTCGGGGTAGGGCTCGACGTAGCCGGCCGGGTACGCGCAGGCGATGCCGCCGGTGTAGGACTGCTTCGCATACAGCAACGTGTCGTGACGCAGCTCCGCCCAACTCTGGAGCTGGGTGTGCAAGAGCTTGCGCTGCCACGCCTCGGTGCGCAGGGTCTCGGGCAGGGCGCCCGGGTCCTGGAGCGAGGGGTTCAGCGCCCGGAGCGCGCTCAGCCAGGTGTTGTAGAGGCTCTCCGCCCAGAAGCCCTCGTCGTATCCGTCCATGTACCAGCGCATGAGCGCGAGGCTCTCCTGGTAGGGGAAGCGCTCGAGCTCCTCCCGGAGCAGCGGAGTGGCCGCGTCGTTGCCGAGGGCGAAGGCGACGTCGAGGGGCATCGGCAGCACGCGCGGGATCTTCTGGCCGTCCACGATGACGCTGTCGTAGACCACGTTGCTGAAGACGTGGCTGTCCACGGTGAAGCGCTGGCCCATCAGCAGGAAGGAGACCGGCAGTGGCGCGGGCTCGGTCGCGTAGGGGTTGGTCTCGATCCAGTGGGAGCGGATGCGCTGCGCCCCGTATCCCCCGGCGAGCAGGCCGGCGTAGAGAGCGTCGGGATCGGCGGCGGCGACGGCCTCGAGGTCCGACAGCTCGAGCTCGTCCATGAACGCGCGGAGGCCGGGAGGCCCCAGGCTGTCGCGGCGGCCGATCATCTTCGTGAGCAGCTCGTCCGCCTTCGCCCAGTCCTCCATGACGCCGCTCTCTTCGAGCAGGGTGGTCAGCAGGACCGCTCCGAGCATCTGGCGGCGCAGGAAGACGAGGCCCTGGTCCATGTGATCCTGGACCTGGTCGACGGGGCGCAGGTCCACCCTCCCGAGCCACATCATGGCCCGGAAGTAGGTCTTGAGCTCCTCGCTCTCGGTGTAGTGCCCGCGCGGCTTGAGCTGGCTGAAGTCCACCTTGCGGCTGCGCCCGAAGATCGTGGTCTGCACCATCTTCTCCTCGGCCGCGAGGGCGAGCAGGCGGTCGACCTCCTCCTGGCTCGCTGCGTCGGCTGCCGGCACGGGCTCGCCGGCGAGCAGGGAGCGGGCCACGGAGAGGATCACGTCCACGTCGGCGGCGGCCCCCGCCAGATCGGCGTCGTCACCGGCCGGGGCGCTCAGGGCGCCGTGCGCGTCGGCGAGCAGCTCGAGCATCAAGGGCCGCAGCACCGTGGTCTCCACGATCTTCAAGATGTTGTCGAAGGACTTGTGGAGGGCGTGCAGCACGCTGTCCGCGGTCAGCACGACGGGCAGGTGGCGGCGGTAGACGTCGACGTATGCCGCGCCGTAGGACTCGTAGCGGAGGCGGCCGGAGACGGCGAAGCCCTGCTCGGCTATGGCGGCCTTCTCGGCCTCGTTGAGCTTCAGCTGCTCGGCGATGTCGCTCATGTAGGTCGAGGACATCGGGTCGTAGGAGATGCCCGAGAGCTGCAGCTCGCTCGGGGGCGCGAACTGCTCCATGAAGGCGTCGGCGGCCAGCCCGTCGAGGCGCGTGAGCTCGGCGCTCAGCTCGCTGGCGAAGGCCTCGACCTCCTGGTTGTGGTCCACGGCCGGGATCGGCTGCGGCTCGGTGGGATCACCCGGCTCGGGCGCGTTCGGGTCGACGGGCACCGGATCGCCGGTGCCGGGCTGGCCGGGCTGTGTGGGCGAGCCGGCGTCAGGCCCCGGCTGCGTTCCGGGGTCGGTCTGCGCTGCGCCCGGACCCGCGCCGGGAGGTGTGCCCGGCAGGCCGCTGCTCGGAGAGTCGGCGCAGCCGAGTGAGACGAGCAGCGAGGCCAGGGCGACGACGATTGGAAGGACGTAGCGTGCGTTCATGTCACTCCTCCGGGGAGACAGCACCTCCTGAGAAGCAGCAAGCGTGCCAGACTGCTCCCGCTGGGGCCAGCAAAACGGGAAACCACCTTTGAGGACAAGCAGTTGTCGCGCCAACAACATCAACCGAGCCGCATCGGGTCGGGAGCTGAAAAGCGCCATCACCCTGACATCCCTGTCACTGGCGCGACATCGAGATCATGCAGAGGGGTCGGGGATGCCGCGGGCTCCACGCTGCTTGTGATCGATGTCGGCTTGAGAGATAGTCGGCTGCTGGCGGGAAAGACAGGCGCCGCGGCTCGATGGAAGGGATTCGAGGAACCGGAGGAAGAAATGCCCAGGAAGCGCTCTACGGCGGAGCAGAAGGCTATCGCGCAGTCGGCCCAGGAGAAGAGGGTGCTCACCTCGGTGAACCGGATCTTCAGGGAGCGCATACGCTGCGAGACCGAGGAGGAGCTGGGCGAGGTCTGCCTGAAGGTGGCTCAGGAGCTGACCGAGAGCATGTTCGGCTTCTTCGGGGAGATCAACGTGATGGGTCTCTTCGACACCATCGCCATCAGCAACCCCGGCTGGGATGCGTGCAGCGTGCCCGAGGGCCAAGCGCGGCTCGTGATCCAGAACATGCCCATCCGCGGCGTGGACCGAGGGACCATGGCCGAAGGCAAGCCCCGGATCATCAACGGCCCGGCAGCCTTCCTGAACCACCCCGAGCACACCGACACGCCCGAGGGGCACCCGGAGATGACCTCCTTCCTCGGCGTCCCCCTCAAGGAGGACGGCAAGGTCGTGGGCATGATCGCGCTCGGCAACAAGGAGGGCGGCTACACCCTCGAGGACCAGGAGGCCATCGAAGCCCTGTCGGGGGCCATGCTCGAGGCGCTGCGCAGCAAGCGCGCGGAGGACCGCATCGCCGCGCAGACCGAGGAGATCCTGGAGGTCTCGACTCCCGTCATGCAGATCTGGGAGGGCATCGTCGTCGCACCCCTCGTGGGCACCATGTCCACCGACCGCACCCAGCAGTTCATGGAGCGCCTGCTCGAGACCATCGTGGAGACAAGCTCCCCGGTCGCGCTCGTGGACATCACCGCCGTGCCGACGGTGGACACCCGCACCGCACAGCACCTCATCGAGACCATCACCGCCGCGCGGCTGCTCGGAGCCGACGTCATCCTGACCGGCGTGAGGCCGTCCATCGCTCAGACCCTCGTCCACCTCGGCATCGATCTCTCGGACGTGGAGACCCGCTCTTCTCTCTCGGCCGGCCTGAAGCTCGCCCTGCGCCGGGCGGGCCTCGAGGTCGTGCGCAGGAAGGAGCGCTGAAGACCGGAGGCGCGGAAGACCTCTGCGAGGTGTGCCGATGAAACGCTACGACTCGATGACCAAGGCAGCGCTGGTAGCGGAGCTGCGCAAGCGCGACCGGAAGATCGCCAAGATGCAGAAGGACGCTGAGCTCGCGCGCTCGGAGGCCAACCGCTTCCGTGAGCTCGTCGAGGGCACGGGTGACTGGACCTGGGAGGTGGACGCCAACGGGGTCTACACCTACGTCAGCCCCCAGGTGGAGGAGATGCTCGGGCTGCCTCCCTACGAGGTCGTCGGCAAGACGCCCTTCGACCTGATGCCGCCCAAGGAGGCGGCCCGGGTCGGGCAGGTTTTCGGCGAGATCATCGCGGCCCGTCGGGTTTTCCACCGCCTCGAGAACCTGAACCTCCGCGCGGACGGCCGCGAGGTGGTGCTCGAGACCAGCGGCGCCCCCATCCTCGACGCCGATGGCGAGCTGCTCGGCTACCGCGGCATCGACCGCGACATCACCGAGCGCATCAAGCTCGAGAACCAGCTCGCTGCCCATCGCGACGAGCTCGAGGACCGCGTGCGCGAGCGCACCGAGGCGCTCCGGCGACAGGCCGAGGAGCTGACCCACCTCTCAACGCCGGTGATGCGGATTTGGCAAGGAGTGCTCGCCGCACCCCTCGTGGGAGCCTTCGACGGAGAACGCTCCGAGCGCCTCATGGAGGTCCTGCTCGAGGAGGTCGCCCAAACCCGGGCCGAGGTCCTGATAATCGACGTGACCGGCATGCCGGCCGCCGACACCGCGACCGCGAGGCACCTCATCTCGACCATCGACGCTGTCAACCTGCTCGGCACCCAGGTGATCATGACCGGGATCAGGGCGTCGATAGCGCAAGCCCTGGTCCACCTCGGCATCGACCTGTCGCGGGTGGAGACCTGCTCATCGATGCAGGCGGGCCTGCGCATCGCCATCAACATGGTCTCGGACCCCGACAACGACAGGAGGGCGTGATGGCCGGCGAAGGAATCTCGGTCATGAAGGTCCGCGACGTGCTGCTCGTCACGGTGCCTCCCGACCCCGACGACTCGACCGTGAACGTGCTCCAGCAGAAGATCCTGGACGTGATGGAGCAGGTCGAGGCGCGCGGCCTCGTCTTGGACATCTCGACCGTCGAGACCCTGGACTCGTTTTTCGCGAGGACCATCGTCGAGACCGCCGACATGGTGCGCCTGATGGGCGGCCGCACGGTGATCGCGGGCATGCAGCCGGGCGTCGCGATCACCGTCACCCAGCTCGGCCTGGTCATCGAGCGGACCCGCTCCGCCCTCGACGTGGACCGGGCGCTGGACCTGCTCGACTCGGAAGGCGAGCTGGTCAAGGGGTGGGCGAACGATGTCGGGTGAGGTCCGCATCGAGGCGGAGAGCGACATCGTGGTGGTCCGCAGGGTGGTGCGCGAGGCCTCGACCCTCCTCGGCTTCCGCGGCACGGACGTCACGCGCATCGTCACGTCGGCCTCCGAGCTCGCCCGCAACGTCGTGGTCCACGGCGGCGGCGTCGGGGTCATGCGCTGGCGCCAGGAGCGAAAGGGCCCCAAGATCGCCATCGAGCTCACCTTCGAGGACAGGGGGCCGGGCATCGAGGACGTCGAGCAGGTCCTCGCCCCCGGCTTCACCACGGCCAAGGGGCTCGGCATGGGCCTGCCCGGCGCCAAGAGGCTCATGGGCGACCTCGAGATCAGCTCGATCCCGGGAGAAGGCACGACCGTGACCGTCCGTAAGTGGCGGGGAGCGCGCTGACTTGTCGTTGCCTCCCCGCTGGGCCGGCGAGGTCTCCCACCCGGCCGACGTCATCCGAGCGCGCAGAGCCGCGCGGGGCCTGGCCAGGGCGCTGGGCTTCGACGAGGTAGGCGCCACCGAGCTCACCCTGGCGGTCAGCGAGCTGGCCTCCAACCTCGTCAAGCACGCGGGCAGGGGCACGATCACCCTTTCCCCCTACGAGGAGCAGGGCTACAAGGGGCTGCGAGTGGTCTCGGAGGACCGCGGGCCCGGCATCCCGGACGTGGAGGCCGCCGTGAGCGACGGCTTCTCGACCGGAGGCAGCCTCGGGGCCGGCCTCGGCGCCGTGCACCGGCTGATGGACGAGCTGGACATCACCTCCCCCGTCGCCGCCGTGGGCGGCACCCGCATCGAGTGCGCGAGGACCTCGCGGCCGCGGCTGCGCGCGATCACGCGCTGTCCCCTGGACATCGGCGGCGCGAGCAGGGCCCACCCCGGCATGGCCCACAACGGCGACGGCATGCTCATCAAGACCTGGGAGAGCCACGCCCTCGTGGCGGTCGTCGACGGGCTCGGGCACGGCCAGTACGCCCACCGAGCCACCAAGAAGGCCCTCGCCTACCTCGAGACCCACTACCGGCTGCCGCTGAAGGCCCTCTTCCAGGGAGTGGGGCGCGAGTGCATCGCCACGCGGGGCTGCGTGATGGCGATCGCGCGCTTCGACTGGGAGGCCGGCGCCGTGCGCCACGCGAGCATCGGAAACGTGGACACGCGGGTCGTCGGCACCCCGGAGCCCTTGAAGCTGGTCGGGCGAAGGGGAGTCCTCGGAGCCCGCGCGCCGACCCCGGCCGTGAACAGCGGCCCCTGGGATCCGGCGAGCTCGAAGATGGTGATGTACAGCGACGGCATCTCCTCCCGCTGGGACTGGCGTGACCTGGCCGACATGTCCGGCGACGGCGCACAGGCGACGGCCAACGCCATGCTGGCGCGGCTGGGCAAGGACCAGGACGACGCCACGGTGGTCGTCATCAAGGGCGCTCAGAGATGAGCGAGCGGGACCTCAGAGAGCGCCTCGCGGCGGCCGAGCAGGACGTCCGGGACCTGCACGACGAGCTCTCCCAGACCAACAAGGAGCTGATGCAGCTCACCTTGGAGATGGAGGACCGCGTGGCGGAGCGCACCGCCGAGCTCAAGCGCTCCAACGAGGAGCTCGAGCGCTTCGCCTCCGTCGTAGCCCACGACCTCCGCGCTCCCCTCCGCACGGTCTCCGGCTTCCTCGGCCTGCTCGAGCGGCACGTCAACGCGAAGACGAACGAGCGGGCCGCCGAGTACATGGGCTACATCAAAGACGGCACCGCTCGCATGGACTGCCTGCTCCAGGACCTGCTGCGCTACGCGCGGGTGGACACACGGGGCGGCGAGCTTGCCGAGGTGAGCACGAGAGAGGTCGTCGACGAAGCCGTGCAGAACCTCGAGGCGGCCATCGAGGAGGCGGGAGCGAGGGTCGAGATCGGTGAGCTGCCCGTGGTGCCCGCGGACCGCACCCAGCTCGTCCAGGTCTTCCAGAACCTCATCGGCAACGCCCTGAAGTTCCGGGGCGACGAGCGGCCGGCGGTGACGGTGCGGGCGCACTGGGGCGACGAGGACGCCTACGAGTTCTCGGTGCAGGACAACGGGATAGGCTTCGACATGAGGCACAAGCACCAGGTCTTCGAGGTCTTCTTGCGCCTG
>CAZQPP010000229.1:0-12513 GCA_964594295.1 uncultured Myxococcales bacterium | reverse complement strand
CCATGAGCGGCTCGGGCAGCGAGTTCGTCATGGGCTTCGGCTCGGGCGGCCTCGGCTTCACCGGAACCGGCACCGGCGGCGGCGGCTCGGGCTACGGCCGCATCCACGGCCTCGGCAAGATCGACACCGGCGGCGGGACCGGCGTGCGCGCCAGCCTCGGCAAGAAGCGCACCCGCAAGGTCAAGATGCGCATCGGGAGCGGAAAGACCGCCGGCTTCTGCTCCAAGAAGAACATCACGAACGTCGTGCGCCGCCGCGCCGGCGCTATCCGCGCCTGCTACGAAGACCGGCTCCAGGTCAAGCCCAAGCTGGAGGGGAAGCTGGTCGTGCGCTGGCGCATCGAGCTGGACGGCCGGGTCGGGACGGCCAGCACCGTGTCCTCGTCGGTCGGGGACTCCAAGGTCGAATCCTGTGTCCTCCGGGTCATCCGGCGCATGCGCTTCCAGAAGCCCGACGGCGGCGTCTGCGTCATCCAGTGGCCCTTCGTGTTCCGCTCCGGTTAGGACTTGGACCTAACCTAAGCTCCGGGCGTTGATTCCTTGTCCACCCCGCCCGCAGGTGCTGAAAACACCTTCGGTCGCTATCGCCTGATCCGGCGAATCGCGACCGGCGGCATGGGTGAGGTCTTCCTCGCCGAGACCGACGGGCCCGCCGGCATCACCAAGCGGATGGTGATCAAGCGGATCCTGCCCCACCTCGCCCGAGACGAGCGCTTCGTCGAGCGCTTCTTGGACGAAGGGCGGGTCATGGTGCAGCTCACCCACGGCAACCTGGTGGCCGTCTTCGACGTGGGGGTCTTCCAGGGCCAGTACTTCCTGGTCATGGAGCACGTCGACGGCCTCGACCTCGACGCGCTGCGGCGCTCTGTCGCCGGCGCCGGCGACTCCTTCGCCCCCGAGGCGGTCGCCGCCGTCATGGACATGGTGGCGCGCGGCCTCGACTACGTGCACACCCGAACAGACGACGCCGGCAACCCGCTGCGCATCGTGCACCGGGACATCAGCCCCCAGAACCTGATGGTGGCCCGCTCGGGCGAGGTCAAGATCTTGGACTTCGGCATCGCCCAGGCCCGCATCCGCCTGCTCCAGTCGCTGCCCGGAGCGCTGGCCGGGAAGCTGGCCTACATGTCCCCCGAGCAGATGCAGGGAGATGACGCCGAGCCGCGCACGGACATCTACGCCCTCGGAGCCGTCGCCTTCGAGCTGCTCGCCGGCCGCCCGCCCCACGACGAGCGGGGAGAGGCGGCCTTGATGGATGCAATCCGGAGCCGGCCCGCGCCCGCGCTGCGGTCGGTGGCCCCGGACGCTCCCGCCGCGCTCGCCGAGGTGGTGGACTCATGCCTCGCCTCGGACCCCGACGCGCGCCCTGACAGCGCTGCCGCCCTGCGCACCATGATCGCCGAGGCAGCCGGCGCCGACGGCCTCGTCGAGGGAGAGACCGCCCTGCGCGCCCTCTGTGAGCGCCACGGCGACTCGGCCGCCTCGCGCCCGATCTCCTTCGACGACGTCCTGGTCGGCCAGCTCTCCACGCCGGCCGCCATCGACGGGCACACCCCGCCCGATCGCCCCTCGACCCGGCGCATCGGCCCCTCTCTAGAGAGCGGTGAGCTCCTGATCTCGGCGCCGGGACCGCCCGTCGGAGGCACGGCCGAGATAAGGGACAGCGCGACACGGCGGGGCTTCAAGCGATGGCTGGCGGTCGCGGCGATCTCGGGTATCCTAGCCGGGCTGGGATTGATGCTCGCGCTGGAGCGCGTGACAGAGCAAGGGGCTTTGCTGGCCTCGAGTCACACCGCTGAGAACGAGCTGCGCGTCCAGCCGCGGGAGACCGACGCAGAGCCGGCCGCCGAGCCGGCACCCGCGGCGACCTGGGTGACAGAGTCGCCCCGCGCCGCCGAGCCCGGACCCGAAGCGGCCGAAGCCGAGAGGGCCGCGGAGGTGGAGGCAGCGCCGCCCACGCCCGAGGGAGAGCCGGCAGGGAAGGAGACGCCGTCGCCCGAAGCAGCGCCTGCGCCCGAGGTGACGCCGCCGCCCACCGACGCGGCCGGAGGCGGCCCCTCCTCGGCAGCCGAGGAAGCACAGCCGGCCCGCCCTGCGCGCCCAGCCGTGCGAGTGCGCGTCGTGCCCCCGGACGCAGAGATCCGCCAGGCCAAGACCCTCCTCGGGCGCGGCGCGGCCACTGTGAGAGGCACCGCCGGCCGCGCCGTGCGCCTGAGCGCGTCGGCGCCGGGGCACGCCACGAAGCAATTCGAGGTCGTCCCGGGGCGCACCCGCCACAAGGAGATCCGCCTCGAGCCCGTCGAGCAGGGCCGCATCGAGCTCCGCTTCTTCCCTGCCCGCGCCGAGCTCAGCGTCGACGGGCGCCGCGTCGCCGTCGGCCAGGGCAACCGCGTCAGCCTCGAGCTGAACCCGGGCGCACACGAGATCCAGCTCCGCGACCCTGCCACAGGGCGCTCTCGCGTGCTAAAGGTCAAGCTCGCCCCCGGCCAGGTCCGGGCTCTCGGGACGCTGGTGGTGGGTGACGAAGAAGGAACCCCGGAGGGAGCCCGCTGATGAGCCCCAAGACCGTCGCCCTCCTCGATCCCGCCGCCCTCAAGGCCCTGACCGTGAAGCCTGTGCGCCTCGTCGTGACGTCGGGCCCGGACAAGGACCAGAGCTTCCGAATCGACCGGCGCACCGAGATCCTCGGGAGCGATCCCGACCTCGAGCTCTCCTTGACCGACGAGGCGGTCTCCCGGAGGCACGCGGTCTTCGAGATGAGCGAGGGCGGGCTGAAGCTGAGGGACCTCCACAGCACCAACGGCACCTGGGTGAACGACGTCCGCGTGTGCGAGGCCTTCTTGCCCTTGCCCTGCCGCGTCCGCGTGGGCGAGACCGAGCTCTTGGTTCAGGCCGAGGACGACCCGGTCCAGGTCGACACCTACACGACCGACCGCTTGGGTCCGATGGTCGGCGGCAGCGACGCCATGCGGGAGGTCTTCGCCCTCGTCGCGCGCGCGGCCCAGACCGACGCCACCGTGATCGTCACCGGTGAGAGCGGCACGGGCAAGGAGCTGGTCGCCCGCGCTCTCCACGACCTCTCCGAGCGCAAGTCCGCCCCCTTCGTGGTCTTCGATTGCGGCGCCGTGCCCAAGGAGCTCATCGAGTCCGAGCTCTTCGGCCACGTCAAGGGAGCCTTCACCGGAGCCTCCGCGCCGCGCACCGGCGCCTTCCGCGAGGCCAACAGGGGCACCCTCTTCTTGGACGAGATAGGTGAGCTCCAGCCGGAGCTGCAGCCGCGCCTGCTCCGCGTGCTCGAGTCTCTGGAGGTCAAGGCCGTCGGCAGCGAGCGCCGCGAGAAGGTGGACGTGCGCATCGTCGCCGCGACGAACCGCCCTCTCAAGAGCATGGTCCGCGAAGGCTCCTTCCGCGAGGACCTCTTCTACAGGCTCGCCCAGCTCGAGGTCCGGCTGCCGCCGCTGCGCGACCGCCCCGAGGACATCCCGCTCCTCGTCGAGACATACCTGAAGGAGGCGGCTACCGACGGCAACGTCCAGGTCGGCTACGACACCATGCGCCGGCTGATGGCCCACCACTGGCCCGGCAACGTGCGCGAGCTGAGGAACTACCTCGACCGCGCCATCTTGCTGTCGGGCGACGGGAGGCTGGAGTCCCGCTTCCTTGTCCCGGCCGTGACCGACACCGAGCGCTCCGCCGCCCCGGACGCAGGCACAGGAAGCGAAGAGGGCGGGGCCGGCGCCGACCACGGCCTCCCAGTGCACTACGACCTCCCCTTCAAGGACGCGAAGTCCCGTCTTGTCGAGGCCTTCGAGAAGGCCTACTGGCTCCGCATGCTGGAAGCGCACCGCTGGAACATCTCCGCGGCCGCGCGCGCAGCGGGGATCCACAGGAAATCCCTCGAGTACGTAGTACGTAAGCTTGGCTTGAGGAATGGGGGGCAATGACCGATTGAAAACTTGCCCCCGGAGCGACCGTCATTAGACTCATGCTCAGATAGCCCTACTGAGGGAGACCTACGTTGAAGACCAAGACTGCGACTTCCACCAGGACGTTGACCAAGGCCGAGGCGAAGAGACTGATCGCCTCCGGCCGGCTCCCCCGTGAGGAGGAGCTCGTTCTTCGCATGCGTTTCGGAATACCGGTTGCGCTCTCGGAGCCTTTGGAGATGATGGGAGGCGGTCGCGCCGATCTCCAGGGACGCCTGGCAGCCCTGGAGCAGGCGACCATGGCCGCTCTCGAGGAGCAAGGCGCCGGTGAGAAACGAAACCGGAACCGTGAGAAGATCCTGGAGACACTGCGGAAGCTCAGCTGAGCGGCACCCGGCGCCTCTCGACAGCTTGAGGCGAGCGGGCACAGACGGATTTTGGAGGGCGGACACGGGGTACCGGTGCGCCCCGGAGTCCAGACCATGAAGGTCGTCGTCGCGGGCATGACGCCCATCGGGCGGGAAGTGTCGGTGGCGCTGACCGACCGCGGTCACGAGGTGACTGTCGTCGACAGGGACGGGGCCCGCCTGAGGCAGGCCGAGGCGCGGGTCGACGCCCTGATGCTCCAGGCCTACGAGGGGACCGTGGACACCCTGCGCCGCTCGGGGGCGGACGGGGCTGACCTGGTGGTCTACGCCACCGCCCAGGACGAGCTGAACCTCTTCGCCGCCGCGGCGGCAGGCCGCCTCGGGGCACAGCGCACCATCGCCATGGTGCGAAACGACACCCACATCGCGGGAGCGCCCGGCATCGCGCGCAACCTGCACGGCGTGGACTACGTGCTCTGCCCGCTCGTGCTCACGGCCGACGCCGTCCACCGCGCAGCGCACGGCCGCCGGGTCGTGGTTCAGTCCCACCTGGCCGGCAACCAGATCTCGGTGGAGGAGATCCCCATCACCCCCGACGACCCGGTCGCGGGCCTCACGGTCGACAGCCTCAAGCTGAGCGACTCGGTGCGCCTCGTGGCGCTCGTGCGCGGCGACGCCTGGGTGCCGGCGGGGCCGCGAGAGAGGATGCAGGCCGGCGACCGCGTCATCCTCATCGGGAAGAGGGGCGCCATCCTCCGGGCAGAGCGCCGCTTTCAGCCGGGCGGCGTGCGCGCGCCTCGCCACGCCTTCGTCATCGGCGGAGGACGAATCGGCCTGCACGTGAGCCGCGCCTTCCAGGCGGAGGGAGTGTCCGTCAGCCTCGTGGAGCGTGATCACGACCGAGCGGAGATGCGGGCCGCCGACCTGCCCAAGGCCACCGTGCTCCACGGCGACGGGACCGACATGAACCTGCTCGAGCAGGAGCTCGCCTCGGCCTCGGATGTCCTCGTCACGTGCACCGACGAGGACGAGACCAACCTGGTCGTCTCCCTGCTGGCGCGCGGCATGGGGATTCCCCACTACGTGACCCTCGCCCACCGGGCCGACAACGTAGAGGTCTACGAGCACCTGGGCCTGCCGGCCGTGGTGAACAGGCCACTGGTCGTCGCCCGCCAGATAGCGAGGCTGGCCCAGCGCACCTTCGGCGTCGACACGGTGGAGCTCGGTGGGGGCGCGCTCCTCGCGCTCGACGTCGACATCGGGCGCGGGGGGGCCGCCGACGGGGTGCCCCTCTCCGAGGCGGGGCTGCCCTCCGACGCCATGCCCGGCTTCGCGCTGCAGGGCACCAAGGTCGTCCCGGTGCGACCGTCGACGGTCCTCGAGGGCGGGGATCGTCTGGTGGTCGTGGTACCCGCCGGGCGGCGTCGCGCCGTGGAGCGCTTCGCGAGCTCCGGCGCGCGGGTCGGGAGCGCGCCAAAGTGAATCGCCACCTCGTCGCCCGCCTCGTAGGCAGCATGCTGGTGGGCATCGGCGTGACCATGCTCGCGCCCGCCGGCGTCGCCGCCTGGGACCGGGCCTGGAGCTCGGTGCAGGCCTACCTGGCCGGTGGAGCGCTGGCCGTGGCGGTGGGGCTGGCGATGTGGCTGCTCTCCCGGCGCTCGCCCGGCGGAGCCCTGGGCCCGCGCGAGGCCATCACGGTGGTCACCTTCACGTGGGGCCTCGCCGGCCTGCTCGGCGGAGTGCCCCTGCTCCTCGACGGCGCCGTGCCGACGACCCTCGACGCGCTCTTCGAGTCGGTCAGCGGCTTCACGACCACTGGGGCCACGGTGATCGCCGACCTCGGCCGGGTCTCGCGGGCTTCGCTCCTCTGGCGCTCGATCTCCCACTGGCTCGGCGGCATGGGCATCATCGTGCTCTTCGTCGCCGTCTTCCCGCAGCTCGGCGTGGGCGCCCGACACCTCAGGGCGAGCGAGGGCCCGGGCCCCATCACCGAGAGGCTGCGCCCCCGCCTGCGCCACACGGCGACCACCCTGTGGTGGATCTACGCGGCCTTCACGGCGGCCTGCGGGCTGCTGCTCTGGCTCGGCGGCATGAGCCTCTTCGACGCGGTCAACCACGCCTTCGCGACCATGGCTACCGGCGGCTTCTCGACCCGAAACGCGAGCGTCGGGGGCTGGGACAGCCCCTTCATCCAGGCGGTCATCACCGTCTTCATGATCTTCGCCGGCGTCAACTTCAGCCTCTACCACGCGGCCATACGCGGCCACGTGCGAGGAGTCTTCAGGGACGCGGAGCTGCGCGCCTACCTCGGCCTCTTCCTCATCGCGTCAGCCTTCGTCACCGTCAGCATCCTCGCCAGGCACGGCGGCGACTTCCTGCTGGCCCTGCGCCACGCCACCTTCCAGG
Organism: uncultured Myxococcales bacterium; assembly: GCA_964594295.1. Lineage (GTDB taxonomy): Bacteria > Myxococcota_A > UBA9042 > UBA3505 > UBA3505 > CAZQPP01. The sequence goes on along the minus strand of CAZQPP010000229.1, from coordinate 5,814 downwards.
TAGCGGCCATCCAGACCACCACCGGCTTCGGCACCGACGACTTCGACCAGTACCCGGGCGCGGCCCGAGCGCTCCTCTTCATCCTGATGTTCGTCGGCGGATCGGCCGGCAGCACCGCGGGAGGCATGAAGCTGAGCCGCATCATGGTGCTGCTCAAAGGCTGCTTCCGGGAGCTGCGGCGGACCATGCGGCCGCAGGAGGTCCGGGCCCTGCGCATCGGCCAACGGGTCATCCCCGAGACGACGCTCCGCTCCATCGCGGGCTTCGCCACCCTCTTCGCCATCATCTACGTCGTCGCGGTCCTCATCCTGACCTACTGCGGCCTCGACCTGGTGACCGCGGCCAGCGCCGCCGTCGCGGCCCTCGGGAACATCGGGCCCGGCCTCGCCGACGTAGGACCGACAAAGAATTACCTGGACCTTCCAGACCTTGCGAAGATCGTGCTCACGGCCTGCATGCTGCTCGGCCGCCTCGAGGTGATGACCGTGTTAGCCGTCTTCCTGCCCGCGACCTGGAGACGGAGGAGCTGATGCTACCTCCGGACCAGGTCCCGGCGGATGGTCCCGCAGAGCCTCAGGAGGAGGAGGCCGGAGGCGCGGAGCCGCACGGTCTCACGGAGCTCGACCCCACCCTCGAGAGCCTCGGAGCCGCGGTCGGTGAGGCCGTGGGCCGCTTCCTCGACACCCTGTCGGTTCAGCCCCTCAAGCGCCTGCAGCACGGGGTCGCCACGCTCTGCTTCGAGGAGACCGAGAGCGTCGCCCAGGTGCTCGCGGTGCTCGACAGCCTGACGGTGGAGCTCGAGCGCTCGCTGCGCAGACCGGACCCGTCCGCCGCGGTGGGAGAGCTCGCCGAGGGCCTGTCCTCCTCCCTCGGGCTGCAGGTGCGCGTCGCTCTTCACCCCAACGGGGACGCTGAGGTGGAGGTGCCGGTCCGCGAGATCGGACGGCGCCTGGTCGACTCGAGCATGCTCATGCCCCTGGCCGACCATGTCGACGAGGCGATGATCCCCCTCGTCCGCACGGTCATCCGCGTGCGCGGCTTCGTGGCGGCCCTCGTGCACGAAGGCGAGCAGGCCGAGGCCAGGCATGCCGAACGCGACGCCCTCGGCGAGGAGCTCCAGGCGCAGATAGACGGCCTCGATCGCCGCGCCCGCCTCTGGGTCGACGGCCTGAAGGCCGGTCTGGCCGACGCAGTGACCGTCTGGATCTCGCGCAAGCGCCTGCCGCCGCGCAGCTGGCGCTGGTCTCTCCGCCTCGCACGCGCGCGAGCCCGAGGACGAGCCTTCGGGTATTACCGCGCGCTCGAGGGGGCGCTGGGGACCGTCGAGACCGAGCTGGACCTGCGCCTCGTCGAGAGCCGCATCCTCGACGCGGTGGAGCTCCACCTCGCCCGCCCAGCCCGCCGCATCTCCAGCGAGCTCGTCGAGGGCGTCCGCGTCGCGGTGGGCCTCGTGCGCGCAGCCGGCGACCGCGTCGAGCGGGCTCACGAGAGCACCGAGGGCCTGAGCTGCGCGTCGGTCGTGTCGACCCAGCGCGAGTCCCTCCACACGCGCATCGCGGAGGTGTGCGTGCCGCGCGTCAAGGAGATCGGTGACGGCCTCGCGGCCGCCGGCGCCGTGGAGGGCCTCCGCACCGCCCTCGACGACATCGCGCGCAACCTCGCCGACCGGCAGCCGATCCTCTCACCGGCGGCCCTCGATCGCCTCGCGGACGGCGTGCTCCCCGAAGAGATCCCCGACGTGACGGTGCGTGCCACGGGTCAGAGCGTGCTCGTCGCCGCGGTCTCTTGGCACGTGGCCGAGGCACGCGAGCGCCTGATGGCCCTGCTCCAGCGAGCCCACGACACCCTCCGCCAGGCCGATCGCATCGTGGCCTACAACCTCGACTCGGCCGCGGGCGAGCTCGAGCGCTCGGGCTGCGACGAGGCGGTGAGGAGAGCCGCCCTCGACGTGGCCGGCGGCGCCCTCGTCCGCGCCTCGGACCTCCTCTCCTCGCTGCCCGACGAGCTGCGACAGGAGGCCGAGTCCGTGGTGGGCGAGCTCGAAGACGCCCTCGCGGAGACCATGTCGGACCTGCGGCAGACGATCCTCGGAGCGCGCCACGGCTCGGTCGCCGCCCTCGCCCGCAGCCGCCAGATCGAGCGCGCCATGGAGGCGGGCGAGGACCGCCTGCGGACCATGGCCGCCCGCTTCGACGAGAAGATGCAGCGCCTCGTCGCCCGGGAGAAGGTCGCCGTGCGCCGTGTGCTCGGACGCCTGGGCCGCGCGGCCAAGAAGCCCGCCCCCCACGGCGTCGCGGACCCGGAGGAGGTGGCGCTCGCCCGTGAGGCCTCGCTGCCCCACGCCTACCAGATGCTCTTCGCCGACGACCCCGTGCCTTCGGCGGATCTCCTCGTCGGCCGAGACGACGCCCTCGCTCGCATCGCCGCCGCGGTGCGCAGGGTGCGCGCCGGGTACCCCGCCTCGGCCGTCATCGTCGGCCCGCACGGGGCCGGTCGCAGCAGCCTCCTGCGCGTCGCGCGCGAGAACGTGCTCGAGGGCGTGACCACACACCTCCTCGACCTCGACCCGGGGACCGACGAGGCGGCCCTCGCCAGCTCCCTCGGCCGCCGCCTCGGCGTGAGGAGCCCCCACGGGCTCGGAGACCTCATAGCCCCCCTGTCCCGGCGTGACGCCCCCGTCGCCGTCCTCATCGACGACCTCGGCTCACTGTTCACGCGGGCTCCGGGCGGGCTCTCGGTCCTCGAGGCCCTCGGGCGCTTGATCACGGCGACGAGCTCCAGGGTGCTCTGGGTCTCCGCGGCGGCCGAGCCGCTGTGGCGCTTCCTGGGCACCATCGGGCGTGTGCCCCACGCCTTCACCGAGGTCGTGGACCTCCAGCCGCTGACTCCACGCGACATAGCGCGCATGATCATGGTGCGCCACGCCCTCTCCGGCTACCGCCTCGACCTCTCCCACCTCCCCCTCGGCATGAGGCGCGGCCCCCTACTCGGCGGCACCGCCCGCTGGGAGGCCACCGCCGAGCGCAGCCCCTTCTTCAAGGTCCTCTGGAAGGTCTGCAGCGGCAACCCTCAGCTGGCCCTGCTCATCTGGCGCCGCGCCCTGGAGCCCACCGCGGACGGCCGCCTGCGCCTCTTCGTGCCGGAGCGCCCCGTCGTGGTGCCTATCTTCGAGGAGGACCTCGACGCCCTCGCCACCCTCGCCACCATCATCCTCCAGGGCAGCCTCGACTCCTCGGAGCACGCCGAGTGCTTCGGCTGGGAGGCCGAGAAGAGCGAGCGCATGCTCCTGGCCATGCAGCAGCGAGGCTGGCTCACCAGCAGGGGCCGCACCGGCGACCCCATGGCCGTGCGCTACTGCGTCGTCCCTGCGATGAGCCTCTCCGTCGAGGCCTTCCTCAGAGCGCGGGGGATGCTGCCATGAACGGCGAGAACGGCTCCACCGAGACGACCTTCGGAGACGTCTGGCGCGTCCTCGTCGAGCAGATCGAGCAAGCCGAGCCGCTCGCGCTGACCGTCTCAGAGGTGGCCGTGGCCTGCCTGCTCATCGCCGCGGCCTACGCCTTCACCCGCCTCGCCAGCCCCACCCAGGCCTTCCTGCTCCGCCGCGGGACCCGTGCCTCGAAGGGCCTCGTCCGCGTCGTCCCGCTGCTGGCCCTCGTCGTCTGGCTGGTCTGCGGGATCGCCGCCATCGTCGTGCTGTCGGACGCCTTCGCGCACATCTCGGCTCTCCTCTGGCTGGTCGGCGCTGTCGCCCTCGTCGTGGGGCTGCGAGACGTGCTCCGCCAGTCCCTCTCGGGCGTCTTCATCATCCTCCAGGGCCGCGTCCGCCCGGGCGAGTACGTGCAGGTCGGAGCGCTGCGCGGTCGCATCGATAGGATCGGCCTGATGCGCGTGCACATCCAGACCCTCGACGGCCTCGAGCACGTCATCCCCCCGAGCGCCCTGCTCAGCCAGACCATCGCCCTCGAGTCACTGCCCGCGGCCCGCCCGGTCAGGCTCCGAGTGCAGGTCCCCGGGGGCCTGGATCCCCAGAGGGCCGCCCGCCTCCTCTACGAGGTCGCGGTCCTCAGCCCCTACGCGGACGTCCGCACCCGCCCAGAGGTAGCCATCGAGACCGACGGGAAGAGCATCCACCTCTCCCTCTGGGCGCGCTCGACGAGCCCCCGCCACGAGCGCCGCTACCGCACCCAGGTCGCCGTCCGAATCCGCAGAGAGCTGGAGAAGCTCGTTGTCGCCTGATCCCAACCAACAGCCCACGCCCGACGCACCTCTCCCGATCTGCGTCGACCTCGACGGCACCCTCGTCCGCACGGACCTGCTCTGGGAGTCCCTGGTCCTCTGGCTCCGCTCCCGGCCCTGGGAGCTGCCGCTGCTCTTCTTCTGGCTCCTGCGCGGCCGCGTCTACCTCAAGGCCTGCCTCGCCGAGCGCGCCCGCCCCAAGCCAAACGCGCTGCCCTACACGGACGAGCTCCGCGCCCACCTCCGGAAGAAGCGCGCCGAGGGCCACCCCCTCATCCTCGCGACGGCCTCCCTCCGCCCCCTCGCCGAGTCCGTGGCCGAGCACATCGGCATCTTCGACGACATCCTCGCCACCGACCCCGGCGGCCCGAACATGCGCTCCGAGGCCAAGCGCGACGCCCTCGTGGAGCGATACGGACCCCGCGGCTATGCCTACGCCGGCAACAGCACGGCGGACCTCCCCGTCTGGGAGCAGTCGGCCTACGCCATCGTGGTCAACGCCCCCGCGTCCCTGGCACAGAGGGCCTCCTCCCTCGCCGAGGTCCGGCACACCCTCGGCACCCCCGCGGCCTTCTGGAAAGTCCTCCCCAAGGCCGTCCGCGTCCACCAGTGGGTCAAGAACCTCCTCCTCTTCCTCCCGCTCCTCGGCGCCCACCGCTTCACCGACACCTCCGCCCTCGGCCGCACCCTCCTCGCGATCCTCTCCTTCTCCTTCTGCGCCTCGGCGGTCTACCTCGTAAACGACCTCTCGGACCTCGAGTCCGACCGCGCCCACCCGACCAAGCGCAGGCGCCCCCTCGCCTCCGGGGCGCTCTCCATCCAGGCTGGCCTGGTCCTGGCCTTCGTGCTCCTCGGCTTCAGCGCCGCCCTCGGCGTCCTCCTCGACCGCGTCCTTCCCCCGCCCCCCGAGACCGGCTGGGCGTTCATCTCCGTCCTGCTCACCTACCTGGTCCTGACCACCTCCTACTCCGTCGTCCTCAAGCGCGTCGCCATCCTCGACGTCCTGGTCCTCGCGAGCCTCTACACGATCCGCATCTTCGCAGGCTCCCAGGCCACTGCCATCCCGATCTCCCAGTGGCTCCTGGCCTTCTCGATGTTCCTCTTCTTGAGCCTCGCCCTGCTCAAGCGTTACTCCGAGCTCCACAACCTCCGCCTCCGCGACGAGCAGGAGACCCCGGGACGAGGCTACCTCTCCACCGACATCGAGCTCGTCGCCGCCCTCGGCGCCGCCTCCGGCTACATCTCGGTCCTCGTCCTCGCCCTCTACATCCAGTCCGAGACCGTCCGCTCCCTCTACGCCCAGCCCACCCGGATCTGGGCACTCTGCCCGGCCGTGCTCTACTGGATCAGCCGCCTCTGGCTCATCGCCCACCGCGGCGAGATGCACGAGGACCCCATCGTCTTCGCCATCAAGGACCGCGCGAGCTACGTGCTCGCGGCGGTGTTGGCGCTGGTGATGATGCTGGCGGTGTAGGGCGAGCCGAGCACCTCACGATCCCGGTGCGGCGAGTGTGTCTCCGGCCAGGGGTGGCGGGTGAAAACCGTGCGTTGAGGCGGTAGCCCCTTGAATGCCGG
>CAZQPP010000228.1:0-12557 GCA_964594295.1 uncultured Myxococcales bacterium | reverse complement strand
CGGCTACGCCGGATCGAAGTCCCCTTTTGACGCTCGCGTCTATATTGTGTTGTTTAGCTTCTTCGGAGTCGACGGCAAGCCCACGCTGATCAATGACGGCTACGCCTCCCAGCGTTCGCGCTACGACGCGCGCGGCAACGAGGTGGAGGTGAGCTATCTCGGCGTCGACGGAGAGCCGACGCTGATCGATGGCGGCTACGCCGGCACACGCTGGGTCTACGACGAGCGCGGAAACAAGTTGGAGGAGAGCTACTTCGGCGTCGACGGGGAGCCCGTCCTCACCTCGAGCGGGTACGCCCGTGTCCGGCTGCAGAACGACGCCCGCGGAAACTGGACCGTCATGACGGTCCTGGACGAGGAGGGCAAGCTCGTCCGCGCACCCGGGCTGGGATTCGCGGTGGTCCGCCGTGTGCTGGACGCGAGGGGCGAGCCAGTGACGACGGGCGTCGAGGGCGCCGACGGCGAGCTGGTGGCGGTGTTCGGTCCGAAGGAGCTCGCACACGCTCCGGTCCACCTCCCCACCTCCATTGACGCCGCCCTCTTCGCGACCCACTCCGGCCTCGTCGTCGCCATGCGCGTCAACGACTTCACCGAAGACTCCAAGGGGCGCAGCGCAGGGGTGATGCGAGACGACCTGGTCGTCGGCTATGACGGCAAGCCGGTCCGGGTGCAGCCATTGGCCGGCCAGTGGCACGAGGAGCTCCTCGGCGCCGTCACCGCTGCCGATCCTGACAGCCTCCACGAGCTCGAGATCGTGCGCAAGGAGGGCAGCGAGGCTCGTCGGCTGGTCCTCCAGGTCCCCGGAGGTCTCCTCGGCGTGCACTTGTCCCCGGATGCCGTCGTCTTCAAGGAGCCCGATGCCGCCGCGCCTGGCCGATAGCCTCCACCGCCTCCCCCTCCCGCTGGCGCAGCTCGGGTATCGGGCGCTCAACGCGAAGTCCTCGGCCGAGGAGCACAACCTCCTGGTCTTCCTCGGCGAGGCGGCGCTCAAGCTCTCGGCGGTCGCGCGGGCGGGCGTGTGGCTCGGCGCAGCGCCCGGCCCCGGCGCCGTTCAAAGAGCCGTCGAGGGCCTGGTGCTGCCCTCGGCCGGGCACTGGCACACCCTGGCGTTGGCCGCGGACAAGGATCTGGGCCGGCGTGCAGACGCCGCGCTGCTCCCGCTGAGCGACGCCCTGGGCAAGCTCGGGCGAAAGCAGGAGTCGTGGGAGGCCGTGGTCGCGCTGGCCGAGGAGGCCATGCGCCGTGAGATCGTCTCGGAGCAGCAGGTCGCGGAGAGCCGCCGCCACGGTCTGAGAGGCTTCTTCGGCCTCGTCCCGACCTACAGGACCCGCACCATCGGCCACGGAGCCCAGCGCGTCCCAGCCTTCTATGCCGACATGGCCCGGCTGTGGCGCGGCGCCCTCGCGCAGGTGCTGGCGTGCTCGGAGCTCTGGGGAGATTCCTACCTGGCCGTACGCAAGGGCGAAGACCCGAGCGCGTGGATACGGCTCGTCGATCGAGCCGGCGTGCCCTTCGTGCTCCCCGACGCCGAGCGTGCGGCCGCCGGAGTACCTCCTGGAGGCGTCGCCCTCGTGGAGGCCGGGCGTCCCTCGTGGTTGCGCGGCCTCGCGATCTACTGGCGCGACGACGTGCTGCAGAGCGAAGGGGTGGCATTCCTCCACGGCGCCGCGCGGGCGACGGGTGAGGAAAGCGCCGCGCCGCGCGGCGTTCACTTCCTCGACTACAGCGCCGGCAAGGTGTTCGAGGGACCCGGGGGCGTGGAGACCCTTGCCGCGGTGCTCTCCCGCGCGCGTGGAGAGACGGTCTCGGCCGCAGACCTGGCGGCCCGGGCGGTCGCGCCCGAGCTCGAGACAGGGGAGGAGACGGAGGAAGGCCTGGGGGTCCTCGCGTCCATCGAGTCCTTCGAGCCGGGCAGCACGGTGGCCGGCTACCGGGTCGAGCGCGAGCTGGCGCGCGGGCGCACCGAGGTCCTGCTCCTGGCGACCCAGCCGGCCGTCGAGCGCACCGTGGCTCTCAAGGTCCTGCGCCACGGCGTCGCCGACGACATGGTGAGCCGGGAACGCTTCCGGCGCGGCCTCGTCTCCCTGGCGCGCTGCGAGCACCGAAACATAGTCAAGGTCCTCGCCGCCGACGTGCGCCGCGAGCCCTACCACTACGCGATGGAGTACGTGGACGGAGCCGACCTGCGCCGCGTGTCCGGGGTCCTCGCCGCGTGGCGCGCGAGGGGCGTCACCCTTCGCGCAGGCCACCTTGGCGCGGCCACCGCGTGCGCCGGGGACCCGCACGCAGGGCCGCACGGGGTCGCGGGTAGCCCCGTGCCGGACCCTCCCGACCTTGGCTCGACCGCCGGGGGCAGCTTCTTCGGCCGGGTCGCCGAAGTGCTCGCGGGGGCGACCGACGGCCTGGCCCACCTCCACCGCAGGGAGGCCCTGCACAGGGACGTGAAGCCCGCCAACCTCGTCCTGACCCGCAACGCCGTGCGCCTGGTGCTTGTCGACTTCGGCATCGCCAAGCCCACCGACTCCTCTCTTGGGCTGACCAAGACGACGGCGGCGGCCGCCGGCACGACGAGGTACATGGCGCCGGAGCTCCTCGCCGCGGGCAAGACCGCCGCAGACCTGCGCGCCGACCTCTACTCCATGGGCGCCACCCTCTACGAGGTCGTGACCGGCCGGCCGCTCTACGACGCGGCGAGCGAGATCGAGCTGCGCCAGGTCAAGCTCGTCAAGGAGCCCATCCCGGTCCGGAAGGTGGTACCCGACGTGCCGGTGGAGCTCGAGGCCGTCATCGAGCACGCCCTCGAGCGGGACCCCGACCGCCGCTACTCGTCTGCAGAGGAGCTGGCGTGCGACCTCCGCGCCTTCGCGGCCGGCGAGCCCCTCGTGCACGCGCGGGCTCGAGGCCCTGTCGGGCGGGCGTGGAAGACTCTTCGCCGGTCGAGGCGCACCGCCGCCGGGCTCGCCCTCCTCTTCGCGCTCATCCTCCTCGCCGGCGCCGCCTGGTGGGCGGCGAGCCCCGACACCCGCGTGGAGCACTGCGACAGGACGGCCGAGGACACCCTCGTGCCGCGCTGCCTCGAGCCGAGAGAGGCGCGGCCGACCGGGCGATCGCTACGGCTCACCCACGAGGGCGGCCGCCTGCTGCGCCTGAGCTACCTCGACGAAGACGGCCACCTGGCCCCTCCGCCGTCTCCGCCCCAGCCCGGCGTGGCGGAGCTCGTCTTCGAGTATGACCGCGACGGTCACCTCCTGCGTCGCAAGGGCCTGGGACCACGGGGCGACCTGCTCGCAGAGGTGCGCTACGTGCGCGTGTCGGCCTTGCCGAAGGGCGGCGCGGTCGTCGAGGCGCTGAGCCTCGGCCCGGCGGGCACTCCCCGCACCGAGCCCGGCACGGACTGCGCGCGCAGGCGCTACGAGCTTGACGCGTCGGGGCGCGTGCTGGTGGTCCGTTTCTTGAACTCCTACGGCACGAAGACCAGGGACGCGCAGGGCAACGAGGGCTACCGCTACCGCAACGGAGCAGATGGGAGCGTGACGCTCGAGCCCTTGTGATCCCGCCGTGCTCCGCGAAAACCCCATCCGCCCCGTGGCTGTTGACGTTCCTGGTTTCCGGTGCGAGCGGGCTGCTCGTGTTGCGAGCCCTTTCCAGTGTCGTCTCGACCGCTCGCCCAGCCACCCAGTCACGAGCCGATCTGCTCGTCGAGGTCACCGCCTTGTCGCCCGCCCCATCGTCGGGGGACTGCAGCACGATTACAGGCTCGCGGCGTAGAAGGTCTCCTTGCGTTGCGGCGCATTCTGTCTACAATTAAGTCGTGTTCGATCTAGCGCAATCGCTCGAGGCGGCGCGGGAGCGCCTGAAGCCGGCGAGGCGCAAAGCCCGCGCCGACAGAGGGGTGTGGCGCTTCGACCCCGTCGCTCGCGCCAGCCTCGATGAGCTGCTCTCCAGCCAGGAGAAGCCCCCCATGAGGGAGCTGCTCGCCGAGCTTGGCAGGCGCTGCGCGGCCCATGGTGCTCGACCCCCGTCGCGGGCGACGGTCTACAAGTACCTGGACCGAGCGCCGGTCCCATTGCTGAACGCCGCTCGGCTTCCCCCGGCCGTGAGGGAGGTCTTGTACAACCTGGACGAGGACGCCGCGGTGCCTGCCCACCAGGTGGCCTTCCGCGCCATCAACGAAGGCGGCCTGCGTGCGCTGACCTACGCGGCGGGGCTTCCCTGGCTCGCCTTGCATCGGGCCCGCAAGCTTCGGGGCTGGCGCTCTCGCAGCCGCGGGCTCCTGCGCGCCATTTGCCGCGCGCGAGGGATCTGAGCATGGTGAAGCCTGAGACAGCCGGCGACGATACCACCATGGTGAGGCGTGTTCTGCCCGCAGCCATCGCCGACGACGTGCCCGACGACCCCTGGTGGTTCGTCATCGGCGGTCAGGCGGTGCGTTGCTTGTGCCCCTATCGCCCAAGCCGCGATGTCGACTTCGGCGTGCGTGACGAGGCGGACCTGGAGGAACTTGTGCGAGGGCTCGCGGCCGCCGGGGATCTCGAAATCCGCGATCGAAGCGCGGACACGGTCCACGCGGTCTGGAACGGCGTGAACGTCTCGATCTTCGCCCTGGGAACGCTGGCCGATCACACGGAGGGGCGACGGCTCTCGGTTGAAGGGATCCTGGCCACCAAGCTGCACGCGGTGCTCGATCGCGGTCGGCGCCGCGACTTCTTCGACCTCTACGTCGTCATGCAGCGCGAGCGCCTCGGAATCGCAGACTGCCTCGCCGCGATTCGGAACGTATACCGCCAGCCGGTCAACGACAGCCTCCTCCTGCGCTCTCTCGTGTACTTCGACGACGCAGACTCCGAGGCGGCGCTTCCGGGCGAGGGACCCAAGGACTGGCCCGCCGTGCAGCGCTTTTTCGAAGAGCGGGTCGGAAACCTCCTCGTGCCGCCCGATCGGCCGCTAGCGATCCAGTCGAAGGTCGTCGATCTCCGCGAGCTCCAGGCTGGTGGGGCGCGAGGGAGAGCTGGGAAGATCTCGACGAGGGAGTGAGCCGGATGCTCCGATCCGTGTCGGTGGCCGACCTCGCCGCGGGAGCACGACGAGGAGCATCGGCAGGAGCCATGCCCATGAGCCGTTAGACCGTGGTACCCCTGTCCGGGAGCCGGGGGCGGCGCAGCTGCTCCCTCCGCCGGAGGTGGCCGGTGGATCGGTGACGGGGACAGTAGCCCGGGTGTCCACCTGCGGCGTGGGAGCCGTCCCGGGGTCGAGCCGCCCCGTGCTCGTGTCAACGGCAGGCGCGCTGTCGACGTCGATGGCAGGGCCGGGATCGACGGCAGGGCCGGGGCCGGGGTCGCTGCCGAGGTCGCGGACGGCGCCCGGATCGGAGGCGACGCCCGGGTCTGTGGTGACGCCCGGGTCGGGCGCGGCGCCGGAGTCCTGGCTCGGAGTCCCCCCGTCGTCGGCCGGCACCGGCGGCTCCTCGCAGAGGTCCCCGACGCCGTTGCCGTCGCCGTCCTCTCCGCAGTCGCTACAATTCCAGATGCAGCCGCCGTGCACGCAGCGCCACTCGCCCGCTTCGTTCGCGAGACAGCTGCAGATCTCTTGTCGGGTGCAGTCCGCGGCGGTCTGGCACTCGGCCGTGCTCCCACCTAGCACGAAGCTGTCGAGGAGAGAGCCGTCCTCCCGCCTGGCTTCGAATTCCAGGCGCGGCCCCTCGATCTGCAAGATGCAGTACTGGAGGGTCGACTCGGCCACGTCCGTCCACCAGTCGCCCGACACCGAGTAGAGGGGCGCTCCTCCTCCGCCGGTGACCACGTACTTCACGCCGTTGACCGTGGAGCGCTCGTAGGCGTGGTCGTGGCCGGCGAAGACGATGTCGACGCCGTAGGCCTCGAAGAGCGGCACGAGGTCACTGCGGACTCTCCCGTTCGAGCCGTGGTTGCTCGACGAGTAGGGGCCGTGGTGCAGGAACACGATGGTGTGTCTGACGCAGCTCCGCTGCGACGCCGCCGAGAGCTGCTGCTCCAGCCACGTGTACTGCTCGCTCCCCGCGCCGTAGTCGCTGAGGTACTGGTCTACGGCGATCACGTAGGCCGTCGCGTAGTCGAACGCGTAGTACTGCTCCGGCGCCGGGGAGGCCTGCGGGAGCTCGAAGAAGTGCTTGTAGAGCGCTCCGGACTCCTCGTGGTTTCCCAGGACCGGATAGAGGGCCATGTGGCGGAGCAGGTCGGCCTCGATCCTGAAGAAGTGAGCCCAGTGGTCGGGGCGGTCGCCGTCACCGACGAGGTCGCCCACGTGGATGCCGAGGTCGGGCTTGTGCGGGATCATCGCGGCGATCACGGCCGCGTGGTCGGAGTGGTTGCTGCGGGTGTCGCCGTAGGCGGCGACGGTGAAGGCGCCGGCTCGATCCACCTCGGTTCGGAAGCGCCCCACCTTGCCGGCGGCGCCGCCCGATGCGATCCGGTAGGCGTAATCGGTCGCGGGCCTCAGGCCATCGAGCAGCGCCACGTGGTGCGTGACCGGGGCAGCGTCGAAGGAGCGCTGGTCGAAGGTGTCTCGGAGGCCGTAGTCCACGGCGGTCTCGGCGGGCATGTCGGTCTCCCAGACCACGAGCACCGAGCGCCGCCCGAGCTGCTGCAGGTAGGGGCCGTGGGTGAGGCCCGGTACGGGCATCGAGTCCAGCGCCTCGAGGCGCGCACGATAGGACAGGTCCGAGCTGCCGATGGACCTGTTGTGCACCTCGACGGCCAGGACGTTGTCTCCCTCGCGGAGGAGGTCCGCGTCCCGGGTGAAGACCACGCTCCCGTCTGTGACCTCGTGGCTCGCGGCGCCGTCGCCAGCCTCGACGGGGCCGGCGGGGAGCCCGGCGCGACCGAGCTCGGTCCCGTTCAGGTAGGCGACGAAGCCGTCGTCGAACCAGCTCTCGAGCCTCAAGGCGCGCCACCAGCTCCGCTCCGGTCCCACCCTGAAGTGGGCCCGCAGGTACACGGTGACGTAGCCGTCCCTCATGTCCTCGAGCACGGTCCTGTCGTCGTCGTCGCCGTAGCCGATGCCGAGGCCGGCGCCCGAGTAGGTCCAGGAGCCGTCCTCGACGAAGTCAGGGTCCTTCCACGAGGCCGCCGGCGTCTCGTAGCCTCGCAGGAAGTAGATGGGCAGGCCTTCGTCGAGGTAGACGGCGCCGCCGCTCGGCGGCGAGTCGTAGGCCGCCAGGTGCGGCCGGTAGGAGAGGTCGGAGCTGCCCTTGGAGGCGTTGTGCACCTCGACGGCCAGGACGTTGTCCCCCTCGCGCAGCAGGTCCGGCCTCGGCATGAAGAGCGCGGCGGCCTCGGAGACCTCGTGGAGGCGGGCTCGGTCCGAGGCCTCGAGCGCGCCGGCCGCGATGCTCGCGCGACCGATCTCCGTCCCGTTCAGGTACGCGACGAAGCCGTCGTCGTAGTGGCTCTCGAGCTTCAAGAAGAGCGGCGAGGCGAGCTCCGGACCTGCCTCGAAGTGAGCGCGCACGTACACGGTGACGTAGCCGTCCCTCATGTCTTCGAGCAGGGTCCGGTCGTCACCGTCCCCGTAGCCGATGCCGAAGCCCGCGCTCGAGTAGGTCCACGAGGCCTCCTCTGTGAGGTCCGGGTCCTTCCAGGACGCCGCCGGCGTGTCGTAGCCACGCAGGTAGTAGAGGGGCGAGCCCTCGTCGAGGTAGACGATCTCCCGCGCGTCGCCGTGCGAGCCGGTCAGACACGCCGCGAGAGCCGCGAACAGAGTCACCGTGACCTTTAGAAGCTCCTTCACGGCGAAGGAGGTTAGCCGGCGACCTCGCGCCCCGCAATCGTTCAGGAGCGACGTGCTCCCACACCATCGGGCCTTCACCTTGGCAGCAGGGGGCCGGTCGCCCCGTGTCGTCTAAGGCTGGCTGGCCCCCTCCATTCCCTCGAGGAGCAGGGGCAGGTACCAGATCTTCTCGTCGCTGCCGGCCTCGCCGTCCGCGAGGTAGGGCGTGCCGTCCTGGAGGTTGATCGGCCCCCTCCAGATCACGGTGTCACGCGAGGCCAGCGCGGAGACCAGCTCCCCGAGGGTGCTGCGCCAGTCCTCGCTCAGGCCGGGGCCGTCGATCCAGCCCACGTGGGTCTTGTCGCGATCCCGGAGGTCTTCCCAGTGAGGGGGGTTCCAGTCCCAAGACGCGGTCCAGGTGCCGGCTTGCACCGCCCGCGCGGTCTCGAGGTAGGCGGGGCCCCAGTTGAAGTAGGGCACCCCGAGGCATACCGCGGGTGCCTCGTCGCAGGCGCCAACGTACTCGTAGGGGATGGCCCAGACGCGCTCACCCTTGGCGGCCCGGCGGCCGGCGACCACGATGCCCTCGGTGGTGTCGAGGCCGCTGATGACCACGTCCGCCCCACCGGAGTAGAGGGCCTCGGCCTCTTCGGTTGGGTCCTCCGTGACGCCGGGGATGTTGAACCAGAAGCCGATCCAGCGGACCGCGAAGCGGAGATCGTCCGGGTCGAGCTGGCGATAGCGTTCGTAGCAGTGGCGCGCCCCCAGGAAGGCCGAGGCCGCCAGGCGCCTCGTCTCGTGGTTGATGAGCGGGCCGAGGTAGCCGATCTGCCCCGTCTCCGTGGCCAGGGCTGCCGCGCAGCCGGCGATCGCCTTCATGTCCTCCATCCGCCCCATGATGTTCCCGACGTTGTCGGGCGCCTCCCCGGTCAGGGCGTGGTGACCGGAGATGTTCACGAAGACGGTCTTCGGGTGCTGCCTGGCCACGGCCGTCGTGTCCTCCTCGAAGGCGTCCGAGGTGGTCAGCACCAGCCGGGCCCCGCCGGAGACGTGCTCGGCGACGACCTCCTCCAGCGACACCCCCGGCTTGTCGGCCGAGTTCAGGCTCTCCGTGACGATCATGCCGGCCCCGGGCAGCTTCTCCTCGACGTAGACGCCGGCCTCGTGGTGGGCCTGGCTCCAGCCGCGGTCCACCTTGGGCCCCACGAGGATCATGCCGAAGACGAGGTCACCAGAGTCGCCGGCGGGCTCGGGCTCGCCGCACGCGGTGAGGAGGAAGGCCAGCGCCACGGAGACGCCGGCACGGAGGAGTCGTCCTCGCATCTTCGACTAAGGCTTCTGGCGCACGCAGACGCTCTGGTTGGGGGCGCTGTCGAGCAAGGGCAAGAACAAACCCTCCCTTACCTGTACGGTCCAGTAGCAGTTGCCGAGCGGGCACTCCGCGCTGGTGTCGCTCCAGATGGTGTCGTCGGGGATCTGCTTGCAGCCGTCACCCTCGCTGCAGGTGCAGCTCACCATCGCGGCGGAGTCGATCGTGCAGCTGGAGTAGAGCGTCTTGAGCTCGGTCACGGTGGGCAGGCGCCAGGCCTTGGCGTCGCACCGTCCTTCGGCTGCCGTCCAGTCCTCGGTAGTCGCGGCCTGCCCCTCCCACTCGAGGTTCCCGATCGTGACGTTCGGGTTGTTGGTGGGTGTCCCCGGACACTTGCACTCGAGCCAGGTCAGGGATTCGGGGTTGCAGAGCTGAGAGCCCGACACCCCGATCCCGCAGTTGCAGCTGTGGAAGCCACCGATCTGGCACATGTCTCCGGGGTCCGGGTTCCCGTCGCTCGGGTCGCACGCGCCCGCCAGGCTTACGGCCATGATGGAGGCCAGGATTAGGGCTGTCTTCTGCATACCAATCTCCTCTGTTGAGCGGGGCGGGCGTTTCGCGAGCGAAACACCTTGTCTGGGACCTGTGAGGCCAAGCCACGACCGGTGGTGGCTCCTGCGGCTGAGCGTCCGCAAGTCTCTCTGTTGTCGCCGCGGTTGACAAGATCCGTGGCTCTCGCGCCCGCCCGTGAGGGTGTGTTAATCCGTCGGCTCATGAACGTCGGAACAGTGATCGCCCGCATCGGCGGTGTCGACGGCGTGGCCCTCGAGGCCGAGAAGTGGTTCGCCGTCTTGGAGCGCATGGGGCACCGCTCGGTCGTGCTGACCGGGCAGCTCGAGGGCGAGGTGGCCGGAGCGACCGTGGCTCCGGAGCTCTCGTTCTTCCAGCCGCAGTGCGCTTGGGAGCAGGACGCCGCCTTCGTGGTCAAGGATCAGCCCGAAGACGAGATCGTGCGGCGCATCGAGCGGAGCGCCCGCGTCATCGCCGAGCGCATCTCGGCCTGGATCGAGGCCGAGCGTCTCGACGTCGTGGTGGCGCAGAACTGCCTGACAATCCCTCTCCACGTGTCCCTCGGCGTGGCCCTCACGCGGGTCATCGAGGAGACCGGGATCAAGGCCGTCTCCCACAACCACGACTTCTACTGGGAGCGGGGCGAGCGCTACGCCACCGGGAGCCCGCGCGTCCGGGAGATCCTCGAGACCTGCTTCCCGCCGCGCCTCCCCTCCCTGCGCCACGCGGTGATCAACAGCTACAACCGCGATCAGCTGCAGCGGCGCTTCGGGGTGGACGCGGTGGTGGTGCCCAACGTCATGGACTTCGACGAGCCCTTCGCGGTCCGAGACGAGCACAACGGCGACCTGCTCCCAGAGCTCGGCGTGCCCGAAGGCGCCGTCGCGCTCTTCCAGGTCACCCGCATCATCGAGCGCAAGAACATAGAGGCGGCCATCGAGCTCACGAGCCGCCTGAAGGACCTGCCCGCATACCTCGTGATCACCGGCACCGCCACGGACGACTACCGCGGGAGCTACCTCGAGCGCCTTCACGAGCTGGCCCGGAGCCTCGGGGTGGCGGAGAGGGTCATCTTCGCCGGCGAGCGCTTCGCCCGCTCCCGCGGCCGGGCGCCGGAGGGCCGGAAGCTCTACTCCCTCGACGACGCCTACGCCCGCGCCGGCGCCATGACCTACTTCTCGACCTACGAGGGCTTCGGGAACGCCTTCGTGGAGGCGGTGCTGGCGCGGGTGCCGGTCTTCGTCAACAGCTACGTGCCCGTCTACGAGCCCGACATCGGGAGCAAGGGCTTCGAGACCGTGCAGATCGAGGGCGGCCGGCTGGACGACGAGGCGGTGCGGCAGGTCCGCGCCGTGCTGGGAGATGCGGATCTGCGCGCGGCCATGGTCGAGCACAACTTCCGGCTCGGCCGGGAGCACTTCTCCTACGGCGTGCTCCAGCGTCTCATCGAGCGCCTCTTCGCGGACTGACGCCAGCTCACCGCCGCGACGGAGACGACGCTTGCCTGGGCCGGAGCCCATCGTGCAGGATGGCTCCGTCTCGAGTGGGGTCGAAATATGGCGCGCCTGGCTGCATCGATCAGGGGGTTTGGCAGGGGCGGGGGGCTCGCCGTCCTGCTAGGAGCATGGCTGGCCTTCGCCGGGGCGGCGTGCACGGACTCCGGTACCCCCGCTCAGAGCGATCCGGGGCAGGCCGACGACGGGCGCGCCGGGCCCGTGGACCCCGGTGTGGTCGATCCCGGCACGGACCCGGGCACGGACCCGGGCACTGATCCCGGCACGGACCCCGGCACGGACCCAGGCACGGACCCGGGCACGGACCCGGGCTCCGACCCTGGCGCCACCGGAGAGTGCACCGGTGAAGCGCCGCTCTGCGAGCTCCAGGGCGGCGTGTGCCGCGATCTGCGCCAGGAGTGCAAGGACGGCGAGTTCGTCCCCTGCGACGCGGAGCGCTACGGCCTGCACCCACGCTACGAGGAGATCGAGCGCAGCTGCGACAAGATCGACAACGACTGTGACGGCAAGACCGACGAGGAGCTCGGGGCCACCTGCGCCTGCGGGAACGGGCGCTGTGAGGGGGACCTCGGCGAGGACCTGGGCACCTGCCCGTGCGACTGCGCGACCTGCGGGGACGGCCTCTGCTCGCCCTGTGGTGAGAGCCCCCTCGTGTGCCCCGAGGACTGCTGCCGGACCAGGTCGGACACGAGCGGGTGCGGAGACGGGCACTGCTTCGGCTTCGGGTGCGGCGAGTCTCGTCATACCTGCCCGGAGGACTGCGGCACGGCCTGCGGAAACGGGGTCTGCGACCGTGGCGAGGGCCCGGGCTCGTGCGCCGTGGACTGCGCACCCCTAACCTGCGGCAACGGCAGCTGCGAGCCCACCGACGGCGGCGCAGCCGAGTGCCCCGAGGACTGTGAGGCCGCGTGCGGGAACTGTGAGTGTGAGGGCACCGAGGGCTTCCAGGTCTGCCCGATCGACTGCGGCTTCTGTGGCGACGGCGTGTGCAGCCCTTGCGAGCGCCTGGGAGAGGACACCCTGCGCTGCCCTTCGGACTGCTGCGAGCCGGGCATCCCGGAGTGCGACGAGATCTACGAGATCTGCCTTGATCCCGACGACTGCGACCGGGACCGCGCGACGGACAAGGAGGAGCCCGGAGGAGCCCTACCACGGGCTCGATCCGACGCACCCCGACACCGACGGCGACGGCCTCCTCGACGGCATGGACAACTGCCCGACGGTGGGAAACAGGAGCCAGGCGGACGAGGACCGAGACGGCATCGGCGACGCCTGCGACGGGACCTGCGATCCTGACTGCGGCGAGCGGAAGTGCGGCGCGGACGGCTGCGGCGGCACCTGCGGGACGTGCGAGGAGGGAGCGACCTGCCGCGCCGGGGAGTGCGTCCTGCTCGACTGCGAGCCCTCCTGCGACGGGAGGG
>CAZQPP010000227.1:0-12561 GCA_964594295.1 uncultured Myxococcales bacterium | reverse complement strand
CGCCCTCGGGGAGCACCGCGCCGTCGGTGTCGAAGCCGACCTTCCGCGCCATGATGCCGCCGGCGTCCCCGTCCTGCCACCAGGACTCCCAGACGACGAGCGCTCCCTCCTCCAGCGCCACGACCGTCGGGACCTGCTGGCTGCCCTCGGTGTGCGTGTTCAGGCGAAGTGGGCGCCCGCGGGCGACTGTGTCGAGGTCGAGGCCCTGGCCGAGCACGTTGTGGGCGCTGCCGTCCTCGGCGGTCTGGTCCCAGACGAGGAGCGCCCGCTCTCCCGGCCACACCGCCAGCGCGGGGTGCGCGGCGCCGAGGGCGGTCGCCTCCGTCTGCAGGGCCCCGGAGCGGGTGCCGTCCGCGGCGAAGGCGTCGAGGCGGATCCAGCTCCGGGCGTCGGAGGTGGAGACGCGGGCGGCCACGAAGGCGTTGGCGCCCCCGCCGCTCTCCGCGGCGAGCTGGTCGTGTCCGCGCTCGACGTGCTCGAAGTCGCACTGCCCGCAGCCGACGCAGGGATAGGGGGGGCCGCATATGCGGTCTACGTTCTGGGCCGCGGTGCCGGAGGGCCGTAGGAAGGACACGAGGAGCTGCAGGTTCTGGGCGACGGCCGGGCTGGTCTTGCAGTTGCAGTCCTGGCAGCACTCGTAGACGCGGGTCGCCGCCAGGAACTCCTGGGAGCCCATGGCGACGAGCAGGCCCGCCGGCAGGGTGGTGAGCGCGGGGATCGTCTGGTCGCCGTTGCCGTCCCAGGCGGTCGGCACGAGCTGCGGAGCGCCGGCGGCCAGCTCGTGCGTGGCGGTGATCCGCATGACGTCGAGGCCGCGCTCGTCGCTGCGCTTCTCGGCGAAGACCACGTGCAGCTCCCCCGCCAGGTCGACCGCGGCGCCCCGGCTCCACACGAGCTCGCCCGGCGAGGCGGCTCGCAGGTCGACCGGCCCTTTCACCCGCCGGCTCTGCCGGTCGTACTGCAGCGCGCGGAGGGCGTGCTTGCCATTGGACTCCGCCTGGTAGACCACCACGAAGCCCCCGGACGGGTGGGCGAGCACTTGAGGCCGGTGCGTGGACTCCAGCCCGGAGGCGTAGAGCAGGTCCGAGTCTCCGGCGGGAGCGCAGCGCCCGAAGGCGCAGGTCTCGCCGGCCGCGCAGCGAGAGGGTCCGCGGCAGACACCGACCTGGCACGTGTCCGGCCCCGAGCAGGGATCGCCGTCATCGCAGGGCTCGTTGTTGTAGACGTGGAAGCACCCCGCGTAGGGGTCGCAGCCGTCGTCGGTGCACGGGTTGCCGTCGTCGCAGTCGGCGCCGGCGCCCGCTACACAGACCCCGCCGCTGCAGACCCCGCTCTCGGTGCACGGGTTGCCGTCTTCGCAGGGGCCGCCGTCGAGCGCGGACCAGGCGTCGGTGCGGCCGGAAGGGTTGCAGGCGCGACAGGGGTTCTCCGGGTCGCGCTCACCCGCGGTCCGGCACTCGCCGCCGATGGCGCACCACGCGCGGGTCGGGGTGTTCCTGCAGCCGCCGGCGCCGTCGCACATGTCGCTGGTGCAGTCGAGGCCGTCGTCGCAGTCATAGCGGGTCCCGACGCAGGCGGCGTCCGAGCACGGCTCGAGCACGGTGCAGGGGTCGCCGTCGTCGCAGTCCCCCTCGACGGGAGACCAGCCCTCGGAGCTCGCCTCGGGCAGACACGCCAGGCACGGGTTCTCGGGGTGCGCGGCCCCCGGCTGACGGCACAGCCCCTCCGCGAGGCAGGCCCCGGGCAGCACCTCGACCTCGCAGCTGCCGTCTCCGACGCACTTGTCCACGGTACAGTCGAGGCCGTCGTCGCAGGCGTAGCGGCTGCCGACGCAGGTGCTCCCCCAGCAGGAGTCGCCGGTCGTGCAGGGATCGCCGTCGTCGCAGGCCTCGCCGTCCCTGAGCTGCCAGGCGCTCTGGGAGACGCTGGCGCGGCACTGCATGCACGGTCGACCCGGCTGGAGGGCGCCGTCCGGGTAGCAGCCTCCGTCGATGAGGCACCAGCCCGTGCGCACGGCGTCCACGCAGGCGTCGTCAGAGGTGCGTCCGCCCGCGGGCATACAGGCCGCCTCCACGCAGAGCGCGAGGCAACGATCCGCGTCGACCACGGCCTCGCAGGGCCCCAACCCGTCGTCCCCGCAGCGGCGCAGCCCCTCGCAGGCGCCGATGTCGGTCAGCGCGAGGCAGCGCGTGGCGAGCCCAAGCTCTCGCGCCGAGGCGGAGCACTCGCAGGTCCCGGAGTCCGGAACACACTGGGCGGCGCCGGCGGGGGCGTTGGCGGCGTTCACCTCCTCGCAGCGGAAACCCTCGGGGCACTCACCCTGCCCGGGCGTACAGGAGACCCCGCAGAACGAGCCCTCCGTGCCGAGGTCCATGCAAAGCTCCTTGCCGTCGCCCTGCCCCGGCCTGCAGTCTTCGTGCGCCATGCAGGGGCGGCACAGCCAAGGGTCCTCGGGCAGGCAGTAGGCGGTGTCGTCGCCGCCTTCGCCGAGGGGCGCGCAGGCCCAGCCGTTGGGGCAGGTCGCGACGCAGGCCTCGGTGCACACGTCTTCGACGCGGCCGTCGACGCACGGCCCGGAGGCGCACTCGGAGTCCTCGGTGCAGGTGCAGCCGATGGGCTTGGCGGCCCCACCGCACCAGGTGGGAGGCTCACCACCCTCGTCCTCCTTGGCGCCGGGGTCGTGTCCGTCTTCGGCGGGAGGGATGTCTGGTGCGCCGGACGCGTCGGGGCCCACGACGGGATCCAGCCCGCCCGGGAGGTCGGTGGTGCCGCCGGTCTCTCGGACGTCGGGGCTGGTGGGCCCGGAGCTCGAGTCGGAGCCACCGAAGGCCGCCGCCGCCGCTCCTGCGCCCCCTTCGCCGTGGTGGGTGACCTTGGGCTCGGGTCCACCCTCGTCCTGCCCGGCACACGAGGCCGTGCAAAGAAGCACCGACAGCAAGAACGATGTCGGCGGTCTGATTGGGGGTAGGCGCATTGACCGTGCTCTGCCGATGCCGTTGCTATCGGACGGATGGCGACTTTTCTTGAGGCGCCATTCGCAACCCGAGCCGTAATAGGCCGCTCTCGGCGGCCTATTTGGCGGGCGATGCCGCCGAGGCCGGGCAAGCTATGCCGCAAATCGGCCCTGCGATTACCTTCGGAGACATGCGGACGTCATGGGCCGACTTGTCGGCTTCAGCGCGCCCCCGCTGCGCCGCTCCCGGCGGCGTAGCAGCTTAGTAGATCCGCCTGATCTCCGCCCCGCCGTAGTAGTGCCGGAGGATCGCTGCCGTGTCGTGTCCCCGGGCCGCCATGCCCACGGCGCCGTTCTGGCACATGCCCACCGCGTGGCCGAAGCCGCCGCCGCGGATGACGAGGGAGCTCAGGGAGCCGTCGGGGGCGTGGGTCGGGCGCAGCACCATGAGCGTCGAGCGCAGGCCTCCGAGGGCGCGGCGGATGGTGAGCTCCGGCCCCAGGGTGCGGCTCCCCTTTGCGCCTCGCACCTCGAGCTTCGTCGCGTGGCCGCCGATGCCCCTCTTCTTCACCTCCACGGCGGTGATGGGGCCGAGCTTGCGCTCCTTGTCCAGGAGCTCGCTCAGGCGGGTCGCGTCGAGCACGACCTCCCAGCGGAAGGAGCTGCGGCCCAGCTTCGGGATCGAGCAGTAGGTCTCCCTGCCCCCCTCGAGGAGCGCGGCCACGGCGCGGTCGTCGTAGGGCGCCTTGGCGCTGCGAGCCGGCGGGGGTGCGTCGTAGACCCCGCGCAGGGCCGCGTGGGCGTGGGCCGCGGGCCAGGCATCTTCGTTGCGCTCGGTGTGGCCGCCGCAGCTCGCGTGGTAGACCGCGGGCACGAGGTCGTCGCCCAGGAAGAGCACCCGGCCCCTGGTCTCGGCGACCGCGCGGGAGGTGGAGGGCTGCTCCTTGCCCTCCCCGCGGTAGGCCTGACAGTGCACGTCCTGGCAGAGCATGAAGGGCTCGTCGAGGTGGCGCTTGCCGAGCTTGGCGAGGAGGTCTCCGCGCGCCGTGATCGCCTGCGCCTTCAAGGCGTCCGGCGGCGCCGAGGGGTAGATCTCGGCCGGCACGATGCCCCGCAGCAGGTGCTCGGCGCCAACCGCCTGGCCGAGGGCGAGGTCCCCGTGGCGGTCGGCGGTGAAGTAGAAGAGCCCCGACAGCGCCCGGTTCTCCCTGCCCTTCTTGTTGTGCCCGGCTCCACCGTACTCGACGTTCATGGCCAGCAGGCGCGCGCCGGGCGGGGTCTCGATCCAGATCAGGTCGGGGCTCTCGACGCGCAGGTCCTTTGCGGCGTTCTGAATGCGGACCGTGGCGCGGGGAGGCGCCTCGACCCAGTCGTCCACGCGGAGCTTGTGGTCGCAGTGCTTCTGCAGCCGCTTCTTCAGCGCCTCGGCGGCCTTGCGCCCCGGCTTCTTCGCCCGGGTCGTCAGCAGCACCTCCCGGTTGTCGAGCACGGTGCCGTGGAAGCCGAAGACCGTGCCGATCTCGATGGTCTCGACCTCGACGCCGCGCTCGCGCCAGGCCTTGCGCTCCCGGACCACGCGGGCGAGGTTCCGGGCCTGGAGGCGGTCGAGGCGCACCCGCCAGGAGCTCTCGGCGGCCTTCGCGTCGGAGATCGTGACCGTCAAGGTCCCCGAGCCGCCCATCTCCAGCCGGGAGTCGTCGGGCCCCTCGGGGAGGAGCACGACGCCACCGTCGTAGCGTAGCTCGATGCGCCGCACCCCGGACGCGACCCTCACGGTCAGGATGGGCTCCTTGTCGTCGCTGAAGAGCAGGCGACCGCTGTACAGAGCGCGGAGCCGGTCCGCCCGGCTGAGCTCACCGGGGCCGGCGATCTGGGCGAGGGCGGTGTCCGGCCTGAGCAGCAACGCGGTGAGCAACACCAGGGTGAGCAGGGCACCTGAAGGCCGCCCGCGCCCTCGCTCGCCCCTTCTGATGTCGGCCTCGAAGTTGTCACGCCGCGCAACCTGTGGATTCATGGAGGCCCATTCCTTCTACGGAGTGAGATCAGAGAGGGTGCGCCAGTCCTACAAAATAGTCGAGAAGATCGACATGGGCGGCATGGCGGAGGTCTACCGCGCGCGCGCCGTGTCGATGAAGGGCTTCGAGAAGGAGGTGGCGGTCAAGCGGGTGCTCCCGTCGTTGACGCGGAACCGCCGCTTCGTGTCGATGTTCCTCGACGAGGCCCGCCTCTCCATGGGGCTCAACCACCCCAACATCGTGCAGGTCTTCGACGTCGGTCGCGCCGAGGGGACCTACTACATCGTGATGGAGTTCGTGGAGGGCCTGAACCTCAGGCGCGCCTTCCAGAAGAACGCCGAGCGCGCCAAGGGCATGCCGCTGTCCATCGCGGCCTTCATCCTCACCGAGATCTTGAAGGGCCTGGCCTACGCGCACGAGAAGCACGACGACGACGGCCGCCTCCTCCACGTGGTGCACCGCGACGTCAGCCCCCCCAACGTGCTCATCTCGCGCGCCGGAGACGTCAAGCTGACCGACTTCGGGCTCGCCAAGGCCGAGAGCCAGCTCACCGAGACCGACCCGGGCGTGGTCAAGGGCAAGTTCTCCTACCTCTCTCCCGAGGCCTGCCAGGGCAAGAGCATCGACCACCGGGCCGACATCTTCTCGGCCGGCATCATCCTGTGGGAGCTGCTCGCCAACCGGCGGCTCTTCGTCGGCAAGAACGACATGGAGACCGTCGACCTCATCCGCTCGCCCCAGATCCCGAGCCTGAGCCTGCTGAACTCCGAGATAGACCCGGAGTTCGAGGCCATCGTCGGCAAGGCCCTGCGCGAGGAACCCTCCCGCCGCTACACCTCGGCCCGGGAGTTCGGCCAGGCCATCAACAACTACCTCTTCTCCCACGGCCTCAAGGTCGACGCCTACGACCTCGCCAACTACGTCCAGAGCCTCTTCGACGGCACCGACGTCGAAGACGACGCCGACCAGATCGCCGCCCTCCTGCAGGAGGAGATCCTGAACCTCTCGGTCGTCGGTCTCATCAACGAGGCCCAGATGGGCGGCCACGGGATCTCGCTCAACGCCGATCGCCTCGGCCTGACCGGGGGGAGCATCGACGTCGACGATCTCTTCGACCCCGAAGACCTCGTCCGAGCGACCAAGGGCGCCGCCGCGACCTACGCTGACGACGACGACGAGCCGGACCTGGTGACCATGCTCGAGGGCTCGACCCGCGAGATAGAGCTCGACCGCCTCGCCGAGGAGGCCGGCGCCCCGCTGATCCCGGAGGCCGCCGGGGACGAGGATTTCGCTGCCGGTCTTCCGGACCAGGACAGGGCGCCTCCCCAGAAGGAGGAGAAGCCCGAGCCCTCGGGCGAGAAGAGCGCGAAGGTGCCCGTCTCGCCTATCGTGCTCATGCTCTTCTCGGCGGTGGGCGGGGCGCTCGTGATGTCGATAGTCTACATCGTGCTCTTCAAGCTGAAGGCCTGCGGGTAGGCCCGGCCTTCGGAGCGCGCCAGGGGTCGCCGAGGCCTCACCTGGGCTCCGATCTCACCTCGACGATCTGAAACCGGCGCGGGTCGAGGACGAGCGACACGCCGACGAGGGGAAAGGCGAAGTGCCCCGAGCCGACGCGGAGCGAGGGACCTGTCGGATCCGCTTCCCGCCACCCGCGCCCGTCGTGGAAGGCGACCCACGCATGCCCGCCGAAGCCGAGCTCCGTGACCACGTAGCCGCTCTTCGTCTTCGCCGGTATCCCGGCCCGCCGCAGCAGCTCCACGGCGAGGGCCGCGTACTCCGTGCAGTCCCCGTGCAGCTCCGCTACGACCTCCTCCAGCGGGACCGAGCGCCGCCGCGTCCGGTAGGTCATAGCTCCGTTCACCCAGCGCAGCATCGACAACGCCCGATCGACGGTGCTCGAGTGCTCTCGCTCGGCGCTGCTCACCACCTCGTCGAGGCGGGTGGCGAGGGCCTGGGGAAGCTCCTCGGTCTTGAGGGTCTTGCGCTTCTCGGCGCCGCCGAGCTCCGACACGGCCACGCTCTCGTCCGGCTTCTCGGCGGGCAGGTTCTGAATGCGCACGCTCTTCGGATCGAGGGCGGTGACCTTCAGCCGGCTGCTACGCCCTTGCAGGCGCTCGACGACCTCTGCGCTCGAGTCGACATTTGCCACCAACGTGAGCTTGAGCTCGTGTTCCTCGTCTCTCAGGCGGCGTGGAAGTCGCAGATCCCGCGCCGGGAAGTCGGGCTCCAGGAGCTTCTTCACATCTTCGGCGGTTGCCTCCTCCTCGTGGAGGAGGGCGTCCACGCGTGCGCGAATGACCCCCGGTCCGGTCGGGTCCTCCTGCACGCCCACCATCTCGACCCGCTCTGCGGCTCCGAGCAGCTTGGAGTACCAACGGGCCGGGCCCATGAGGTGAAGCTCGTCGCCGAGGCCCTCTGCAACCCGCTCCAGCGCTTCGGCGGCCTTCTTCGCGTCGGCGCGCAGGACCATGAAGACCTTGCGGCCGTCGTTTGGTGCGGTCGCCTTGCGTCCCAGCGCTGCCTGCGCGAGCTCGCGCTTCGAGGAGAGGACCAGGACGCCGTCGTCGTGGCCCGCGGAGATCGCAGAAGCGTGCACGATCTCCCCCGCGGCGCCGAAGCGCACGCCGTGCGACTCCAACAGCCTCCTTGTCTCCGGATCGTCCGGCGCGAGGAAGAGCCACTCCTGCCAGAGGAGCGGGCTGCCTCTGCCCAGCACGCCTCCGAGGATCGAGCCTCCGCGACGCGGGTACCACGCCAGCACCACCGCCGGCAGGAGGTCGACGCCCAGTGTCGGCGGCGGCCGGCCGAGCTCTTCGATGTGTAGGGTCGCGATCCATCGTGGGGCGATGGCGTGCGGGTCGTCGCGGTGGATGCCCCATGCGAAGATCGTGGCCGCTCCCTCTGGCAGGCGCCCCAACAGATCGCGCACGTCGCTGGCTTCGCGGAGGTTGTCTGGGGGGAGCTCCACGACGCTCTCGAAGCCGACCACCGTCGGGCGCACCGTCACGGTCGCGGTGGAGCGCCGGTCGTCGTTGAAGCCGCGCATCACTCCGCGCACCTCCGGGGGACCGGCGGTCCTGGCCGGCTCCCTGCCAGCCGAGGGGAGGAGGTCGTCGCTTCGGGCTGCCCTGAGCAGGTCTTCTGCAAAGGCCTCGTGAGAGAAGACGAAGAGCCGCTCTCCGGCGAAGAGGAAGAGCACCCGGTCCACGCTGGCTTCGCCGTTGGAGCGCGTGGAGAAGACAAGCTGCTGCTCCACGGGCATGCCTGCGACGGGGCGGAGGGCGACAGCTCGCTCACCGTGCACCTTCCGGCCGAAACGCTCAGGGGACACGTACTCGCCCGTCTGGTTGACCTTGTCGGCGACCATGGCAGCGCTCATGGGCAGCCAGAGCACGTCCTTTTGCACGTGGCCGGGGATCTCGAGGCTCGTCTTCTGCTCCATCTCTCTCGTGCACACGTGTCTCCGCACGGCTTCCTCGTCCGCGATCCAGGCGGAGCACAGGAAGGAAATTGACGGGGATGCCGGTACCACGCACTCGAAGGGGCGTTCGAGGTCGAAGCCGTCAGACTCGTCGAGGCGCCCCACGTAGTTCCCGTAGTGCCTGGCCACCGTCCTTCGGATCTCGTCGGCCTCTGCCCCCGGGCGTGGGCCGAGACGGCGCCAGAGGTCGGCGCAGGCGCCGGTGAAACGCGCAGGCTCCGGCATGACGGTGTAGCTCCATCCATGTTGCTTCGCGATGCTGCGGAGGTCGACGCGGGCGACGTTCTTGATCTCACCCTTTCGGAGCTTCGGAGGTTCTTCGCCGGCCTCGCTCCGCAGCTCCGCAACGAGCGAGTATGGGAACGGCGGGAGCTCCTCTGCGACCTGGCGCTCCGGGTGTCGCTCGGCGCCGAGGGAGAGGTGCGCGCGGCGCAGCCCGTCGAGCACGGCTGAGACGTACCAGACAGCCAGCCCGGGTGTGTCGCGGGTCTGCTCCTCGGAGGCGAGGGCCAGGCGCTTCAGGCGCGCCGCGTCCTCCGGTCTGCCAGCGCGCGCGATGATCCGGGCCAGGGCGATCATCAGCATCCCCTCGCCGCGGTCGCCCGGGTCCAGCGAGTCGACGCGGCGGCGGAGCACGTCGAGCTCCCCGGCCTCCGGCACGCCCTCCAGGCCTGTCGCCGCCAGGTTCGCCACCTCCGGTGATCCGGAGCGAATCGCGGCTAGCATCAGGTTCTTCGAGACGGCCTCCGGGTCGAGCAGCGCCGACGCTATCGCTGCGGTTCGGAGCCTACGCTCTCCTTCGTTGTAGGCTCGCTCCACCAGGCTTCGGCTGGCTTCGCCGTCGCTGAGCGTTGAGACGAGCTGCAACAGCCCCACGGGCGGCAGAGGATCGGTGGGTGCTTCCTCGTGGCTGCCGGCCTCCGGCGTGGCGAGGAGCGCGTCCATCGCCGTCCACACGAAGGCCTGGGGGTTCGCCTCCGCCACCGCTCGCCCGAAGCGGCGCGCCTCCGCCTCGTCTCGCAGCGCGGCGGCGACGCCGAGGGCCGCGCTCAGCGGGCAGCCGCGGCGTTTGGGCGAGCGGCCGTGGTCCCAGCGCACCATGAAGGCCGCCCCCGGAGGCGGCGAGCGCGAGCCGGACGAGCGGAGGGCTTCTGCTCGGTGGGTGGGGAGGACGGCGTCGCTCCGCCGGAGCCCCGCCCGGAGCAGGGCGGCCAGGGCGGGCAGCTCATCTGCCTGCGTGATGGGGGTGGTGGCCGACGCCAAGCCGAAGTGGGAGCCTGCACGCAGCACGAGCGTGTAGGTCGCCAGCTTGCCCGCGGTGGCCAGCTGGTGGTGCGCCTCGCCTGCGGCCACGCGTGTGGGCGCGCTCCAGATCAGCTGCGCTCCTCGCTCGTTCACGTAGGGTGCGATGAGCTTCGCGCACTCCGCCGGCTCGCAGCTTGTGGGCACGGGGAAGCGCCCGGCGGCGAGCGCCCGCCCGTCGGCGCGCAGGTACCGGACGAAATCCCCGGGGACCAGGCCGAAGGAGGTCGGCACCCAGAGCTCGAGGCCCTGGTCGGCGTGCACGCGACGCCGTGGCTCCAGCGGAGTGACATCATCCAGGGCGACACGCGCCAGCCGCTCCTCGAAGCCCTCGGCCTTCGAAGCCCAGCGCGGCAGCTCGCCGGTCGGTGCCGAGATGGCGAGCGTGAAGACCTCGTTTGTCCAGAATGGGTCGCCAGGGAAGCGCTCCCGGGCGGCGGCGAGGAGCTGGCGAGCCTCTTCCTTGCGGTCAGCCTGGGCGAGGGCCTGGGTGCGGCTCAACCACGCGTAGCTGGCGTCTGGAGCCAGCTCCATTAGCTCCTCGCTGTCCTCGAGCAGCTTCACCGAGTCACCGGAGTCGAGGGCATTCAACGTCTTCACCAGCAGGGCCACCCGAGAGCGGGCCCCCGCCGAAGGGGGGGAGACCGAGACAGCGGGCCCGGCGCTGAGGAGCGAGCCGGCTGTCTTGGCGATGCCCTGCAAGTCCAGGCGTCCCTCTTGGAGATCCAGGGGCGCCAGCTCCGCCATGTCCCGGACCATCACGGCGAAGCCAAGGCTGAGCACGCTCGTCGCCAGGTGGAGCTCCGCTTCCATGGCGCGCTTCTCCACCGCGGCTGCCGACAGGTCGCCGGAGGCCAGGTGCAGCAGCAGCATGATGGGGAGGAGATCGATGATCTCCGGTGCCTCGGTCTGCGCCAGCATCGAGAGCATGGCCTTGCGCATGGACGGACGCAGGTTGAGCGGACCCCGCACGACGATGTCCGAGATGCGATGCGCGACGACCTCCAGGTCGGGCGCTCTCGCGAGCGCGCGGTGGTCGACGTCTCGCGCCTCTTCGTGCCGGCCGTTACGGCTGTGCCAGGTAGCCAGGACGGTCAGGTCGTAGGCAGAGCTCGTCTCCTTCGCCGCCTGCGCCGACATGATCTCGTCGAAGCTCCCTCCGGCCGGGGCAGGTCTCGGCCAGCCAGCTCGGGTCCTCCTCGCCCGGCTTCTTCGCGAGGTGCCCGAGCGAGGTCGGGTCGGGAGCGCCGAGCCCGTGCACGTCCCTCCACATGCGAAGGGCGTCCTCCGCGCGGAGGCTGCGGTCCTCGAGACCGGCCGCGATTATCTCGGCGAGAGCCGTCAGCGGCCTGGGGTGGCGTCGCCGCTCCTCGAGGAAGCGCCGCACCTCCCCGGCCCGGCCTGTGGCCGTCGCCAGCCGCAGGGTCGCGTCGGCCCGCTCGCCGGTGTCGACGAGCCCGGGAGGGCGCCCGCCCTTCAAGAGCCTGCGGAGCTTGAGGAGCTCCCGCCGCGTCATCTCTCCGGTCGCCTCGTTGAGCTTCGACGACGACGCGCGGCTCTCCCGCGTCGCCAGCCAGGCCTCGGCGGTGGGATCCTCGCCGTCGCCGTCGTTTCTCCCGAACACCGCCTCGACGTGCCCGACGAGCAGCTTGCAGCGATCCGTGTCGAGCCCCTCTCTCAGGCAGTGGCGGAGCCCGCCCCAGACATAGTCGTCGTTGTTGCGGAGCAGGTCGATCGTCCGGCGTCGCGTCTCCGCCGGTGTCTCGGCGTCCTCGCCGAGCTTCCGCGCGATGCCTTGGATCTCTCCCCAGGGGACGCTGCCCTCCGGGAAGCGCACAAGGCGCGTCTCGGCTGCGGCCCGCGCCTTCTCCATGTGTGGCGCCCTGGAGCCCTGGCTCAGGCGGTGGTGAAGCCGCGTGAGCCATGGAGAGGAGAGCGCGAGCTCGCTCTCGCTTCCGCCCCCGACGAGCCACTCCACCTCCGCGCGCAGAGCGGTGGCGAGGCCGTCGGCGAGGTTGCCGTGGGGGCCGCTGGCAGCGGCAGAGGCCAGGAGAGTGCTGGCGCTCCCGGGCATGTCGGCGGCGAGGTAGCGGAGAGCGAGGGTGAGGCGCGCGGCGAGGGCAGCGGGTGCGTCTCTCGAGGTCTCCTCCAGCTCGGCGAGGGCCGGCTCGACGGAGCCCCCCTCTTCGGCCGCGAGCACAGAGACCAGGTGTCGTAGCGCCACCTCGTGCGCAGCTGAGGGTGCCTCCTCGTGCTCTTCGCCCACGAAGGTCGCGGCCAGCGCCGGGAGGTGCCCGGGGTCGAGCTCGAGCAGGGCTGCGGCCGCCGACGAGGCGCGGGCCGGCGACTTCTCGGTGGCGGCGGCCTCGAGACGCGCGACGAGAGCGGCATAGGCGCAGGAGCCCAGCGCGACGAGCTCGGCGTCGTCGAGCACGCCGGTGGGCCACTCCACACCGAGGGCCTCGATGACCGCGCACGGGTCTTCAGCCCGAGCGAGCACGCGCAGGGCCAGCTCGCGCGGCACCTGCGAGTCGGCGACGTGGTAGCGGCGGGCCTCGTGCACCAGCCAGGCAGGCTCGTCAGGGTGGCCCGGGGCCGGTCGGTCGACACCCCTGTTCCAGAGCGGCCCGGCCCAGCCCGTGGCGAGGGAGAGGCGGGTCGCTGTCTCGAGCGCGTCCTCCACCTGCCCGCGCGACGGCGTCTCCAGCTCCGTCCGCCCGACGGGGAAGCCGGCGAGCACCTCGCGAAGAGCTAGCGTGCATCCTGAAACTCGCGTTTCAGGATGCAGCGATTAGCGGTTAGCGATTAGC
>CAZQPP010000226.1:0-12568 GCA_964594295.1 uncultured Myxococcales bacterium | reverse complement strand
CGACGCCTTGCGCGCACGCGCGCGCGCACGCGGGATTTGGCTACTCGTCGGGAGCCTCCCCGAGGACTCGGGGGATCCGCGACGCCCCTTCAACACGAGCCTCCTCGTCGACCCGGAGGGCGACATCCCCGTGAGCTACCGGAAGCTGCACCTCTTCAGCCTCCGCCCCGTGGGCTCCGAGCCGAGCCTTGACGAGGGGCGCACCAGCAGCGCGGGGGACCGCCTGGTGGTGGCCGACACCCCGCTCGGCGGCATCGGCATGTCAATCTGCTACGACCTGCGCTTCCCCGAGCTCTACCGCGCCCTCGTGGCCGCCGGTGCGACGCTGCTCGCCGTGCCCGCCGCCTTCACCGCGCGCACCGGGCGCGTGCACTGGCGAATGCTGCTGCAGGCCCGGGCCGTCGAGAACCAGTGCTACGTGGTCGCACCGGCCCAGAGCGGCCACCATGGCGGCCACCGCCGCTCGTGGGGCCACAGCATGATCGTGGACCCGTGGGGCGAGGTGCTCGCGGAGGTCGAGGACGGCCCGGGGGTCGCGCTCGCAGAGCTGGACCCGGCGCGGATCAGCGACGTCCGCGCCGCCCTGCCGGCCCTCGCTGACGTCCGCCTCGAGCTGCCGTGGCAAGTAGAGCGCTTGCGCGCCGTTTGACGCCGCACGGATCGCCAGCTAAGGCCCCCGCTCCACCGGTTCGGAGCACGCGGGAGCACTGATGCGCAAGCGACTGACCCTCTCTGTCAAGGGCTTCCTGATGGGAGCCGCCGACGTGATCCCCGGCGTGAGCGGCGGGACTGTGGCGCTGATCGTGGGCATCTACCACGACCTCGTCTTCAGCATTCAGTCCATCGGGCCGGCCTTCGTGAAGGCCGTGTTCGGCGCCGATCTCTGGCGGGCCATCGCCGCGAGGTTCCGCACCTCCGACAGGGCGGCCCGGCCGGAGCAGCTCGCCAGGGACGAGAGCTGCGAGCCGGCCGTGTGGAGGGCCGAGGTAGTGCTCTTCTTGTGCTTCCTGGTCGCGGGGATCCTGGCGGCGGTGCTGACCATGGTCAAGGTCATCCCCCTCCTCCTCGACCTCTACCCCGAGGCGACGAGCGGCTTCTTCTTCGGCCTCGTGCTCGCCTCGGCAGCGGTCCCGCTGCGCATGGTCAAGAAGCTCACTCCGGGCTGCTACGCCTCGCTCGCGCTCGCCGCCGTGCTGACCTTCATGCTCATGGGCCTCAAGGTCGAGACCTCGGCCATGGGGCGGGGCGAGGTCACGGTGCGCCGCGCCGACGCCTCGGCAACCCTCGTGCTGCCGGCGACCTCGCGCTTCACGACGGCCGCGGAGGTAGCCGACGCGAAGCACGGCACCTTCGCCCGGCCGCTGGCCCCGGTGCAGCTCGGCCCGGGAGAGCGCGAGAAGAAGGTGCAGGTGGTCGCCACGAGGGCCGGAGCCGACACCAACTTCGCGGCCGGAACGCTCCAGGCGGCGTACCCGGCCGTGGCGGGCGTCACCGTCGAGCAATCGGCGGCGCTCGAGGGCGGGCGGGACACCCCGCTCTGGTACGTCTTCGTAGCCGGCGCCATCGCCATCTGCGCCATGATCCTCCCCGGCGTGAGCGGCTCCTTCCTGCTCCTCATG
Source organism: uncultured Myxococcales bacterium (assembly GCA_964594295.1). GTDB lineage: Bacteria > Myxococcota_A > UBA9042 > UBA3505 > UBA3505 > CAZQPP01. The sequence continues at coordinate 10,949 of CAZQPP010000226.1, read as the reverse complement.
CTCGGCCAATACGGCTACATAGTGAACCGGGTGCACGGGCTCGTGCACGCACAGGACATGTCGGTGCTGCCGACGATCCTGGTCTTCCTCGCCGGCATCACCACGGGGATCCTGCTCTTCTCGCGGGTGCTCCACCAGCTCCTGCGCCGCGCCCACGACCTCACCATGGCCGCCCTGACCGGCCTGATGCTCGGAAGCCTCCGGAAGATCTGGCCCTTCCGCAGCACCGACGGCGTCGAGCAGCACAACGTGCTCCCGGCGCAGATCGACTCGACCGTCATGCTCACCGCCGCCTGCTTCGTGGTGGGCTTCGCGCTCATCGTCGCTCTCCAGGTAGCCGCCCGGCGCAAGACCGTGGTCTAGCGCCCGGCACCCCCGCGGAAAGATTGCCCACTGTCTAAGCCTCTCCCCCGCTGCTATGATCTCGGCTTCGACCAAAGAAACGGGGACCTGCCAGTGTGCGGAGGAAGACCACCCAAAGGACCCTTCCGCGGAGTCCCAGCGGGGCTTCTCGTGGCGCTCCTCGGGCTGCTGGGCCTGACGACCGCCCAGTGCTCGACCGAGACCCCGCAGCCGAACGCGCTGCTGTTGCGGATCAAGGTAGCCGCCGACGTGCCGGGGGCGTCACAGGTGCGAACGCTGCGCGTGGCGATGAAGGACCCTGTCTCGGGTCAGCGAGTGCCGCCGGACGCGGCCGACGAGAGCTACGACCTGCCGGTCCAGGCGGGCCGCGACATGGTCAAGGACGGCTACGTGCTGCAGGTGGAGCCCCAGACCCTCGGCGGGAGAGTGCAGGTCCACATGCAGGCCCTCGACTCGAGCGGAGGCGCGGTCGCGGCCTTCGCCGGCGTCATCGAGATCGGCGCCCGCGAGGTCTTGGACATCCTGCTCACGGGCCCCGACCCGCTCTGCGACTCGGACGGCGACGGGGCATTGAGCTGCAGCCACCCGGACTGCTGCAAACCCGGCGAGGCGGTCGAGGACTGCAACGACCTCGACGCGGGAATCCACCCGCTGAGGCTGGAGGACCCGTGCACCGAGTGCGGTGACGGCATCGACCAGGACTGCGACGGCAAAGACGTGGGCTGCGTCGACAGCGACTCCGACGGCTCCCTCGACTGCGACGACTGCGCGCCCACGGACCCCAAGGCCGCGCCCGGGCTCGAGGAGCTCTGCGACGAGATCGACAACAACTGCGACAGCCAGACCGACGAGGGCTTCTCGTACACCGGGGCCGACGGCAAGGCCGTGGCCAAGGGCAGGACCTGCGGGGTCGGGGCCTGCGCAGGCGGGACGGTCATCTGCGCCGCGTCGGGCACGGAGGCCACCTGCAGCACGCTCGACAAGAAGGGCTTCGAGCAGGGCCCCGACGCGAAGCCCGGCGTCGACGACGACTGCGACGGGCAGACCGACGAGGGCTGCGAGGAGGAGGACCGCGACGGCGACGGCGTCTGCGACGAGGCGGACTGCCCGGAGTACCCCGCGGCGCGCCACCACGCCGAGATCTTCCCGGGTGCCCTCGAGGGCTGCTGCCCGGCCGAGCTCCTCGACGCGGAGGACGTGCTCGAGCTCTGCGACCGCAACTGCGACGGCGACGTGCGCGCCTGCGAAGAGGACGCCGACGCGGACGGCGCGCGAGCGGGCGTAGACTGTGACGACAGCGACCCCAAGGCCTACGCCGGCGCGCCCGAGAAGTGCGGCGACGGCGTGGACCAGGACTGCGTCGGCGGAGACCTGCCCTGCGGAGAGGGCACCGACGGCGACCGGGACGGCTTCCTGAGCGAGCATGGAGACTGCGACGACGCGGACGAGAACGTGCACCCCTGGGCCGAGGAGCGCTGCAACTCCGTGGACGACGACTGCGACGGCCTGACCGACGAGGGCAACCCCGAGACCGGCGGGGCCTGGCTCGATACCGACTACGCCGCCGACCTCCCGTGCCACCCGGGCGGGGAGCGGCAGGCGACCCTCGGCATCTGCAAGGCGGGCGTCACAGTCTGCCACCACGAGCGCGGAGCCGAAGGAGAGGCGCCGTCCGCCGAGGTGATCTGCCTCGACTTCGACCCGCCCCGAGATGAGCTCTGCGACAGGCTCGACGACGACTGCGACGGAGAGACAGACGAGGACTACCCCTTCGGCCTCCCGTGCGACAGCGACGACAGCGATCTCTGCAAGAACGGCACCTGGACCTGCACGGAGGATGGCTCTGCCGCGGAGTGCATCAACGAGACGGCCCTCGACATAACCGAGGACTGCAACGGCTTGGACGACGACTGCGACGAGGAGACCGACGAGGGCTTCGAGGACACGGACAGCGACGCCGTCGCCGACTGCGTAGACCCCGACGACGACGACGACGGCGTCCGGGACGACGGAGACGACACCGGTATCGCCGGCGACCACCCCTGCGCGGGCCAGACCGAGAGCTGCGACGACAACTGCCAGCTCACCTACAACCCCGAGCAGGTGGACATCGACGGCGACACCAGGGGCGACGCCTGCGACCAGCCGGAGCCGCCGGTCATCATCGGCACCGACCCCAACCCGCCGGCCAACGACAACAGGCCCAAGGTCTTCGGAACCGCGGAGCCGACCGCCACTGTCATCGTCTACGACAGCGACGCCTGCACCGAGGAGCCCGCGGCCACCGGTCTGGCGGGAGAGAACGGCTCCTTCAGCATCGAGGTCGAGGTGGTGGATGACGCCGAGACCGTCTTCCACGCCATCACGGAGAACACCGAAGGCCTGCGCTCGACCTGCTCGATGCCGGGCAGCCACTACCTGGAGGACAGCCAGGCCCCGGCCCCGCCCTTCCTGGAGGGGACGCTGCCGACCTCCCCCTCCAAGGAGTCAACCCGCCCGGCGCTCAAGGGCACGGCCGAGCCCAAGGCCACGGTGAGGATCTACTCATCGGCCGACTGCACGGGCGAGCCGGTGTCGTCGGGGAGCGCGCTCGGCGACGGCAGCTTCGCCATCGCGACGCCCGTCGCCGCCAACACCGAGACATCCTTCCGGGCCACCGCCACCGACGTCGCGCAGAACACCTCCCTCTGCTCCGCCTCCTCCGTCGCGTTCGTGCACGACGACCTCCCGCCCTCCGCTCCCGTGCTCTCGAGCACGGCGCCCGAGTCCCCGTCGAAGGCGGTAACCTCGCCGGTAGTCAGCGGCGTCGCCGAGCCCCTCAGCCTGGTCCGCCTCTACACGACCGGGGACTGCGCGCCGCCCGTCGCGGCCGAGGTCGAGGCCGACGAGACCGGCGCGTTCTCGGTCACCGTGAACGTCTCCGAGAACCACTTCACCCACCTCTTCGGCACCGCCACCGACCTCGCGGGCAACACCTCGCCGTGCACGACGGAGAGCCTCCTCTACGTGCACGACGGCCTCGCCCCCGCCGCGCCCGAGCTCGCCTCGACCGACCCCTCCTCGCCCGCGCAGGCGGCGACCGTCACGGTCTCGGGCACGGCCGAGGAGTCGTCCCTCGTGCGGGTGTTCACGACCACGGACTGCGGCGGCGAGCCCGCGGCCAGCGTGTTCGCCGGCGAGGACGGCGGCTTCGTCGCCTCCGTGGAGGTGGCGGACAACGCGCCGACCTCGTTCTTCGCCACCGCCACCGACGCCGCCGGCAACATCAGCGCGTGCAGCACGGGCAGGCTCACCTACGTGCACGACTCCATCGCGCCCGACGCCCCGACCGTCAGCGGGAGCGATCCGCCCTCGCCGGACAACGCAAGCACGGCTCCACAGATCCTCGGCACCGCCGAGCCGGAGTCCAGCGTGCGCGTCTACGTGACCTCGAACTGCACCGGCGACGTGGCCGGCACCGCGGCCGCCGGCGTCGACGGCGCGTACTCCGCGGGCGTGTCGGTCGTCACAAACTCCACGACCACCTTCTACGCCACGGCCACCGACCAGGCCCTGAACACCTCTCCTTGCTCCGAGGTGGGGACGGTCTACACCCACGACGGGATCCCTCCCAACGCGCCCACGGTCGACTCGTCGAGCCCGGCCTCGCCCTCCGCGAGCCGCACCGACCCGACCCTGAGCGGGACGGCCGAGCCCAGCTCGCGGGTCACCGTCTTCGCCACCGAGGACTGCAGCGGCGGGCAAGCCGCCGTAGGCCTCGCCGACGCCTTCGGGAGCTACGACATCGGCGTCGTCGTGCCAGCGAACTCCAAGACCTCCTTCTCCGCGGTCTCCACGGACGCCGCCGGCAACACCTCGCTCTGCGCCCTCGCGCCGCTGACCTACGTCCACGACAGCATCAGCCCGGGGGCCCCGATCCTCTCAGGCACCGTGCCTGCCTCCCCACACGCCGTCTCGACCCGGCCCGCCGTGCAGGGCAAGGCCGAGGCGCTCTCCGCCGTGTACCTCTACAAGGGCGGGGCGTGCGCCGGCACCATAGCCGCCTCGGGCGAGGCGGACGCGGGGGGCGCCTTCAGCATCGAGCTCGACGTGGCAGCCAACGAGACCACCGAGATCCGCGCCCGGGCGGTCGACGCCGCTCAGAACGCGTCGGAGTGCTCGAGCACCCTCGCCTACACTCACGACGACATCCCTCCCGCGCAGCCGACCCTGACCGACACCACGCCCTCATCTCCCTCCAACACCTCGACCTCCCCGCTCGTGGAGGGGCAGGCGGAGACCCTCTCCACGGTCCGGCTCTACACGAACGCCGAGTGCACCGGCGATCCGGCTGTCTCCGGGGCAGCCGAGGATGACGGCTCCTACGTCCTGAACGTGAACGTGGAGGCGAACAAGGAGACCTCGTTCTACGCCACGGCCACCGACGCGGCCGGCAACACCTCGAGCCCCTGCGCGGGCCCCCTCGCCTACAGGCACGACGACCTTCGCCCCGACGCGCCGCTCCTCGAGAGCACGGCCCCCGTCTCACCGAGCAACACGAGCACCTCGCCCGTGCTCTCGGGCACGGCGGAGGCCGGCTCCCGCGTCGCCCTCTACGCATCCGCGGACTGCAGCGGCGCCGAGGCGGGGAGCGCCAACGCCGGCCCTGACGGCGCCTACTCCTTGCAACTCTCGGTCGGGGCGAACACCAAGACGACCTTCACCGCCGAGGCCACCGACGACGCCGGGAACGTCTCGGCGTGCTCCGCCGGCATCGAGTACGAGCACGACGACAAACGCCCGGCCGAGCCCGTGGTCGAGGGCACCGTGCCCCCGGACCGGAGCAACAGCAACCTGACGCCGAATGTCACCGGCTCCGCCGAGCCCGGCTCGAGCGTGCGCGTCTACACGACCTCGAACTGCAGCGGCGACGCCGCCGGTCAGGCCCTCACCCAGGCCAACGGGCAGTTCTCGGTCGGCGTCACGGTCGCCGCCAACTCCGTCACCAGGTTCTACGCCGAGGCGACCGACAGAGCGGGCAACGTGTCCGTCTGCTCCCTCACGCTGGCCACCTACGAGCACGACAACAAGCCTCCCGCGCAGCCGGTCCTTACCTCCACCGATCCGCCGGTCCGCTCCAACTCGATCGACCAGCCGACCCTCCACGGCGACGCCGAGGCCGACTCGCAGGTGCGCATCTACACCACCGCCGACTGCTCGGGCGAGCCCAAAGCCCAGACCGACGCGGACGCCTCGGGGCGCTTCTCGGTCCAGGCCGCCGCGGGGCGCAACACGACCACGACCTTCCGCGCCACGGCCACCGACGCGGCGGGCAACACCTCCGACTGCTCGGCGGCCGGCATTGACTTCGTCCACGACAACCAGCGCCCTGACCCGCCCACGCTGACCGAGACGGTGCCCTCGCCTCCTTCGAGCAACACGCGGCCGACAGTGCACGGGACCGCGGAGGCCAGCTCGACGGTGCACATCTACACGAACGACAATTGCAGCGGCCAGGCCGAGGCGGAGGTCCAGGTGCCTGCCGCGGGCCAGCCCGGTGCGGGCACCTTCGACGTCGCCATCGACGTCAGCTCCGGCGCCACCACCACCATCAAGGCCACCACGACCGACCTGGCAGGCAACACCTCGCCCTGCTCGACCAGCTCGCTCAGCTACCGCCACGACGGCCAGGCCCCCGCCCCACCGAGCCTGACCAGCACCGAGCCCGCCTCTCCCTCGAAGAGCGTCTTGAAGCCGGTCGTCAAGGGCACGGCCGAGGCCGGCGCTACCGTCCGCCTCTACACCAGGAGCGACTGCACGGGCGCCAAGGCAGGTGAAGCCACGGCCGCGGGCGGCAGCTTCGAGATCCAGGTCACCGTGGGCGCCAACACGATCACGACCTTCTACGGCAAGGCCACCGACGCGGCGAACAACTCCTCGACCTGCTCGCAGTCGAGCGTGACCTACGAGCACGACAGCAGGGCACCCGCGAAGCCGGTGCTCGAACGCACAACCCCGGCGTCGCCCTCCAACAACAGCACCAGGCCGGCGGTGAGCGGCACGGCCGAGGCGGGCTCCACGGTCAAGCTCTACAAGTCCCAGGGCTGCACGGGCGGCATGATCACGGCCGTCATCGCGGCGGACGGCAGCTTCAGCAAGGAGCTGGACGTCGGCCAGAACGCCACGACCTGGTTCAGCGCCACCGCCACGGACCAGGCGGGCAACACGTCGGCGTGCTCGGACGCCCTCTCCTACGTGCACGACTCCCAGGCACCCGCCGCCCCCTCGCTGACCAGCACGACGCCGTCGAGCCCCGGCAACGTCCGCAAGCCGACCGTGCACGGCAGCGCCGAAGCCAACGCCGGGGTGAAGATCTACACGCTGGCCAACTGCACCGACCTCGTGGGCGAGGGCAGCGCAGGGGGCGCCGGAGCCTTCGCGATCGCGCTGAGCACGGCCCTGCCGCGGAACGTGCAGTCCAAGCTCTACGCTCAGGCCACCGACGCCGCGGGGAACACCTCTCCTTGCACCCTCGCAGGCCTCGCCTACAAGCACGACGACCTCAAGCCGGCGGCCCCTTCACTGAGCGGCACCAACCCGGCCTCGCCGAGCAGCAACTCCAAGCCCAAGCTCGAGGGCACGGCCGAGGCCGGCTCCACCGTGAAGGTCTACCTCGCCAACGACTGCTCGGGCGCCGTGCACGCGTCTGGGACGGCGACCGGAGGCGCCTTCTCGATAGAGGTCACCGCGAGGAGCAACAAGTCGAGGACGTACTACGCCACCGCGACCGACGCCGCCGGCAACGAGTCCGACTGCTCCGCGTCGGGCGTCGCCTACGTGCACGACAACCAGCGCCCGAGCAAGCCCGTGCTCTCATCCACGACCCCGGCGTCGCCAAGCCAGAACGGCTCCCCGACCCTCAACGGGACGGCCGAGGCCGGCTCCACCGTGAAGATCTACCTGGCCTCCAACTGCACGGGCGGCGTCCACGCGACCACGACCGCGACCGGAGGCAGCTTCGCCGTCACGGTCACCGCGAAGAGCAACGACACGAGGACCTACTACGCCACCGCGACCGACGCGGCGGGCAACGTCTCCTTGTGCAGCAGCGGGCGGAGCTACACCCACGACACGGCGCCGCCGCCCAAGCCCGCCATCACGGGCACGACGCCCGCGTCGCCGTCTACGAACCGCAACCCGGTGGTTGCGGTCAGCACCGAGGCCAACGCGTCGGTGGGTATCTACACCGACTGCAGCGTCGCCCCCATAGCCACCGGCACCGCCGACGGGAGCGGCAACGCCAACATCGGGGTCACGGTCCCGGCAAACCAGAGCACCACGCTCTACGCCAAGGTCGCCGACGCCGCACAGAACACCTCGTCCTGCTCCGACGGCGTCAGCTACACCCACGACAGCCAGAAGCCGACGGTCACGATGACGGTCACCGTGCCCGCGTCGCCCAGCGACAACCTCATGCCTGGTGTCAAGGGCACGACCGAGCCAAACGCCACGGTCTACGTCTACAAGACAGCGGGCTGCACGGGGACCGCCGCGGAGCACGGCAGCGCAGACGGCAACGGCTCCTTCACCTTGTACATCACGGTCAACTCCGGCAGCACGACCACCTTCTACGGGAAGGCCGTCGACCAGGCCGGAAACACTGGAGACTGCTCGGCGACGGGCATCGAGTACGTGCACACGCCGTAGCCCAAATAGCGGCCCGGACCGGTCCCAGACCTGGGATCCGGCCCCCTCGTTGTGCTAAAGAGGTCGGGAACACGACCGATAGGAGAAGTTGACCCCGCGCGCGTCGCGCTCCTCTTTGGGGGCAGGGCGCGCGCTGGGTGCCGCTACCCCCGGGACTCGATGTCCGTCAACACCTCAAGAATCTGCCCGATCTGTCGCGTCGAATCCGCGGCCGACATCTGCCCGAGCGACGGGGTACCGACCGTCGCGCGGGCAGTGCTGCGCAGTCAGGACGACGACGACGACAACATGATCGGCACGAGCCTCGCCGATCGTTACGAGATCGTGCGTCTCCTCGGCAGGGGCGGCATGGGCAGGGTCTACGAGGCGATCCAGGTGGCCTTCGGGCGCAGGGTGGCCCTCAAGCTGCTCAAGCGCGAGTACGTCGCCGACCTCGAGCAGATCAGGCGCTTCTACGTAGAGGCCAGAGCCTGCAGCCGCCTCGATCACCCCTCGACCATCCGCGTCTACGACTTCGGCGTCACCGACGAGGGCGTGCCCTTCCTCGCCATGGAGCTCTTGGAGGGTGAGACCCTCAAGCAGCGCCTCAAGCGCGTCGGCGCCCTCAACGAGGAAGACATCTTAGACATCGTGGCGCCCGCCACCTCGGCGCTCGTCGAGGCGCACCACGCGGGCATCGTCCACCGCGACCTGAAGCCCGACAACATCTACCTCAAGCACGTCGTCGGCGCCGGCGAGATCGTCAAGGTCTGCGACTTCGGCATCGCGAAGCTCGTCGGCTTCTCGGGCGGCGACGACGAGTCCCTCACCGGCAGCGGCGTCGTCGTGGGCACCCCCAAGTACATGTCCCCGGAGCAGGTGCGCGACGGCGACATCGGCCCCTGGACCGACCTCTACGCGGTGGGCACCATCATCTACGAGGCGCTGACCGGCGGGCCACCCTACGCGCAGAAGTCGGCCCACAAGCTGATGCTGGCCAAGGTGCGCCACGCTCCACCGGAGCTTCCCGAGCTGGGCCTGCGCGGTCCGATCTCGCCCGCCCTCAGGGCCCTGGTCGACGCGCTGCTCATCGCGGACCCGGCGCACCGCCCCAGAGACACCGCCGAGGTCGTCGACTGGCTCGAGCTCATCGCCGACGAGCGCTACGACGAGATCCCGGTCACGGACCTGCGCGCGATGACGCTCGCCGCGAGCGCGAACGTCAAGACGAAGAGACGCAGAGACCGCTCGACGCCGACTCGCAGGACCACGGTCACCCCTCCGCCGGTGCCTGCTCAGGCGGCGGCTCACGCTGGGAGAGCCGTGCCGGCCGGCATGCACGACGGGGTGCGCATCGTCCGAGCCCCGACCCACACCCCGCCTCCGCTGCCGAGCCTCATCTCGGGCACCTACTCGACCGGCGCCATCAACCTCCGGACCGGGCACCTGGCCGTGCGCCGCCAGTTCCTGTGGGCGGTGCCCGGCGCCCTCCTCGGTGTGGCGGTCGCGCTCCTGCTGTTGAACTCGGGGCCCACTGTCGAGCCCCTCGTCGCCGAGCCGGGCCTCACCGAGCAGGCAACCAGGGCACCGGTAGCGCGCAACGCCGAGCCTTCGAAACCACAGGGCGTCATCTTCCTGACCGCGGTGCCACCCGAGTTCAAGCCGCCCCAGGCCACCGACATCCCGCCCGCCAAGCACGCCGCACGCAGCGCCGCGAAGGACGCCGCACCTCCCGGCAAAGCTCCGCCGAAGGTCGCGACCGCGAGGAGCGAGGACCAGCGGCCGGCCAAGAAGGCCAGCAAGGCAAGCTCTCGCAAGGAGCGGCGCAAGAGCACGTCCCGCGACAGCTCGTCCCGACGCAGCGGCTTCAGCTCCCTCAAAAAGCCCGCGCGCGCGGGCAACCGCTACGAGATCGTGGAGTAGATGTTGCGCCGCCTCCTCCTCGTGCTCACCATCTGCCTCGTCGCCGCACCCGCCGGCGCCGGCCCTCGGAACGGGAGCCCCAAGGGCGCGCCGAGCGAGATCGACCGAGCCGCCGCCGGGCGACTCTACGAGGCCGGCCGCGACGCCAACAAGCGCGGCGAGTACAGCCGAGCCCGAGACCTCTTCGAGGCCGCCTACCGGCTCGACCCCCACGACGCCCTCCGCATGAGCTCGGCCAACATGAGGATCAAGCTCGGCGACTACAAAGGCGCGGCGAGTCTCTACAAGGCCGTCATCCGCGAGCGATCCGCCGACGCGGCAATCCGCCAGAAGGCCCGAAAGCGGCTGAGCGAGATCGCGCCGAAGCTCACCCACGCCTGGATCCGTTTCCCGGCGGCGAAGGGCAAGGTGAGCCAGGTCATAGACAAGAACAACGTGCGCCCGGGCAAGGAGGCCCACTCCGCCCCTCCGGGCACGCACATGGTCGGCTGGACGACCCGCCCGGGAGTGCTCGAGACCGAGATCGTGCGCCTCGAAGCAGGCACCACGGTGGACCTCGAGCCCCTCGCGCCGCTGCGCGCCGCCACCATCGAGCTCGTGCCGCCGCTGCCGACGCGCATGATCTTAGACCTCGGGCGCCGCGTCGTCGCCGTCCCGGCGGGTGTGCACACCATCCGAACCGCGGCCCGCATGACCGGCGACGTGACCCTCACCAACGGGCGCGGCGAGGTCGCCCGCAAGCTCATGGTCCTGCGGCCGGGTCACACGGTGCGGTGGTCGTGGAGGGAGAGCGCGGCGAAGTAGGGCGCGGGTGGTTGAGGCCGATGGGGGTCTTCAGCCTGAGCGCGGCGGAGTCAGATCGTGCACGAGGAGGAGGAGGGATCGTGTGCACGAGTACGTAGACGGGGACGAGCCCGCGCGTCGCGCAGGGCGGGGCGGCGGAAAGTCGGCGCCGGCCCGGCGGGCCGCGCCGCGGGAGCGGCGCAGGCCTCGCCGTG
>CAZQPP010000225.1:0-12575 GCA_964594295.1 uncultured Myxococcales bacterium | reverse complement strand
CTCCATCTACGCCGCGCAGGGCATGCGCTGGCGCGGCGGTCTCGGCGACGACGTGCCCGCCCTCACCGTCGCCCGCATCTGCGGCAGCGGCGCCGAGGCCGTGGCGGTCGGGGCCGAGATGATGCTCGCCGGCGTGCGCCACGACACCGAGCGCCCCTTCACGGTGGTCGGCGGCGCCGAGAGCATGCAGTACCCCTTCTGCGCCTACGAGCTGCGCGGCAAGAAGGTCGGCGACGCCACTCAGAAGTACGGCCCCGTCGACGTGCGCGCCATGACCCCCGGCTCCCACCTGCAGGACATGCTCCTGATGTCGCTCTACGACCCGAGCGCAAAGATGGCCATGGCCAACACGGCCGAGGAGCTCGGCCGGCGCTACGGCATCACCCGCGAGGAGGCCGACGAGCTCGGCTACCGCTCCCAGACCCTCGCCAAGCGCACGCGTGATGAGGGGTGGTTCGACGAGGAGATCGAGCCCGTCTCGGTGGTGGACGACGCCACCCGGGAGCCCACCCTCGTCAAGCACGACACCCACATCTTCGACAATATCAGCCTCGCCAAGATGGCCCGGCTGCGCCCCGCCTTCGAGATGGGCGGCATCATCACCGCCGGCAACGCCAGCGCGGTCGTCGACGGCGGGGCCGCCATGGTCATCGCCAAGGAGACGGACGCCGCGGCCCACGGCGCCAAGCCCCTCGCGCGCATCATCGGCATGGGCGTCGCGGCCTGCGATCCGCAGATCATGGGCTGGGGCCCGGTGCCGGCCACGAAGAAGGCGCTCGCCAACGCGGGCATCGAGGGCTCGCAGATCGACCACGCCGAGCTCAACGAGGCCTTCGCGCCGCAGTCTGTCGCCTGCGTGCGTGACTTCAAAGACATGGGCATCGACCCCGAGAAGGTGAACCCCATGGGCGGCGCCATCGCCCTCGGCCACCCCCTCGGAGCCACCGGCGCCATCCTGACCCTCACCTGCGCTTACGCGCTGCGCCGCACGAAGGCCACCTACGGCCTGGTCACCATGTGCATCGGCGGCGGCCAGGGCGTGGCCCTCATCCTGGAGTCCGTCAAGTAGCTTCCTACGTGGTCATAGGATCGGGCTTCGGTGGCTCGATCCCGGCCCTCCGCCTCGCCGAGGCGGGCGAGGAGGTGCTCGTCTTGGAGGCGGGCGAGCGCCTGACCACGCGGGACTTCCACCAGGACTGGAGCTTCCGCGCCCAGAGCCGCCTCTTCGTCACCTACCAGTCGAAGGACTTCCGGGTCTTCTTCCGCTACGGCCGCGGCCTCGGCGGCGGCTCCCTGACCTACGCCGCGGCAATGCTGCGCGGGCCCAGCGAGATCTTCGACTACGAGGACAAAGACGGCTACGCGGTCTGGCCGGAGTCGGTGACCCGCGAGGTCTTGGACCCCTGCTACGAGAAGGTCGAGGAGAAGATGCAGATCCGGCGGGCCGCCTGGGACGAGGTGCCCAGGGCCGGCGGCTGCTTCGCCAAGCTCCTCTCCAACATGGAGCTGACCTGCGACCGCACCAACTACCCCATCGTGGACTGCCTGCAGTGCGGCTTCTGCATGTGCGGCTGCCCCTTCGGCCGCAAGAAGCACCTCGGCCTCAACTACATCCCGCAAGCAGAGGCAGCGGGCGCCGAGTTTCGCACCGGCTGCATGGTCGACCACATCGAGCCGAGCGGCGGCGGCTACTCGGTGCACTACGTCGACGCCAACAACGTGGAGCGCACGGTCACGGCCGACCGGGTCGTGCTCGCAGCCGGCGCCCTCGAGACTCCCGCGATCCTCCTGCGCTCCAAGAAGCACTTGAAGGACCTGCACCCCCAGGTGGGCAAGAACCTGAACAACAACGGCGACGTGGCGCTGATGTTCGTGCTCCCCGAGGGCTTCCCGGACGCATATGGCTACATGGGCCGCAACAACGCGGGCGTCATCACCTACGCCTTCTGGGAGGAGCACCGCATCACCATCCACGCCGGCGCGGGCCCGCCCGCCCTCTTCGCCGCCCTCGACGTCATCCGCGACGACGGCGCCGAGCCGAAGGTGCCGCTCGGCCTCAGCTTCAAGCGCTTCATGAAGGAGCACTACCCCCACCGGGTCATCTCCACCCTCGCCATCGGCCTCGTGGACGGCGAGGGCGAGATCACGGTGAACGACGACGGCGTGCTCGAGCTCGACCTGCCCCACAGCGAGCGCCTCGAGTCCTACATCGACCGCGTCGCCGGGGTCGGCCGGCGCATCGCGGAGGCCAACGGCACCCACCTGCTGCGCACGGCCGAGGAGACCTTCGAGCACGGCGACGCGCACCCCCTCGGCACCTGCCGCATAGGCGACGACGGGGAGCGCGCGCCCTGCACTCCCGACGGCGAGCTCCGCGGCTACCCCGGCATCTACTGCAGCGACGGCGCGTCCATCCCCGGTGGGACCGGCGTGAACCCGGCCCACACCATCGCGGCCAACGCCGAGCGCATCGCCGCCAACCTGGTGGCGAAGCCATGAGCACGCCCTCCCCGGCCGAGCGCCCCGAGACCATGGACCGGCGCGGCTTCCTCGCCCGGGCGACCCGCTGGTCCCTGCTCACCCTGGCGGGCGCGGCCCTCGGCGTGGACGGTGTCGCCCGCGCCGCGGAGCCCGGCTTCATGCCGCCCCCCTACCCGCGGCCGCCGCTTCCCGGCGCGTGCATCGAAGCGGCCACCCCGGTCGAGAAGACCCTGGCCGCCGTGCTCGAGACGGTCGTCCCGGGCCTGGCCACCGACCCCGACGGCGAGCCCGGCGCCATAGAGTCATGCGCCATGAACCTCATGGTGGACGGCGCCTACCCCTTCCGCGGCTACGCCTCCCTCATCGCCACCCTGATGGACAGCCTGGCGAAGAAGTCCCACGAGAGGCCCTTCCTGGAGCTCGACCCCGACGCGCGCCTCGCCGTCCTGGTGGAGGCCCAGGAGTCCCTGCCCCTGCTCCGCCTCGCCTACCGGGCCATCCGATCGACCTTCTACGGCGGCGCCTACAACGGCGTAGGCCTCGGCTACCTCGGCTATCCGGGCCCAAACCTGGGCTACCGGCACCTCCCCGAGGCCTCCTTCCGAGTGCCGATCAGCGAGGAGATGACCGAGGAGGGGTGGATGCCGTGAGGCTGCGGCTCCCAGTACTGCTCCTCGTTGGCGCAGCGCTCCCGGCCGCCTGCTCGGACGACGGCACGCGCTCCCAGCCGGAAGACGCCGTCACCGACCGCGACTCGGGAGCCCCCGCCTCGGACGTCACCGAGGAGCAGTATCCTGGCGTGGACCTGCCCCCGCTGCCGGCCCTGGTCAGCGACTGCGGCACCTGTCACGACCAGAGCACCATCACCGCGCCGCCCCAGGCCGAGCCGAGCGCACCTCGAGGCTGGATGGCCGAACGCGGCCGCGGCCTCGCGCGCTTCGACCCCGCCATCCCGGAGCCGGGCACGAAGCTCACCCTGGCGTGGACCGAGCGCGGCCACCACGACGCAGCGGGCTCCGGCGGCTGCGCCGCCTGCCACCCCGTGCGAGACGACGGCGTCGGCCACGGGGTGCGCACCTACCCAAGCCTCGACTCCGTCTTCGACGCAAGCGCCGACTGCGCCCGCTCCTGCCACGCCTGGCTCCCCGAGGACGCCACGGGAGAAGGCTACGAGGACGACGCCGGCCAGAGCCCCAGGTACGAGGGCACCCTCCGCCCCGGCGAGCTGCTCGCCGCAGCAGACAACGGCCACGCGCGCCTGTGGCGCGAGGGCGCCAGGCCTCCCACGTCGACCTTCAAGGTAGGCGCCTTCAACGCCGGCTGCGGGGGCTGCCACAACCTCGCCGCCGAGGCCCACGGCAACATCCCGAGCTGCCTCGACTGTCACCGCTTTGGCGACCAGTCCGGCGAGGTGCACAAGCTGCACGTGAGCGTCATCGCCGAGAACGCGGACAAGCTCGACGTGGAGGCCGCCGCGGCGGGAGCGACCTTCTGCACCTACTGCCACACCGGCGACGAGGACTCGGGTTCACGCGCCCGCACGGCCTGCTACGGCTGCCACCTCAGCGCCCACCAACCCCTCGACGAAGACGGCCGGGCGCACTTCTGGCCGATCAGGTAGGGGCTCCCGCCGGCCTCAGAGCTTGTCCGCGATCCACCGCAGCACGTTCACCGGCCTGTCGTCGATGTGCTGGCCGTGGGCCACGACGATGCGGACGATGCCCGGGATGTCGGAGAGCCTGCGCAGGTGGGACTTCAAGGCGTGCGAGTCCTTCACCGCGTCGAGCTTGAACATGCGGGTGATCTTGGCGTCCCCGGTCGACCCGAAGAGGCGCAGGGACCACCCGGTCCAGCCTGGTAGATGGGGCTGGTTGAAGATGGCGTCGCAGAACACGAGGGTCACCCGGTCGTACTTCTTGCCGCTGCGCACGATGAACACGCCCTCGCCGTTGTTCAGGCCCGCGAGGGGCTCCATCCTGACGGCCTCGTTGTGCGGCAGGTCCCCGATGTAGCCCTCCACCTTCGCCATCTTCCCGACCTGGTTGGCCGCCTCCAGCGGCGCCAGGACCCGCGCGAGCTGGTAGCGCTTCTTGTAGGCCGCGATGTCCATGCGGTGGTAGCGGTTCGGCGCGACGAGGTAGGCGGGGCTGCCCCAGTGGTCGATCTGCCGCATGGCCTCCTCGGAGAGGCAGATCGGGCTGTGGATCACCAGCTTGCCGTCGTCGAGCCTGACAATGACCATTCGCCTGCGCAGAGGCATCTTCGGGAGGTCTCCCTCGACAGCCCACAGGTTGTCCTCGAGCTGCTCGATGGGATCGTGGGGGAGCGCCGTCCAGTCGCTCTGCTTCTTGGCCATGTAGCCACCTCCGGCCGTTCGGGTGGGGCACTGTGCCGCCGAGTCGGGCGGACGTCAATCGGCAGGTGCTCACCGCCACGGCAAGGGCCGGCGGCACGTGGACGTGGACGAGGAGGGGTGAGGTGCACACGCACGAGGAGGAGCACGAGCACGAGCACGAGTACGAGTACGAGTACGAGCGAGTGCAGGTGCAGGGGCAGGCGTACGTTTGGAGACCGCGGTCGAAGCCCGTGCTAAGACCGCCGGCGTGCGCTCCATGCCGAAACCCCAGCGACGGATAGTGGGCGCGGCGAGCGCGCTCCTCGTCGCGGCCTGGGTGCTCTGTACGCTGCGCCCCCTTTGGGGCATCGACCTCTTCTGGCACGTCGTGCAGGGCGACGTCATCAGGGAGCTCGGCACGGTCCATCTCCGGGACACCTTCAGCGCCCTGCGCCCGGAGCGACCCTGGATCCCCTTCCAGTGGGGCTACCAGGTGCTGGTCAGCCTCGTCGACGACATCGGCGGCCTCGAGCTGCTCCGCTGGACCCACGTCGGGCTGCACCTGGCAGCCTTCGGGCTGGCCGCGTCGATGGCGAAGAGACGCATCGGGGCGGCCGCCCCCCTCGCCCTCGCTCTGCTGATGGTGGCCTACCTCGACCGCATCCGGGCGCGGCCCCACGTCTTCAACCTGCTCTTCGCGCTCCTCCTCGTCGAGTGGGTGTCGGTGAACATGGAGACCGCCCTCCCGGCGGCCGGGCGCAAGGTGAGCGCCTACCTCCGGGCCGCCCTCCCCCTGGTGCTGCTGGCCGTGCCGTGGGCGAACCTCCACGGGGGCGGCAGCCTCCTCCTCCCGCTCGTCTCCGGCGCCTTCGCCGCCGGGCTGGTCTTGAGGCGCGACCCCCGCGCCGGGCTGGTCGCCGTCGCCGTGGCGGCCCCCCTCCTGCCGATGGCCCTGAGCCCCGGCTTCCTGCCCGGGGTCGTCTCGGCGACGGTCGTCTACCAGGCGGGGAGGGAGCTCATCCCCGAGTGGAGCTCGTCCTTCATCTACCTCACCGAGCCGTCGCACCTCGTGCACCCGTTCATGGGCATGGTTCCCTTCGTCTCGGCGGCCGCCCTCGCCGCCGCCGCCCGGCGAGCCGGCTGGAGCTGCCTGCCGCGCCTCCTGCCCTGCCTGGTCCTGCTGGGCCTGTCATTTGCCACGGCCCGCTTCATCTACCTGGCCACGCTCGTGTTCTGGCTGTGGCCGGAGACCCTGGCGCCCCTGGCGGCATCCGGCAGGCGCATCCGCGCCGCCGTGGCGGCGGCCCTCGTGCTCGGCGCCCTCTTCGTGCACGAGATCGTCTGGGTCCAGGCAGGCTCGCCGATCCACTTCGCGGAGCGCATCGGGCGCACCCTCGACCCGGGCCGATTCTGCGAGGAGAGCTCCGACTTCCTGGAGGAGGCCCGCGTCGAAGGCGGCGTGCTCCACCTCTCCGACTGGGGCGGCTACCTCCTCTACCGGCACTTCCCGGCCATCAGGGTCTACGCCGACGGTCGCACCAACATCGGGCCGGACGTCGTCGCCCACCTGCTGCGCTCCCACAACCCGAGCGGGCGCCACGCCTACCTGCAGAGAGCCCTGATCCGCTACCCCGCCGACGCCCTGATCTTCCCGCCCCCGGTCTTCGAGCTCGACGCCCACGACACGGGCCGCTTCCTGCTCGTGCACGCCGACCCGAGCGCCGAGGTCTACCTCGTCAGGGGCCCTCGCTTCGACAGGAACCTCGACGGAGCGCTCGCCCGCCTCCGTGGCAGAGGCCTGCGCCCCCCCGACCCGCGCAAGGAGCCGCGCGCCTTCGAGCTCTTCGTGCGCCACGCGCGCGCCCGGGAGCTCATGAAGAGACCCGAGCTCCGCGCCCAACGCGCCGCCGCCGAGGCCGCCGCCGGGGGCACCTCGAAGTCCGCCTACGCCGGCGCGCTGGATCTGGCGCTCTGGCTGGAGCGACACGGCGATCTGCTCTCGGCGGAGAAGACCCTGGCCCGCGTCGCCAACGAGCTGCCTCCCACCGAGGCCCTCGGCTCGGCCGCCCGCGTGCGCCTCGCCGCCGTGCACGTGCGCCTCGGCGCCCACCCCGCCTCCGTCCTGGCGCTCCTCGACTCGGTCCAACCGGCGCTCCTCGCTCCCGCGGACACGCGCCTCGCGGGCCGCGTCGAGGCCCTGTTGACTTCACAGGAATAGCTTGCGGCCATAGACCTTTTCGCCGAGACTCGATCCTCGCCTACCCCCGCGAGAGAGTCCCACGTGTCTCCCAAGGTCCTCATCGTCGACGAGATCCCCCGCTGGTGGACCGACCGCGCCAACGCGGTCGAGCGCGACCTCAAGTGCAGCGTGCACACGGAGTCCCGTCCGACCGCTGTCTTGGGCCTCGTGAGCGCCTTGAAGCCCTCCGTCGTGATCGCGCGGAAGTGGCTGCGCGACGACAGCGGGGCGCGCCTGCTGACCGAGCTGGCGCACCAACACCCCGAGATCGTCCAGATCGTGGTCGCCACGCGCGGTGAGCAGGCGGACACGCTGGCGCCCGCCATGGCCGAGTCGCACGCCTTCGCCGTGGTCCCCGACGACGTGGCCGAGGACAACCTGGTGCAGGTCGTGCGCGACGCCCTCGAGCACGGGCGAAACATGGCCAGCGCGCGCGCGGTGCGGAGCCGCTGGCTGGCCCGCAGCGCGGACATGATGGAGGTGGAGCCCGACTCCTTCGTCCAGAGCGTGCAGACCGCCGCCCCGAGCGCATCGAAGGACACCCTGACCGGCCTCAGCTGCGCCGAGCACATCCGCTCGCACCTCGAGTACGAGGTCGAGCGCCACCGGCGATACGGCGCCGCGCTGAGCGTCGTGCTCGCGGACGTCGACCACCTCGGCTCCATCAACGACCAGCACGGCTTCGACGCAGGGGACATGGTGCTCCAAGCCGTCGGGAGGCTCATCGCGGACACGGTGCGCCGGGCCGACGTGGCCGGACGTCTCGGCGGAGAGGAGTTCCTCGTGGTCTGCCCGCACACCGGCGAGGACGGCGCCGCCATCCTCGGGCAACGCCTCCGCGACGGCGCCCACCGCCTGCGCTCCCGCCACAAGGGCAAGGACCTCGCGGTGACGCTCTCGGCTGGTGTCGCCGCCATCGGCGAGGACGGGCCGATCGGCCCCGACAAGCTCCTGGCCCTCGCGGAGACGGCCCTGACCTACAGCAAGGAGCGCGGCCGAGACAGGGTTACGCGCGGGTCCGAGATCGAGCTCGAGGACGCTTGAAGCAACCTGACAGCAGCTCACCGGCGGAGGGCAACGGCGCAGGGCTGCTGCGCACCTTCCTGGGCCGCTACGCACGTCCTTATCTGCCCTACTACCTCGTCGGCCTCGTGGCCCTGCTCGCGACCAACGGGATCGCGGTCTGGATCCCCCGGGAGATCGAGAACACCGTCAACGCCCTCGAGGCCGCCGACCGTGCCGCGGTCGCGGGGCCGGTGCTGCGCATCGTGGTCCTCGCCTTCGTGCTCATCATCATCCGCACGGCGAGCCGGGTCTTCTTCTTCAACCCGGGGCGCGCCATCGAGCGCGACCTGCGCGACGACCTCTTCGCCTACTACCTGACGCGCCCGCGCGAGTGGTTCCGCGGCCGGCCCACGGCCGATCTGCTCACCAGGGCGACCCACGACATCCTGTCCGTTCGCCTGCTCGTAGGCTTCGGCTTCCTCCAGGTCGCGAACATGGCCCTCCTGCTGGTCATGGTGGCCTCCCAGATGATCGAGATCTCGCCGCGGGTCACCCTCTTCGCCGCCCTGCCCCTCGCCGTGGGTCTGTTCGTGCTGCGGGGCGCCATCTGGCGGCTGATGTTGCTCTACCGGGAGTCCCAGGAGGGAGTGGCGCGCCTCGAGCAGCAGGTCCTCGACGGCTTCAAGGGGGTGCGCGTCGTCCGGGACTTCGGCGCCTCGGCCCTCGTCACCGGGGCCTTCGACCGGCGCAACGAGGAGCTCTTGGAGCTCAGACTCAAGCTCTCCCGCATCGCGTCTTTCGAGCTCCCTGTGGTCCGCGTCGTGGGGCACCTCGCCATCTCGATCCTGCTCATCTGGGGTGCGGTCCTGGCGGACGAGGAGGCCCTGGGCATCGGCGAGATGGCCGCCTACATCGCGTACCTGTCCATGCTGGTCGCCGCGCTCTTCACCACGGGCTGGATGCTCAACGCCATCCAGCGGGGCATGGTGTCTCTGCGCCGTGTGGCCGAGGTAATGCCCATGGACAGCCCGTCGGCGCGCGACGCCCTCGACGCGGCGCCGCCGGCCGACCCGCTCGCGGGAGCACAGGAGGTCGCTGTCGAGGCCCGAGACGTCGGCGTCGTGCACGGCGACCGCGAGGTCTTGGGCGGTGTGAGCTTCGAGGTCAAGCCGGGGGAGCAGCTCGGCGTGCTCGGCACGGTGGGCTCGGGGAAGAGCACCCTGGCCGCCCTGCTCGGCGGCCTCGATCGAGCCAGCGCCGGAGAGATCCTGCTCGGCGGGGAGCGCCTCGATGATCTGCCGGCCGGCGCGGCTCAGCGCCACGTGCGGGTCGTCCCGGACGTGCCCTTCTTGTTCACGCGCACGCTCGCCGAGAACGTGGCCCTGGTCGACCCTCCGGACGAGATCGACAGAGAGCGCGTGCGCCGCGTCCTGCACGTCTCCTGCTTCGAGCCGGAGGAGGAGGGCCTCAAAGACGGGATCGACACGGTCGTGGGCGAGAAGGGCATCGCCCTGTCGGGCGGCCAGAAGCAGCGCATCACCCTGGCGCGCGCCCTCTACGCCGGCGGGAGCACGGTGGTGCTCGACGACGTGCTGAGCGCGGTCGACCACCGGACCGAGCGCGCCATCCTGGAGCGCCTCGCTGCCTGGCGCCGCGAGGAGGGGCGCGGCGTGACCCTCGTGAACATCTCGAACCGGGTCAGCGCCCTCGAGAACGCCAAGGAGATCCTGGTCCTCGACGAGGGTCGGGTGGTCGAGCGCGGCACCCCGCAGGAGCTGGCCGCAGCCGACGGGCTCTACGCCCGCACGCTCGCCCTCCAGCAGGCGATGGACGAGGCCGAGGAGGCCTCGGGATGAGGGTACCGCGCGGCGAACCCGCCCCGCCGGGGCAGGGAGGCAAGGGTCTCCAGAGGTTCATGGAGTCGGCGCGACCTTACGCACGAGACATCGCCCTCGGCACCGCCCTCCTCCCCGTCGTCACCGCGCTGAGGCTGGTCCAACCCTACCTCCTCAAGGTGGCCCTCGACGGGGATCGCGAGACCATGCTGAACATGGCCCTGCTCCTCGCGGGGACGGTCCTGCTCGGCTACGCGGCGGAGTCCTTTCACATGTACGCGCTGCAGCGCGCCGGCCACCGCACCATCACCGGCATGCGCAGCCGCCTCTACAGGCACGTGCTCTCCCAGGGGACCTCGTTCTTCGACCGGCGCCCCGTGGGCGCCCTGCTCTCGAGGGTCAGCTCGGACACCGAGTCCGTCGGCCAGTCTTTCACCCTGGGCCTGATCTCCATGGTCGGCGACGTGCTGCTCGTGCTCGGGACGGTGGGTGCCATGCTCTGGCTGGACGCGCGGGTCACGGCGTACCTGCTGCTCCTCGCCCCGCCGATAGTCATCGTGGTGCGCCTCTTCCAGCGCCTGCTGCGCGGCTACGCCGACGAGATCCGGCGGGCGGTGGCGCGCATGAACAGCGTCATCGAGGAGAACCTCGCCGGCATCGACATCGTGCACCTCTTCTCCCGCGCCCGGCAGAGCCGCCGCGAGGGCGAGGAGCAGAGCCACCACTACTTCTCGCTGTACACGCGCTTCAACGTGGCCGACGCCGGCCTCTACGCGATCATGGAGTCGCTCTCGGCCCTGACCGTCGGCGCCGTGCTCTGGTTCACGGCGGGCCCGGTGCTCGGGGGGCTGATGACCCTCGGGCTGGTGGTGGCCTTCGTCGAGTACGCGCAGCGCGCATTCGTCCCCATCCGCGAGCTCTCGGGCAAGCTCGCGGCCCTCCAGAGCGCCTTCGCCTCCCTCGATCGCATGGACAACACCCTGTCCTTCTCCGAGCAGGCCCCCCACGGCGCCGAGCGGTGGGAGGAGCGCCGGGGCAGCCTCCGCTTCGAAGACGTGACCTTCCGCTACCGCGAGAAGGGCCCCGACGTGCTCGAGCACCTCGACCTCGAGATCCGGCCCGGCGAGCGCGTGGCCGTGGTCGGACCGACCGGCAGCGGCAAGACCACGCTGCTCAACCTGCTGACGCGGCACTACAAGCCGACCGGCGGCCGCATCCTGCTCGACGGGCACGTGGTCGAGCAGGTCGGTGACGAGGACTTCCGCGAGGGCGTCGGCATCATCCGCCAGGACGTCTTCCTCTTCGAGGGCACCATCTACGACAACGTGGCCCTCGGAGACCCGACTATCACCCGCGAGCGGGCCAGGGAGGCCCTCGAGGCCGCCGGGCTCTGGCGCCTCGTCGAGGAGCGGGAGGGAGGCCTCGACGCGCTCGTCGAGGAGCGGGGCCGCAACCTCAGCGCAGGCGAAGGCCAGCTCCTCACGCTGGCGCGAATCTTCGCCCGCGACCCGATCGTGGTGCTCCTCGACGAGGCTACAGCGCGCGTAGACTCGCTCACCGAGGCGCTGATCAGCGAGGCCATCGCGCGCCTGATGCAGGGACGCACGGTGATCGCGGTCGCGCACAGGTTGTCGACGGTGCGCGAGGCCGACCGTATACTGGTGATGGTCCGAGGGCGTATCGCGGAGTCGGGCACCCACACCGAGCTGCTCGACGCCAACGGCCTGTACGCGCGCATGTGGAGGCACCGGGTGCGCTGACTCGGAGAGGCACAAGATGGGCAAGAGCGACGAGCAGATGAGGAGGGCCGCGGTCCAGTGGCGCAAGACCATGGACGCCATCCGCGACCCGGTAGCCCTGCTCGCCGTGGATCGGAGCATCGTGCGCTGCAACGAGTCCATGCGCGCGCTCGTGGGCAAGCCCTGGGAGCATGTCATCGGGCGCGACTGCTGCTCGGCGCTCCACGGGGTGGACGAGCCCCCGCCCGAGTGCCCCACCAGGCGGGCCGAGACGAGCCGGGACCGGGAGTCCTGGCGGACGACCGTCGGAGATCGCTGGTTCGACATCATCGCGGACCCGGTCCTCGACGAGGACGGCCGCGTCGCCGGCTTCGTGCACGTCATGGCGGACATCACCGAGCGGAAGCGGGCGGAGGAGGCCCTCGCGGCATCCGAGCAGCGCTACCGGACTCTCATCGAAGGGGCTGGTGAAGGGATCCTCGTGGCGGACGCGGACACCCATGTCTTCCGATACGCCAACCCCGCCATCTGCCGAATGCTCGGCTACTCGGCAGAGGAGCTCCTCGAGCTGCGCGTCACCGACCTGATCCCGGAAGGCAGCCTGACGCCGGAGACCCTCGAGGCCCTCGCCCGCGCGGAGCCCGCGTGGGGACGAAGCATGCCCATGCTGTGCAAGGACGGGCGCGTGATCCACGCGGACGTCGGCACGGCCTCGACCGAGCTGGACGGCCGGCCCTGCCTCGTGGGCTACTTCACCGACCTGACCGAGAAGACGCAGCTCGAGGCGACCAAGGACAAGCTCGAAGCCAGGAAGGGGCAGCTCGAGGCGCAGCTCCGACAGGCTCAGCGCATGGAGTCGGTCGGCCGCCTCGCCCGCGGCGTCGCCCACCACTTCAACAACCAGCTCTCGGTGATCAACGGCTACGCCGAGTCCAACCTCC
>CAZQPP010000224.1:0-12601 GCA_964594295.1 uncultured Myxococcales bacterium | reverse complement strand
GCCCCGGGCACCCCGTGCGACGACGGCGACGCGTGCACGACCGGCGACTCCTGCAAGAACGGCGTCTGCCGCGGCAACGGGATCTCGTGCGACGACGGCAACCCCTGCACCACCGACACCTGAGGGCCGCGCGGCTGCCAGCACAGCCCCGCGCCGGGGGGCACGCCCTGCAACGACGGCGACGCGTGCACGACCGGCGACTCCTGCCAGAACGGCATCTGCCGGGGCGCCGGGGTGTCCTGCGACGACGGCAACCCCTGCACCACCGACACCTGCGCCTACGGCGGCTGCCGGCACGACCCCGCGCCGCCCGGCACAAGATGCGACGACGGAGACACCTGCACCACCAACGACACCTGCTGGAACGGCACCTGCCGCGGCGACCCGGTCGCCTGCGACGACGGCAACCCGTGCACCACCGACACCTGCGGCTACGGCGGCTGCCAGCACAGCCCCGCCCCACCGGGCACGGGCTGCGACGACGGGGACTTCTGCACCATCGGCGACTCCTGCCTCAGCGGCATCTGCGTAGGAGAGCCCATGCTCTGCGAGGACGTGGACCCCTGCTCGATCGGCAC
Organism: uncultured Myxococcales bacterium; assembly: GCA_964594295.1. GTDB lineage: Bacteria > Myxococcota_A > UBA9042 > UBA3505 > UBA3505 > CAZQPP01. Next base: position 12,023 of record CAZQPP010000224.1, on the reverse strand, counting down.
CTGCGTCGGCGGCGCCTGCCGCTACTCCCCGGGGCTCGACGACATGCCCTGCGACGACATGAACCCCTGCACATGGGCGGACAGGTGCCAGGGAGGAGTCTGCCGCGGAGACGGCCAGTCCTGCGACGACGGCGACCCATGCACCATCGACAGCTGCTCACCCGGCGGGGGCTGCCAGCACCTCCCCGCGCCCGCCGGAACCACCTGCGACGACGGCAACGCCTGCACCACGGGCGACGTCTGCCAGGGCGGCACTTGCCGGGGCGAGCTCATCAACTGCTCGCAGGACGGCCGGCTCTGCTCGGTGGGCGTCTGCCTCGGCGGGACGTGCAGATACGACGTCAACCCCGAGGGCGCGCCGTGCGACGACGGCAACCCCTGCACCATGGCCGACGTCTGCCGCTCCGGCCAGTGCTCCGGCACGCCGATGCCGTGTCAGAACGGCGGCAGCTGCTCGAACGGGAGCTGCGGGGGAGGCACCCCGACGGGCTGCACGAGCACGTGGTCCTGGGACGCCTGCGACGACGGCAACCCGTGCACCGAGGGCGATCGTTGCCGCCTCGGCACGTGCTCGGGCAGGAGCATCAGCTGCGACGACCGAGACAAGTGCACCACCGACTCGTGCGATCCGGCCTGGGGCAGCTGCACCCACGAGCCGGTCGACTGCTGCGACGACGATCCCTGCACCGACGACTACTGCGACAAGTACCTGGGCTGCAGACACATCTTCAACCCCGCCTCCTGCGAGCGGCCGTGGGTAGACCCACCCTTCGCAGGCGCGGACATCGGGTGCACGACAACCACCACCCCCGGAGGTGGAGGCTCGCTGGGGCTCCTCCTTCTCGCCGGGCTGTGCCTGCTCCTGCCTACCACCCGGCGGCGGCGAGAGCGGATCTCCTGACGGAAGACACCGCTCGCCGAGGGTTGTGGAAGGGCACGGAGCGGCACAACTGCTCCGTGCCCTCCCGCAGACTCCCGTCAGTAACGTGAGGGGCCCGGCCGCGGCGAGCCATCGGACGCCGGGGCCGGGCTTCCCTCGCTTGGCCCGCTCCTACCAGTCGAGCCGGAGCGCGCGGAGAACACGCGGGTCGAGCCTGGGAAGCTCGCGATCAAAGAGCCGCATTCTCATCACGTCTCCGCTGCTCCTTTTGCGGGTGGGACGACCCTATGATGCCCACCCACACACATGCGGCAAGTGCATTATCGGCACGTTTCAGCTGCACCCGATGCAGCTACGGAGTGCGAGCTGCACCCTGCTCACCCTCCCCTCCGTCCAACAGCCGACCGGCGATGATGGCGGCCAGCTTCTCGTTCAGCGCCGGCTTGGGGTGGTAGTCCTTCTCGTACCAGTAGCTGTTCCGGTGGCCGGGGTAGGCGAGCTCATCGGGCAGAGTGATGTGCACGGCCCCATCGGGCACCCGACCGGCAGGCGTCCGCGGCAGGTACTGGAGGATCGCGAGGCTGGCCCCGTGGGCAGAGGCGACCCGAGCCATCTCGTCCATCAGCGACCGGAAGTAGGCGTCGGTGCTCCTGGGGATCCGCTCGCGCCAGGCGAGCTTCACCGCGCCCTCGTGCAGGTACTGGCGCACCCTCAGGTTGGCCACGAGGCGGTTGACGAGCCGGTTCCCGGGAGTGACGTCGACGAGGCGCTGGGCGTCGAAGACGACCTCGTCGGACCAGCCGAGGTAGCCGACGATCACGACCTGCGGTTCGAGGGCGGGGACCAGGGCGGAGACGGCGCGGGAGTATCCATAGAGGCCGTTTCCCTCGACTCCCGCGTTCATCACCTGCCACCCGCCGGGAGAGACCCGGTCCAGGGCGCGCTGGAGCGTGGCGGTGATGGTCTGTGAGTAAGCCGGGATCCCGTCACCGAGGACGTAGGAGTCGCCGACGATCATCACCCGACGCACGCCGGGGGCGGCGGCGGCGTGCTCGCGGTCACGGTAGCCGAGGGAGTTGATCTCGTAGGTGGCCTTCGGGTAGCCGTCCTTCCCCGGCTCGTCCGAGAAGTCGCGCACATAGGTCTGGTCGGGCATGTGCGACACGAGTCCGTGCTCGTTCTTCGTGAGGGCGAGGTAGAGGTTCGGCTCCAGCAGCACATGGCCGAGAACGACGAGCGAGGCGCCGAGACGCCACGCGACGCCGCGCCAGCTCCCCGCGGGCCTCCAGAGAGCCGCCCGGGAGCGCTTGGAGATAGCGACCGCGGCCCGCGCGAGGAGCTCGAGGGCCACCAGAATCGCAACGGCCTTGGGCAGCAGCGCCCGGTTGGCGGGGTGCAGGAGCTGCCAGGCCGCCACCGTCATTCCGGCGAGCAGGATGACGTAGAGCGCCGTCACCCACAGCCGGGCCGCCCGGCCCCTCGGCGTCGTGGCCGCCATCACCGCGAGCACGGCTCCGCTCGCGACGACGAGCAGCGGCTTACCCACCAGGGCGGCGATCGTGCCCGAGTCGCAGATCGGGAGCGCCGGCGCGGCCACGACGAGCAGGGCCGCCAGGAAGAGCAGGCCGTAGGCCGAGGTCAGCGCCGTGAGCAGCAGGAGCATTGAGGGCTCTGGCGGGCTAGTGGGCGGCCTGCACGCGCCGCCAGAACCGGGTCTCCCGCAGCTTCTTGATCAAAGCGCGCAGGAGGGCCTCGTCGGAGGCGCCCTCGGGGGCCTCCCGCACCACGTCGACGAGGGTGCGGACGAGGGGCACGAAGGCCACCTTCTCCTGGTACGCGCGGGCCCTCATGTCGGCCAGGCCGCGCTGCAGGAGCTTCTCGGTCTCGAGGGGGCGGGCGTTGCTCGTCAGCGGCGTCCCGAGCAGTCGCGTGGCGAAACGGTAGACCTTGGCCACGTCCGCGTTGGCGAAGCGCCAGGGCAGCTCGTCGGGCAGGGGCGCCGCGGGGACCACGTCGGCGAGCTTCACCGGCTCGGGGAAGACCTCCTCGACCAGGCCGTCCCGCTGGGCGAGCTTCGTGATCGCGGACCCCGGGAAGAGCTGCAGCCTCGAGACGAGCTGGTGCCTGGTCCTGCGCATCGGCTCGATGCTCTCGGCGAGCCTCTCGATGGTGTCGAGGTTCAAGATCAGGTCGTCGATCTCGGTCCAGGGAGTGAACATGATCATCATGAAGCCGAGGGCCTCGATGTCCCGGCCGTTGATCTCGCCGTCTCCCCGGAAGAACCAGAGCGTCTCGGGCCAGCGGGTCTCGAGCTCGTGGAGCATGGCGAAGGAGCGCTCGATGACCCCCGTGAACACTCCCTTGTTCAGGCGCAGGTTCTCCTGCCGCGAGAAGTTCTCCACGCCGACGCAGTCGAAGGCGACGCGGTGGCCCCGCTCGGCCAGGCCCGGCAGGCACTCCCTGAGCACACCCTCGCTCTCCAGGATCTCGTCCGCTCTCTTGACGAAGTAGAAGATCGAGGGCGGGAGGGAGATGTGAAGCAGGGACCTCAGGATGCCCGGGTAGGCGAGGGGGTCGCGGATGGAGAAGGTCGTGCGCTGCTGCCTCTCAGCGGGCGCCGTCTCCGCGAACCTCTGCAGCTCCCTCGCGATGCCCGCGACCCGTTCGGCCTCATCCGACCCGCGCTCGCGCCTGTCCTCCGGGATGACGCCGAGGCAGAACGCGCAGCCGACCTTCTGGCGGACGTCGCCGAGATCCAGGTCCACGTAGAAGGGGTTCTTCCTGAGCGGCGCGTAGTGATGGCAGGGTGAGCCGCGCGTCACCGTGTTGACGAGGGGGAAGATGTCCACCGGCTCGCTGAGCAGGTTCCACGACGAGAAGTCAGGCTCGACCTCGGTGCGCTCCTTGCCGCGCTCTTCGGGCTTCTTGCCCTGGGACACGGAGATGCCGAAGAGCTCGTCGAAGTACTCGATGTCCCTGTCGCTCTGGAACTCCTCGGAGCCGTAGACGGCGAGCTCGGTGCCGGGGAGCTCCCTCCGCAGCGTGGCCAGGAATGACTCGCTGCACTCCTGGTTGATGACCACGACACGGGACTGGAGGCGCTTGGCCTCCGCTATCACGGCCTCTACGTGAGAGGCCGGCGGGTCCACCACCGCCATGTCCCCCACGTACTCCTCGTTTCGGGCCAGGTAGACCCAGTGCACCGAGACATTGTGGGGCCTCAGGTAACCCTGGATGTAGGGGAAGGCCTCTCCGGAGTAGCTGATGCACCTGCAATTCGGCACGAACTCCAAGAGGAGAGCGCCGCCGCTGGGCGGAGGCTCGTTCTTCGTGTCGCCTGGCCTCATTCGGGCGGTCTCCTCGTAGCGCGTGACTTCAGTCGCAGCGTTCCAGTCGCCACCACCTTAAACGCGCGTCGGCCGGAAGATCTACCCGGATCTCCCATTTCATGTCCGCGCCGCTGCTGCACTGGTCGACCCGCTTGTCGGTCAGCGCGTCGACGAGGCGGTAGTCGTGCTCGTCTCGGATGCCCAGGACGGCCGCCAGGTTGGGCCCGATGTAGTAGCTGCGGCTCACGTGCTGGCGCCAGAGGTTGTGGAAGGTGAAGACCACGTTGCCGTCGCGCGACCACTTGACCTGGGCGAAGAGCCCGGGGTCGACGTGCACGTCCTCGCGGGCTCGCAGGAAGGCCCCCGAGGAAGCGTAGAGCGCCCTGTTCTTGTGGGCGAGGCGGGCGCGGATCATGTCTCCGTAGAAGCCGAGCAGCGCGTCGGCTTCCTCATGGTGCTGGGCTGTGCCCTCGAAGCGGGAGCGGAGCAGGTCGGACTTGCGAAAGCCGAGGCCCCACGACTCCCCGAGCTCCTGACCCATGAGGATCATCGGCGTAGACCACTGGGTGGCGCCGATGCCCCAGAAGCCGGCCCCGGTCCACACGTCGAAGCCCGTGCCGTCGGTCAGCCGGTGCTCGTCGTGGGTCTCGAGGGCGGTCATGACGTAGGTCTTCCCTCGGAAGCGGGCCATGTTCCTCAGCACCCCCTCGACCCGAGCGGTGTCCTTGGTCTCACCCTTGCGTGCGTTCATGTCACGCACGTAGCCGTCGATCATGACGTCGACGACCTTGCTCATGCCCTGCTGGTCGTGGAACTCCTCGGCGAGGAAGACGGGGAGGGCCTGGCCGCGCTTGCGCGCGTAGAAGCCGACCTTGTCGATGATGTATTTCCAGTCGTCGGGGCTCAGGCCGCTGTCGTGGTCGGTGGTGTGGTCGAGGCGGAAGGCGTCCACGCCGCGCGAGACCCAGTAGTTCATCACCCGGAAGAGGTACTCGCGGTTGCGGTAGTACTCGTGCTCGCTGCCGGCGTAGGGGCCGTGGTGGAAGAGGAACTTCACGTCCACCCAGTTGTTCGTGAAGTTGTCGCCCGGCTCGCTCGAGGGCTGGCCGTGGTGGCGACCGGCGTAGAAGCCCGGGGCCTGTGCCTCCAGGTACATCGACGAGCAGGTGAAGCGCTCCCGCTCCCAGTCCAGGGCTACGCGCCAGATGCCGAACGCCCGAACCAGGTCGTGACCGTCGAGCTCCGGGCAGCGCTCCTCGAGGGCACGCAGGGCTGCTCGGGCGACCGGGTCCTCCGCGGTGAGCTCGTGGAGCTCGGCCGTCGTGTCGAGCACCTCCGGGTAGAGGTGGCGCTCGTCGAAGGTGGCCTCGAAGTCCGGGTCCGTCCCGACCGGCCACTCGCCGCGCGCGAGCTGCTCCCGCGTCGGGTCGAAGCCCACGACGTCGTAGAGCTTGTAGTTGTGCCCGAAGTGGTTGAAGGCCAGGTCCATCATCACGCGGAGCTCGCGGCGTCGGGCCTGGGCGAGCAGCTCGTCCATGGCCTCGTCGCCCCAGCACGGGTCCTCCGAGCTGTCGTCCCGCCCCTCGAGGGCGCAGCGGCGGCTGAGCGAGCCGCGGATGTGCATGTAGTCCCGGACCGCGTAGGGAGAGCCGAGGTTGTCGCAGGCGTCCGGGAGGCTCCACGTGTCGTTGTGGGGGAAGACCGGCATGAGCCAGACGGTGTTCGCGCCCACCTTCTCCTTGATGTAGCGGAGCGTGATGCCCTCGCGGAAGTCGGTCGTGAGCTCGAGCATGTCCTCGATGGTGCCGAGCTTGATCTCGTGCAGCTCGTCGATCTCCCAGCAGCTCATGCCCTCGGCCCGATACTCGATCTTGGGGGAGATCTTCTGCTCGCAGGCCTCTCGCTGCTGGAGCGAGCCCAGGTCGGGGTGGCAGGCGTTGGCGCTGCGCACCTGGACCTCGTAGAGCACCATGGTCCCCGCCGCGAAGTTCAGGTCGTTCTGGACGACGCCCCAGTCCGCCTTCTGGGCCGACCAGTCGCAGGCCTCGCCCACGCAGTCGCAGTCGTCTCCGGCGCACGGGTCGGCGCCGGTCCCGGCCCCCTCCTCGGTGGCGGCCTCGGGCTCGGCGCACGCGCCGGCGAGCGAGAGCGCGAGCAGGCAGAGCAGGATGAAGAGCTTCTTCACGGCGACCCCGAGCTTCGGGAGGGAGGCGCCATATCATCTCCACGCGCGCGCGTCTGCGTTTTGACTCCGAGGCGGGCACGCCCAAAGGCCGGTCTCGTGCAGCCGGACCGGGTGCTCGACCTGCGCTGCCGGCCACAGTAGGTTGTCCAGCCTTCTCCGCTGCATCCGAAGGAGCGCGCGATGCTCCGAGCAGCCTGCCTTCTTGTTGCCGTGACCCTTCTGCTCGGCTGCAGCAGCGGCTCGAGCGGGCTCCCTGCGGGAATGCCGGGCTCGCCCTCGCCTTCCGGCGGCGGGAGTGAGCCACACTGCAGCGACGGCGCGCGCAGCTGAGACGAGACCGACGTCGACTGCGGCGGGAGCTGCGGCGGCTGCGCCAACGGCAAGCAGTGCGACACCCCCGTGGACTGCCTCGCCGACGGCTGCGAGGAGGGGCGCTGCTGCCCGCTCAACGCCTGCGGTGTGTGCGGTGCGCTCCCGGCCGAGACCTGCAACGGCGCCGACGACGACTGCGACGGCGAGACCGACGAGCCCGAGGCCTGCGACCTCTGCTCCGAGTACGAGCTCGACGACGACACGCTCATGCTCGCGAGCTCGGCGGAGGACTACGAGGTCTTGAACCTGGCCCTCGAGGGCACGAAGGCATACGTCCGCATCGACGACGAGATGGTGGAAGTGGTCAACGGCTTCGAGACCGGCCGCGCGACACTGCCCACGCCGAGCGAGGGGCTGATCGCCGCGGGCGGCGGGGTCTTCGCGACCGCCCGGCTCGACACGCCCTACACGACCTCCAAGGTCTACCTGACCCGCTTCGACAAGGCCGGCACGGTCATCGACGAGACCGAGATCGGGACCACCGGCTTCTACGTCATGACGCCGGTCTACCGGGACGGCCTCTACGCCATCGCGCTGGGCGGCTCCGCGGGCTACGGGCGCATCGACTTCAGCATCTACACCGGCGACACCGACGGCTTCACCCGCGGGCGAAAGGTCGATGGCATCTCGTCACCTTACAACCTCGCCATCGACACCCTGGGAGGCGTGCACGTCGGCCACGCGGTCTACGTGAGCCAGTACAACCAGTGGTGGCACAAGCTCGAGTACGAGCCGCCGGACGGCGACGACATCGTCTTGGCCTACAAGACCAGCCACACCGGCCGCAGGATCGACCTGCGCATCGACGCGCAGGACACCGTGCACATCGTGCACACCGAGCACGAGACGAACGACAACGTCTACGCGACCATCGCCGCGGGCTCCCGGGAGGTCGTGAACCAGCACCACTTCGACGACTACATGGCCATGGCCCTGGACCCCAGGCACTCGGCGGTGATCCTGCACCAGCCGGGCTACGACTACCGCCACGAGGTCCACCTCCTGCGCCCCGAGGACGAGTTCGTGGGCTTGAGCGTCGTAAACGTGAGCGACGAAGGCTACGGGCACATCACCAACGCCCTCGTCGAGGTCGACGAGGCCGGGCGCTACCACATCGTCTTCGTCAAGTGGGAGCGGCTCGGTGACGAGACGACTACGACCTTGAGGCTCCACCACGGGGTGGCCTGTCCCTGATCGTACTCCCTACGCCCCCTCTCCCCTCCCGATCAGCACCGCCCGCGGTGGGTCGTGGGAGCCCTGGCGGTCGCGACCACGTCTCCGCTCGCGGCGTCCACGAGCGCCGCGTCGGTGTAGGTGCCGCCGGTGTCGAGGCCCAGCAAGGCGTTTCGCACGCGAAACGACCCGCGTAGAGGCGTTTCGCCCCGAAACGCCTGCCCCGCCAGAAGGAAAGAAGCGCTGTCCATGGCTCTCAGCCTCCCTCCTCTGCCCGGTGGAGCGCGGCGAGGCGCACGTAGTTGAGGTTGGTCTCCCGGTTGTAGGCCAGCTCCTCGGCGCTCAGCTCGCGGCGCACGCGCGCCGGCGACCCGAGGGCGAGCACCCGGGGCGGGATCTTCGCGCCCGGCGGCACCAACGCGCCCGCGGCGAGCACGGCCTCTTCGCCGACTTCGGCGCCGTCCAGCACGCGGGCGCCGATGCCTATCAAGGCCCCGTCTCTCACGGTGCAGGCGTGGAGGGTGGCCTGGTGGCCGACGGTGACTCCGTCCCCAATGGTCGTGGGGTTGATGTCCCGGGTCGTGTGCACGACGGCCTGGTCCTGGATGTTGGTCCTCGCACCCACGCGCACGTAGTTGGAGTCGCCGCGGACGACCGCGCCGTACCACACGCTGGTGTCGGCGCCGAGCACCACGTCGCCCACGACCGCCGACCCCGGCGCGAGCCAGACGCCCTCGGCGATCACGGGCGAGAGGCCCTCGACGGAGAGCACGGTCGCCCCGGTCGACGCCGGCACGACCGCCTCGGCCTCGAGCTCGACGAGCCACTCCGGGTCGATGAGCCCCGCCACGACGACGAAGGTCGACGCGGGGCGCACGGCGGAGAAGGCCTCGCCGTGGGCGTGCCCGACGCGCTCCCAGTCCTCGCGGCGAGTCAGGTAGACGCGGGTGCGCACCACGTCCTCGAGCCGCCCTCCAAGCGCCTCCACGGCCTGCCCGATCACCTCCACGCAGCGCCGCGTCTGGGCGACGGGGTCGCCCGGAGCCACGGTCGCGCCGTCCTCTCCGATGGGAGCGCTGCCGGAGACCAGGATGCGCCCGCCGGCGCGCACGGCCCGGCAGAAGCCCACGCGGGCCTCGTAGGGTGAAGCGGAGGAGTGGCGTCGCCGGACGTCATCTGTCGGGGAGCCCTGGTGCGAAGGCATGGCGGTCTCTCGAGCGTCGCTACTCTTCTCCGTAGACCTGCCGCGGACACAGGGTGTCGGGGAAGCTGTCGAGCAGCTTCTTTCGGGTCAGGAAGCAGAGGTGACAGTGGTCTACGTAGCTCTCCCCGTCGGGCAGTCCGTGCTCCTCGGCGAGCGCCGCGGGCCCGCCCCGCAGGAGCGGGCCGACGACGGGGTGCTCCTCGGGCCGGTACTGGGCCACCAGGTCCTTCAGCGGCGTCTCCCAGATGCTCCCTATCGAGATGCCCTGGCACACGAAGACGTTGCCGAAGCTGTCGAGGTGCACCCGGCTCGGGCGGGCGAGATCCTCGTGGGGGCACTCGTCGAAGCACCGGTAGGAGCGCCTCGGCAGGCCGGCGGTGAGCGCATCGGCGGCGCGCCCCTTGAAGAGCACGTCGCCGCCGACGACGGCTCCGGTGCCGTCCTTGCTCGGCACGGGCTGCGCGACCGGGGGCTCTATGCAGATGGCCCCAACCGGGAGGCCGAGGCGCTCCGCCGCCGTCCGTGCTTTCCTGGCCGGGCCGGAGGCCGGGTCCTCGCTGTGGAAGGTGTCGTCGGAGATCGAGACGGCGCTCAGGCCGAGCTCCACGAGCGGTCTCAGCCACAGCTCGGCGTCGCGCTCCGAGGTGGCCCAGTAGGCGTTCGTGACCAGGCCCGCCTCCAGGCCCCGATCACGGGCGAGGCGCAGGGCTTCGAGCAGCAGCGGGTAGAAGAGGAAGGGCTCGCCGCCCTCGAAGTGCACCGACGAGACACCGGCCTCGCAGGCCTGGTCCAGCGCGCTCTTGAGCTGGTCGAGGGTGAAGGTCCCCCTAGCCCCCGGCCCGCAGTAGAGGAAGCAGTGCTCGCACTCGTAGAGGCATTTGTAGGTGAGGAAGAAGTGGAGACTTGTGAGCGCGGAGGCTGGGGCTTCGGTCATAGGTCGGGTATTCTAGCCGGCCTGCATGACACGTGTCCTCCTCTCTCTTGCGCTCCTCGCGGTGGCGGCGTGCTCGGCCTCCGATGGCGCACCGGACCGTGACACGCAGCGCGAGCCGGCGTCGGATGCGGAGCACGGCGCCAACGACACAGCCAGGGAGATGCCGGGCGCCAGGGACCCGGGCCCCTCCGATCCCGCCGGCGACCCGGGTGAAGCCGAGCCCGACACCGCCCCTCCGCCGCCCACCGAGGTGCTGGGCCTGCCCCTCGCCATGGACGGCGTGCTCTACGCTGGCGCGGCCGCCGTCGACATCACACCCGAGGTCGGCCCCGACAAGCCGGTGTACCTCGCCGGCTTCGGATCGCGGGTCGCGAAGGGAGTGCACGACCCTATCTGGGCGCGCGCCCTGGTCCTGTCACGCGACCGCGAGCACGTCGCCATCGTGGCCCTCGACCTCGTCGGCCTCACCGGGTACCGCGCCGGCCTGGCCGCCGCGACGCTGAGCGAGGAGGGTTGGGCGGCGGACCGGCTGATCGTGCACTCGACCCACAACCACGCGGGGCCTGACACGGTCGGCATGTGGGGTCCCGAGCGCTGGGTTTCGGGGCTGGACCCGGAGTACCAGGAGCGCGTGGTCTCCGGCATCGTCGAGGCCGTGCGCAAAGCGGCGGGATCGGCGCGCGCCGCGAAGGTCAGGGTCGCATCACGGCGGGTGTCGGATCTCTCCCCTTACTTCACGGCAGAGGTGCTGGGCGGCAAGGGGCCGGGGGAGCGCATGATCGGCCTGGTCAACGACTCCCGAGATCCGACCGTCGTCGACGACAGCGTCACCGGCATCGCGGTGCTCGGCCTCGACGGCGCGGCCATCGCCTCGATCGCGCACGTCAACACCCACGTCGAGGTCGCCGGCGGCTCCGACAACCTCGTGACCAGCGACTTCGCGCACCCGGCGCGCCTCGTGCTCGAGGAGCGCGTCGGCGGCGTGGGCATCCTATGGGCAGGGGCCGTGGGAGGCCTCCAGACTCCTCTGGGGGTGCCGCTCCCCGTGCTCGACGAGTCGGGCTCGGTGGTCTTCGAGGGCGTCGACGAGCAAGGAGACGGAGTCCCGGTGTGGCTGGAGAACGAGCGCTGGGCGCGAACCGACACCTACGGCGCCTTCGTCGCGCACGTCGCCGCGGACGCCCTCGAGGAGGAGGGCGTGACCGGTGACGGCTTCGCGATAACCAGCGAGCTTCTGCACGTCCCCCTCGAGAACCGCTTCGTGGAGATGCTCGGCCGGCGGCTCGACACGGAGAAGATCGACTCCCTCAAGCCCCTGGTCGAGCTGCTCTTCCCGGAGCACCTGCCCTACCTCGAGGAGCTTCGCAAGACCTTCGAGGCGACAGTGCTCGACTACCCGCAGGACTGGATAGCGAGCGGCGAGAGCTGCCCGGCGGCCGTCGCCGGCCTGGTCTCCGGCTGCCTGCCCATCCGGGTCTGGGCCCTCTCCCTGGGACCGCTGGTGATAGCCACCGCTCCGGGCGAGCTGGCGCCCGAGCTCCTGCGGGGAGCGCCGCCCGGGGCCGAGTCGGAGTGGCAGGAGGCGGAGCCCCGCGGGCCCGAGGGGGTCTGGTTCCGCCAGCACGACGAGGGCTGCGACGAGGTCCCCTGGTCCGAGTGCGCGGACGCCGCAGAGGTCGGAGACTGCAGCTGCTTCAAGTACCACGCGGTGCCCTACTCGCTCACCGAGGAGGACACGCCCCACCTGGCCGAAGCGCGCCCCGACGCTCCGCTCATCGTGCTCGGCCTGTGCAACGAGATGGGCGGCTACATGGTGCCCGAGCCCGACTACATCCGGGTGGCCGCCCACCCCATCGAGGAGCTGATCGGGCCTGGGCTTCCGGACCTGGTCGCCTATGCCTCGGGCGCCAAGGATCACTACGAGGAGGCGGTGTCGATAGGGCACT
>CAZQPP010000223.1:0-12616 GCA_964594295.1 uncultured Myxococcales bacterium | reverse complement strand
GCCGCGGCGCTAAGTGTCAAATGTGCACACCTGACCCCACCCTATTCCGGCAGCGGCGCCGTCGCGTCGACCGGGGCCTCTTGGGATGTTCGGCCGCCGAAGATCTGCACGATGTCCTCGATGACCAGGGAGAAGGCAGGGACCAGGACGAGCACGATTACCGTCGCGAAGAGCACGCCGAAGCCCAGGCTGATGGCCATGGGGATCAGGAAGCGGGCCTGCTCGGAGGGCTCGTAGATCATGGGTGTGAGGCCGCCGAAGGTCGGCAGCGAGGTGAGCCAGATAGGCCGGAAGCGCCTGACTCCGGCGTTGAGGATCGAGTCGAAAGCGGACAGACCTCGCCTGCGGTAGCGGTTGTTGGCGTCTATCAGGACCAGGGAGTCGTTCACGACGACCCCCGAGAGGGCGACGATGCCCATGAGGCTGATGTTGCTCAGGTCGTAGCCGAGGGCCCAGTGGCCGAGCACGGCGCCCACGAGGCCGAAGGGGATGGCGCTCATGACCACGAGGGGCTGGGTGTAGCTCTTGAAGGGGATGGCGAGCAGGGCGTAGATGGCCAGCAGAGCGACTATGAAGCCGCTCTTCAGGGCCGCCCACACCTCCTCCCGCTCGCGCTCCTCGCCTTCGAAGCTGTAGCTGAGGCCGGGGTAGCGCGCCACGAGCGCGGGCAGAGACTTCTCCCTGAGCGAGGAGAGCACGTCCTCGACGCGGCCGGGGTCGGTGTCGGCGGTGACGCTGACCACGCGCCGCCCCTCGTTGCGGCTGATGCTCGTGTAGGCGTTGCCCCGATCGATCTCGGCGGCCTCGGTCAGGAGCATCTCGCCGCCGCCGGGGGCCCTCACGACGAGGCTCGAGATGTCGTGCTCGCTGCTTCGCTCTCGCTCGGGCAGGCGCACGAGCACCCGCACCTCGTCGCGGCCCCGCTGCTGCCTCAGAGCCTCTACGCCGTAGAAGGAGCTCCGCGCCTGCCGGCCGAGGGCCGACGCGCTGAGGCCGAGGGCGGCGGCGTGGGGGCGGATGGTTATGTCGAGCTGGGGTTTGCCCTCGGAGAAGCCGTCGTCGACGTCCCACACGTTTGCGTAGGTGGAGATCACCTCCGCGAGCTCGCTGGAGGCCTGCTCGAGCACGTCGAGGTCCCTGTGTCGCAGCTCGATGTCGATGGCCGCGCCCGGGCTGAAGCCGATGGTGTAGTCGAAGATCAGGTTCTCGAGACCGGGGATCTCGCCGGCGGTGGCGCGCCACTGCTCCGAGAACTGGCGGGCCGAGAAGGGGCGCTGATCGGAGGGCAGCAGGTAGACGCTGACCCCGGTCAGGTGGCCGCCGCCACCCGCCGCGCCAGCCCCGCCGCGGTGTCCGCGCCGTGTGCGGAGCTGCCCCAGCACGGCGTAGATGCCCTTGCTGTGCTGCTCCGGCTCCTCGGCCGTGCCGTAGCGGGCGAGCACCTCGCGCGCGCTGGCGATCAGGTGGTCGCGGACCTCCCTGGTCTGCTCGACGGGGCTGCCGAAGGGCAGGGTCACCGAGGCCGAGATGCGGTCCGAGTCGACCCGCGGCATGTGGGAGGTGCGGATGCGCCCGCCGGCTATCAACGAGATCGTGAGCATGAGCGCGGCCACACCGAGCGCCAGGGTCAGGTAGCGGTACTCCAGGCACTTCGCGAGGAAGGCCCTGTAGGGACCGTGGCGCACGTGCTCCATGCCCGCCGAGCACACCCGGCGCAGGCGCTCGAAGAGCCAGAAGAAGAAGTGCAGCGGTGAGGTCAGGCCCCAGACGAGCCAGTAGAGGACCCTGGCCAGGCCGCGCTGCGGCGGCTTGATGTCGTGGCCGAGGTGGGCCGGGAGGACGAAGAGGGACTCGACGAAGGAGATGCCGAGCACCGAGATGACGATGAAGGGGATGACGCGGAAGATCGTGCCGACGACCCCGGGCACGAACATGATGGGGCTGAAGGCCGTCATCGTGGTCAGGATGGCGAAGGTGACGGGGACCGACACCTCCCGCGCGCCCTTGATCGCCGCCTCTATGTGGCTCATGCCCTGTTGTCGGCGGTGGTAGATGTTCTCACCGACGATGATCGCGTCGTCGACCACCATGCCCAGGGTGACGATGAAGGCGAACATCGAGAGCATGTTGATGGACACCCCGAGCCCGGGCAGGAGCAGGAGGGAGCCGAGGAAGGAGATGGGGATGCCGAGGGTGACCCAGAAGGCCAGCTTGAGCTCGATGAACAGGCCGAGCAGCACCAACACCAGGATCAGGCCGAGCACGGCGTTTCGCACGAGCAGGCCCATGCGCTGGCGGTAGATGTCCGACCAGTCGAACCAGGTCTCGACGTGCATGCCCGCCGGCAGGGTCTCGCGGAGCTCCTTGGCGTAGGCCTTGACCACGTCGGCCACCTCGACGGGCGTCTGGTCGCCCACCCGGTAGACCCGCAGCAGCACGGCGCGCTTTCCGTTGAAGTGGGCCTCCTCGTCGGTGTCGGCGTAGCCGTCTCTGATCTCGGCTATCTCGCCGAGGTGGAGGCGGACCCCGGTTGGGGTTGTCAGGACGGGGAGGTCCGCGAACTCGCTCCCGAAGTCGCGCCTCTCGTTGGTGCGCACCAGGATCTCCCCCGACTCCGTCTTCACTCCCCCGGCGGGGAGCTCGAGGGCGCCCTGCTTGACGGCCATGGCGATGCCCTCGAGGGTGAGCCCGTGGGCCCTGAGCGTGGCCTGTGGCACCTCGACGGAGATCTCCCGCGCGGGCACGCCCGTGACGTCGATCTGGGTCACCCTGGGCGACGCCAGCAGGGCGTCCCTGGCTCGCTCGGCGTACTGGTGCAGCACCTCCGGCTCCTGATCGCCGTAGAGCACCAGGGAGATGACCTCGCGGCGGTTGGTGGCCATGCTGATGACCGCTCGCTCGGCGTCCTGCGGTAGGGTGGTGATGCGAGCGACGGCCGTCTGCACGTCGGTCAGCACGCGGTCGCGATCCGCGTCGAAGAGCATCTCCACGAGCACCCGGCCGGCGCTCTCGACGGCCGTGCCGCTCACCTTCTCCACTCCCTCGATACCGCGGACGGCCTCCTCGACGGCCATGAGGATGCCCTGCTCGACCTCGGCTGGGCTGGCACCCGGGTAGACCACGTTCACCGAGATGTACTCGGGGGGCATCTCCGGGAAGACCTCCTGCTTGACCCTCGAGCCGACGATGAGCCCGCCGACCATCAAGAAGACCATGAGCAGGTTCGCGGCGACCGGGTTTCGCGCCATCCAGCTCAGCGGTCCGCGCCGCGGGAGCTCTCCGTTCATCGAGCCTTCGCCGCCGCGGGGGGAGGTCCGTCGGGGGGAGGAGATTCGCCCGCCGGCCGAGGTCCGCTGGGGGCGGCGGGCTGCTCGGCCGCTGCCTCTTGCGGCGCGGGGATCGCCGGCGGCTCCGCCTCCTCGTCGTCCACGCGGAGCTTGAGACCCGGGGCCGGAGTAGCCACGCGGCTCGTGATGACGCGGTCGCCGGGCTCGAGCCCGCCCTTGACGAGCACGGCGTCGAGGCGCCTGAAGACCACGTCCACCTCTCGGACCGCGAGGCGCTCGTCCGAGTCCACGATGAAGACGCGGTCACCGCCGCGGAGGGCGACGCGGGGCACCTCGAAGACCTCGTCGAGGCGGCGCCCCTCTATGGAGACCTCCACGTAGGCCCGGAGCAGCAGGGGCAGCGCCAGAGAGGCTGGGGGCGAGGCGCCCGCGCCGAAGGGGTCTCGCACCTCCACGACGACACGCGCCATGCGCCCTACGGGGTCGAGGTCGGAGAGCAGCCGCACCACGCGCCCCTCGCGCTCGATCACGGCCCCCGGCGCGATCTCGTGGCGGATCCTCGCCTTCGAGCCGGCAGGCCCGCCTCCGTTGACCCCGGGCACGTCGATCCAGACCAGGCGGTCGACGGGCACGGACACGTGGACCCAGTAGGAGTCGGTGGCGACGAGGGTCGCCAGGCGGCTTTGGGGGCCGACGAGCTGCCCGGTCTCGACCGCCTCCTCGATGACCACCGCGTCGAAGGGGGCCTCGATGACGCAGCGATCTACGTTGAGCCGGGCCAGCTCGAGCCCGCTCTCGGCGGCCGCGAGCGCGGCGCGGGCCGCCGCGAGGTGGGGCTTGCGGAGGGCGAGCTCCTTGCCTCCGTGGGCCGTGGCGCCCGATCCCTTGAGCATGTCCCATTCGCGCGCGGCGATGCTGCCGCGACCGCCCTCGAGCTTTAGCTCGAAGCGCGCCCGCGCCACGCGGGACTCCGCCTCGGCGACGGCGAGGTCGAAGGGCTCGGAGTCGATGCCCACGAGCACCTCGCCCTCGGAGACGCGTCCGCCCGGGACCAGGTTCGCGCTGTGCTCGATCACGCGCCCCGAGACCTCCGGCTGCAGCGCCAGACGGCGGGCAGGCACCACCGTGCCCATGCCCTGCACGTCCACCGCGTGCTGCCCGGGCTTCAGGGCGCGGGCCTCCACCTTCTCGCTGCGCTCCTTGCGCTCGACCCGCTTCGCCTCGGGGCGCATCGAGACCATGTACCGGAAGCCGGCGTATCCGGCCGCGAGCACCACGATGGGCAGGAGAATCTTGAGGACCAGCTTCATGTTCAGTCAAGGGGTGAGGTGTTGGCGCCTGGGCCGGCGAGCGGCCCTTTGACGGCGCCAAACCCCACCCGATCCGTATGGGGGGATTGGTCTTGCGGTAGTGGGCGCCGACGGACGGACGGCGATGCGGATTCCAGGGGTCTTATCTCCGAGGTCCACCTTCCGCCGAGGGCCCGGTGGAGCTGAACCCGCGCCGACAGCCATTGCTTCCTCGCCGTCAGCAAGGAGATCTCCGCGCGCTGCAGCTCCGACTGCGAGCTCAGCACCGGCAGGTAGTCCGAGAGGCCGCCCGCGTAACGCGCCTCGGACTCGTCGAGGGTCTGGCGCAGCAGCTCGATGCGCTCCTTCACCCTCGCGATGTGCTTCCCCTGCCGCGTGTCGGTGGCCAGAGCGTCCTCGACCTCCCGCAGGGCCTGCAGCAGGGCCCGGCCGTAGCCGGCGAGCCCCTCGCGCAAGGCCGCCTTCGCCCGTGAGACCTCGGCCGCGCGCCTCCCGCCGTCCCAGATCGACGCGCTGACGCTCCCTGCGACCGACCACACCCACTGGCTCAGGAGCTCCGCCGGGTCGGTGGCCTGGAAGCCCGTGCTCCCCGTGAGCCGCAGCGTCGGGAAACGATCGGCGAGGGCGACGCCTATCTGGTGGTCGAGGGCCGCTACGCGGCGCCGCGCCGCCCTCACGTCGGGGCGCCGGTCCAGGATCTCCGCCGGGAGCCCCAGCTTCGGCAGAGCGGGCGGCTCCGGAAGCTCGCCGGCGCCGTCGAGCACCTGCTCGGAGGGCGGCCGCCCGGCCAGCACCGCGAGCTGGTGGGAGAGCACCATCGCCCGAGCCTCGACCAAGGGCACCTGAGCCTCGAGGCCGACCAGCTGCTGCCTCGCCTGCAGCACGTCGACGGCCCCCGCCATGCCCTTGGAGAAGCGCAGCTCGACCAGCTCTATCAGCCGCCTCGCGGTGGAGATCTGCTGCTCGAGCAGCGCCCGCTGAGCGCGCTGCTCCGCCAGGCCGAAGTAGGTCTCCGCGGCCTGGGCGGCCAGGGTCATCGCCGCTGTCTCCACGTCGTCGCGGCCCGCCTCCCGGGCCAGCTCCGCGGCCCTCTTCGCCGAGGCGACCTTCCCCCAGAGATCGACCTCGTAGCTGGCCGCCAGGCCGATCGGGAAGCGGCTCTGCTCCACCGTGCGTATGCCGATGGGCTCCCCGACGTTGAACGAGGTCCGGGTGTGGGAGGCCCCCACCTCGGCCTGCACCTGGGGCCACCGGGCGCTCCCCGCCTGGCGCGCCATCGCGTCGGCCTGATCGAGGCGCGCCCACGCCGCCTGCAGGTCGAGGCTGCCGGCCAGGACCGCGTCCACGTAGCCGTCGAGGGCCTCGTCACCGAAGTCGGTCCACCAGCGCTCCGAGGCTTCCCGATCTCCCTCGGCCTGCCCCCACTCGGCCGGGGCCGCCACCGGCGCCTCGGGCCGCTCGTTGGCTTTGTGCACACCGCAGCCGCAGATCAGTGCGACCGCGAAGACAATGGCGCGCGGGCGGGGGGCGGGCATGGTCACTGAAGGTAGGGCTCGGGCCGGGGAGCGTCAATGGGCTGGCGAGAGATAATGCCGCCGCGGGTGGTGGCGTTAAACCGCTGCCCGGGGTTAGAGTGCCCGCCGCACCACGGGAGGATGCGCCGTGTCGGTCGTCACCATCTCCACCTTCTTCCTGGCCACGGCCGCGGTCGCGGTGCTGACGGCGATCCTCGTCAAGCGCCTCGCGGTCTCGAAGGACGCCTCCGAGGAGTTCTTCACGGGCGGGCGCGCGCTCGGCTGGGTCGTGGTCGGCGGCTCGCTGTTGCTGACCAACCTCTCGACCGAGCAGCTCGTCGGGCTCAACGGGGCCGTCTTCCTCGACGGCAACCTCGTCGGCGTGTGCTGGGAGGTGCTGGCCGCGCTGGCGATGGTGTGCACGGCGATGATCTTCCTGCCGCGTTACCTCGCGAGCGGCTTCACCACGACGCCCGCCTTCTTGGAGAAACGCTTCGACAAGACGACCCGCTCCATGGTGTCCGGGCTCTTCTTGTTCGGCTACGTGACCGTGCTGCTGCCGGTGGTGCTCTACACGGGATCGCTGGCGCTCAAGGGCATGTTCGGCCTGGATCTGCCGCTCTGGGTGATCGCCACCGGCATCGGTCTGCTCGGCAGCGGCTACGCCATCGTGGGAGGGCTCAAGGCGGTCGCCGTGAGCGACACCTTGAACGGGGCCGGCCTGCTCATAGGCGGACTCTGCATCCCCTACCTCGCCATCTCGGAGATCGGCGACGGCTCCGTGGTCGCGGGGCTCACCCAGATGCTCGAGACCCGCCCGGAGTCCTTCGCCGTGCTCGGCGACGACACCAAGTCGGTACCGTGGCACACGCTCCTGACCGGCATGATGCTCATCCAGGTCTTCTACTGGTCGACGAACCAGGTCATCGTGCAGCGGGCCATGGGCGCCAAGAACCTCGCCGAGGGCCAGAAGGGCGTGCTCTTCGCTTCGGGCATGAAGCTCATCGGGCCGCTGATGCTCTGCGTACCGGCCCTGGCGGCCCTGCACATGAAGGCCGAGCTCGGGCTCGAGGACGCGAAGATCGGCGACCTGGTCTACCCCGCCGTCGTGCGCCACGTGCTGCCCGAGTGGTCCCTCGGGCTCTTCTGCGCGGTGCTGGTCGGCGCGATCCTGAGCTCCTTCAACAGCGCGCTCAACAGCGCCTCGACGCTCTACTCCCTGCAGTTCTACAAGGGCTACATTCGCCGCGACGCGGACACGTTGCAGATCGTGCGCTCCGGCCGCCTCTTCGGCACCATCATCGCCGTCGGCGCCATGATAATCGCGCCCATGCTCGGCCAGCTCGAGTCCATCTTCGAGTACCTGCAGAAGATCAACGGCCTCTACAGCGTGCCCATCATCGCCATCTTCCTCCTCGGCATCGCCAACAAGACCGCGCCGGCGCTCGCTGCCAAGGTGGGCATGGTGGTGGGGATCGCCTGCTACGCGGTCTTCATCTTCGGCGTCGGCGAGGAGAGGCTGCACTTCCTGCACAGCTACGGCATCAGCTTCGTCGTCTCCATGGCGGTGATGCTGGCGATCTCCTGGATGCGGCCGAAGTCCGAAGAGGAGATCAGGGTGAGCGACGAGCGGGTCCCCGCCCCGGTCGACATGACACCCTGGCGCCTCGCGAGGCCGGCGTCGACAGGCATCATCGTGGGCGTCTTCGTCATCTACGCCGGCCTCACCGCCCTCGCGCTGTGAGCGAGACCTCCCGCGACGCAGTGCCCGCGGGCGGGCCGCGAGCCTGGCTCTCACGGCTCGTCCTGCTCGCCCTCATCGCGGGCATCGCCGTCTACGCCCTCGACGCCGGCCCCTTCGCAAAGCTCGAGCTGAGCCTGGTCAACACCGGGACGCAGGAGCTGCGGGAGGTGGACGTGCGCTGGCGGGGAGGGCGGGTCCACACCGGACGCCTCGGCCCGGGGGAGAGCGTCGCGGAGAGCATCAGGGCCGACGCGGCGACAGGCTTCAACCTCTCCTTCGCCACCGACGACGGGCGCAGACACGAGGTCCCGGTGGGCGTCACCATCGGCCCCGACACCCGCGGGCGTTTGCAGATCCAGGTCAAGGACGGCCCGCGCGTGAGCTGGAGCGAGGAGCTTTCCACCCGCTGATCGAGTGGTGTGAAGAGGCCCCCTCACGAATCGCGGACGCCGCAGCTCATGTCGAGGCGACGCCGAGGGCACGCAGCGCACGGTGAGCGGTGTTTGCGGAGAATCTAGAGAAAGTGGAGACTACCTTTCGAGATGGTGCTGAGTCCGCTGCGACCCGCGCTCGAGGAGACGCCATGGGGCAGGATGTTGCGTCGGTGTTCCACCAGGGGTGTGAGCACCTGGATGAAGGACCTGGTGCCGCCACGAAGGCCCTGGACTGCTTCGATCTGGCCCTGGAGATCGATGCGGAGTTCACACCCGCGAAGCTCGGTCGCGTCTTCGCCTTGAGCTGGCTCGGGCAGAGCCGTGACGCGGTGGACGACCTCGTTGTGGCCGCGGAGACCGTGCCTGGGAGTGATTTCACCAACGTGGGCTCTCTGCCAGAGGTGGACAGTGAGCGCCTCGAGGCAGGAGAAAGGGCCCTCGAAGAGGGCAGGACCGAGGAGGCGATCCGCATCCATTCGGAGCTTGCAGAGGCCTACCCGCGTCTCTCGCACGTTTGGCTCTTCCTCGGCTGCGCACAGCTCGCGGCCAAGGACCTCGAGGCTGCGCTCGGCAGCTTCGTCAGAGCTACGGCGTGGAACCCGGAGGAGGCCATGGGTTGGATCAACCTGGCCTTCACGCTCTGGCAGCTTCGCGAGATCGAGCGCTGTCAGCTGTGCGCCCAGCGGGCACTCCGCTTTCGACCGGGGGATCCCAAGGCGCTCATGCTCGCGCAAAACTGCAGCCGTGCGGCCGCGGTGGGCCCCGCCACTGCTGAGAGGGTCCGGTCGATCGAGCAGCAATGCGAGCTCGCCCAGCTCATGGGCCGCATGACCGACGCCGCCAAGTTGGCCTTGGAGATGGAGTCTGCCGCGTTCATGGCGGGAGACCCCGAGTCCGCTGCGCGCGTTCAGCGAGTCCAAGGCATCTTGCTCGCTCGTGGAGAGCAATGGAGGCGCGCGAGCGGTATGCTGACGGCCGCCATAGAGGCCTTCCGCGAGCTCGATCTGCCCAAGGAGCTGGTCACAGCGCTGCTAAGCCTGGCCAATGTGCGCAAGAGATCCGGCGGCGGCGAGCCCTGTGACGAGCTCTACGACGAGGCCGAGAGAGTCGCCCGCGCATCAGAAGTCCCCGGCCTCATCGATGCGGTGATGGGCCAGCGCGGCGTTGGCTCGCCTGACGAGCCGGCCGGCTCGCGAAAAGGGGGGTGGTGGCGCAGGTGGACGAAACGCTAGCTTGATCGGACCGGGCCGGTGCCCGGGCGCAGAGACCGAGGAGAGGGATGACAACATCGGCGAGCCCCGTGTTCCGCGTCTTCGTGTGCTCGACCTTCGAGGACCTCGCTCCGGAGCGGAACGAGCTCCATGAGTCGGTGTTCCCGCGCCTGCGCCGGCTCTGCCGCGAACGGGGCGCCCACTTCCAGGCCATCGACCTGCGCTGGGGTATCAGCCCGGCCGCGGCGCGCGAGAACCGCACCATCCCCGTCTGTCTCGAGGAGGTGCGCCGCTCGCGAGCCTCTTCTCCGCACCTCTACTTCCTCCTGCTGCTAGGGACGCGATACGGCTCGGTCCTGCCTCCGCCGGAGATCGACGCCGCGGAGCTCGAAGAGATCCTACGCGCTGCGGATGCGGAAGAGCGCCGCGTCATCGGGAAGTGGTATTCGCGGGACGACAACGCAGTACCTTCCAGCTATCGGCTTCGTCCCTGGGAGGAGCCGGCGGCTGGCGGCGGGGACTGGGGGAACGAGCAAGCGGCGCTTCTGGGAGCCCTCCAACATGCCGCGGAGCGGGCGATGCCGGAGCTCGACCCGCGACGCCGCAAGTACCGTGACTCGGTCCTCCACCACGAGATCCGCGCCGCGCTCGAGGACCCCTCTCGAGTGGGGGGCATACTCTGCTACCTGCGAGATCTCGCCGATGCCCCGGCGGAGGCTGACGACCAGCGTGAGCGTGTGCGGGCGCTCAAGCAGGAGATCGCGGGTGCCCTGCCTCCCCAGCAGGTGTTTCGACAGGCCGCTTCACAAGAAGAGCTGGACAGCGGATCGGTGACCGAGACTCTCTGCGAGCGCATCGAGCTCGACCTGCGCAGAGTCATCGAAGAGGAGACAGACAGCGCGGTACGGGTATCCCAGCACGAGCGAGAGGATCGTGCCCATCATCGCTTTGCCCGGGAGCACGGCAGCGCCTTTGTCGGTCGGCAGGATCTGCTCGAGAGGGTACGGGCGTACCTGGAGAGCGACTCCGGGATGCCCCTCGTGATCCTCGGAGCTCGGGGCGTTGGCAAGACCGCGCTCCTCGCCCGTGTCTCCTGCGATCTGCTCGCACGAGAAGCCCCCCCCCCCTTACGCGATTCGTCGGCCTGACGCCGGCCTCCTCGGACCCGCGCTCGCTGCTCCGAGGGCTCATCCGCTCTCTGGTAGACCGCCGGATCGACCCGGTCTCCATTCCGGATGAGGTTCCCAAGCTTGGAGAGGAGCTGGTCAGGAAGCTCGGCGAGACCGCAGGCTCCCGGCCGCCGGTTCTCCTGCTCGACGGAGTCGAGGGCCTCGCGACCGAGGATGACCCCCGGTCCTTCGAGTGGCTGCCTCTGGAGCTACCCGATGGAGTGCGGGTCATAGCGACGCTCGAGGAGGAGGAATCGACGACACGGCGGGTTTCGGCCCTTCGCCGCCGGCTCCCTCGGGCGCAGATCGTGACGGTGGACCAACTCCCGATCGACGACGCCGGTGCATTGCTGGATGCATGGCTCGCAGCCGAGCAGCGCGCCCTGCGTCCGAAGCAGCGCGATCTGGTGCTCGCGGGCTTTGC
The DNA here is from genome assembly GCA_964594295.1 of uncultured Myxococcales bacterium. GTDB lineage: Bacteria > Myxococcota_A > UBA9042 > UBA3505 > UBA3505 > CAZQPP01. Next base: position 1,523 of record CAZQPP010000223.1, on the reverse strand, counting down.
GAAGAGCGGCTTGCCCCTTTGGCTGCGCTTGGCGTGCGTGGTCTGCCGTGCCTGGCGATCTACCGATCGTGGCAGCGACCTGCCCGGCGACGTACCCGGGCTCGTCTCGACGATCCTCGCCGACCTCGAGCGTGACAGCGCTCATGGGCGCACGCTGACCGAGCACTACCTCGCCTTCGCGGCGGCGGCGAGGTACGGCCTTGGCGAGGAAGAGTCCCTGGATCTGCTCTGCGAGGACCCGGAGGTCCTGGCCGAGGTTCGGGATCGAGCCCCGAAGGCACCGCAGGTGGAGGGGCTCCCATTTGCGCTATGGGCTCGGTTTCGACACGACATGCGGGGCCTGCTTGGAGAGCGCCTGGTGGAGGACCTGTCCCTGCTCGTGCCCTTGCACGCCCACGTCCGAGCCGCGCTCGAAGAGCGCTACCTCTCCAACACCGCGTCGCGGCACCGGGCACACCGAGCGATGGCCGCGTACTTCGACGCCGGGTGGCGGACCGGAGCGGGTGCGCGAGGAGGTCGCGCCACGACAGGCCGGAGTCTCTCCGAGCTGCCGTACCACCTACAGCGCGGCGAGCTTTGGGAGGCGCTCACCGAGACACTCTGCAACGGCGACTTCATCGCGGCCAAGTGCGAGGCTGGCAAGCTCGACGAGCTGCTCGAGGATCTCGGGCAGGCAGCAGGGGCGTTGCCGGACCCGCTGGCGGCACAGGTTTCGCCTCTTGCACGGTTGGTCTGCGCTCAGGCTCATTGGCTCCGCCGCTACCCGCGGACCGCACGCCAGACCTGCCGAGAGGCCCTTGGCCATGCTCCGTCGCCGGACGCAGCGGATTCGGGCGCGGTTGCCGACTGGCTCGAGATCTCCGGGCGCCGGCTTCAAGCCGCGTGGACGCCACTGCGCACTCTCGAGACCAGAGGAAGCCCGGTGATGTCGGCCGCCCTCGATCCCCAAGGGGGGTTCGCATTGGTGGGTACGCTGGACGGAAGCGCCATGCTCTTCGCCACGCAGAGCGGCGCTCTGCTCGCATCGCTGGAGGGGCACCAAGCAGCGATTCGCGCGTGCGCGCTGTCTGCCAACGCGGAGCTTGCGCTCACCTGTTCGACCGACGGTGTCGCCTGCGCATGGGACCGGGACACTCCCCGGCGCCCGCTGTGGAGCTCTGCCGACGGTGGGGTGCTTGCGTGTTGTGCGGTAAGCGCTCGTGGCGAGTACGGGTGCACCGGTGGTATGGGTGGGCTCGTCCGGGTGTTCAAGCTCCGCTCGGGCGAACCGGTCGGTGCGTATCAGCATCCAAGCCGGGTCCTGTGGTGCGCCATCGCGGGAGATCCTCCCTGGACGGCCTCTCTGGATGCTGCTGGAGGGGTGGCGCTGCGGACGCCTGCGGGAGTCGGTCTGAGAATCACCTTGCAGCCTCCAGCCGGCGTTCGTTGCGTTGTGGGCGGCCCTCTCTCGATAGAGTCGCTCGAGGTCTCGATCGTCTTCGACGACGGCACGGTGGCCTGGCTCGCCTTCGATCCCCCCCGCC
>CAZQPP010000222.1:0-12724 GCA_964594295.1 uncultured Myxococcales bacterium | reverse complement strand
GGCAGGCGGTCTTGTCGAGGGCCTTGCAGCCGTCGCATTTCTCCGCCATCACGTAACTTGGCATGTTCACCTCCTGGTCGTTCCGGATCGGCAGGCTCACCCGGCAGCGTCATGCGCCGGGTTCAAACGTCTACCGTTGAGTTGGATTGACAAAACTCGCCGACTCGCAACGAAATCCGCGCGGGAACTTACGCGCACGTGGGGTTTAACGCGAGACGAATCTTTGGATTGACTCGATAGGTGGTGCTGATGTGGTTTTTCGCCTGCTAGGGGCGCTGTCTATGCACCGCAGGGCAGGACGAGATCAGGCGCCCCATTGAGCCCCAACGCCTATCTGCTGCCCAGCCTCGGGGCCGCCCTGACGATGTCGGCGATGAGCAGCAGAACCGCCCAGAGCAGCAGCGTCCAGAAGCTGATTCGCTCGACGATTCCGTGCCAGCTGCTCACCTCGAGCACGGGGATCTGGCGCACCCGGATCTCCGGATCGCTCAAGCTCGTCTGGTCGCGGATACGGCCGGCTGGATCGATGAAGGCGCTGATGCCGGTGTTGGTGCTCCGGACCATCACCCGACGAGACTCCACGGCCCGGGCCGCGGCAAGCTGAAGATGCAGCGCTGGCTCGCTCGTCTGGCCGAACCAGGCGTCGTTTGTGACGTTGACCAGGAGGTCGTGTCGCAGGGGGCCCAGGATGCGCCCAAACTCCGGGATAATGTCCTCGTAGCATACGAGAGGAGCGATGCGTTGTACGCCTCCCGAGGCGAGCTTCATGGAGAGGAGCCTCACCGCGTCTCCCTCGCGGAAGAAGCCGGCCTCCGGGACGAGCTCGCGCAGGGCGGGGATCAGGTCCTCGAAGGGCAGGTACTCCCCGAAGAGCAGCAAGCGGATCTTGTGGCTCATGCCCTGCACCCTGCCCCTGGGGTCGAGGAGCACCACGGAGTTCCGGAGGTGCTTGTCGACCGGCTCTCCGAGGCCGAGCACCTCGGCGGCGTCGTAGCTGATGGCGCCGAAGAGCAGGTGGGTCGAGAAGCCGCGCTGCACGGCATCCCTGTCGAGGGCCGGGACCCCGGCGTCGCGGCGAGCGCGCTCCCGGAAGCTCCCTCCCCTGGGCAGGGGGCGCGGGGAAGCGTAGATGTGCCGGGTGTCGTCGGGGATGGCCCTGTCGCTGAGGAAGCCGACGTGGGCGTAGCGGTAGACCTCGTGGCCCACCTCCGCGAGCAGCGGGGGCTCGGGCAGCGCCGGCTTGGAGAGGTCGAGGATGCGGCCGTCGTCCAGGCCGGCGGCGAGCCGCCCCCAGGGGTCGATCTGGAGGCTGCGTATGTAACCTTCACCCGGCAGCACCCTGTGTCTGATCGGGCCGCCGCGCACGACCTCGTAGAGCAGGGTGCCGCCGCGCCCTCCGGCGACGAGCCGGCCCCCGGGCAGGAAGGCCACGGTGCGCAGGCGCTCGCTGCAGCCCTCCACCTTCACGACCCTGATCCCCGACACCCCGTCGGCCAGGAGCACGGTGCAGTCGTCTCCGACCGCGGCGACCCGTCCGCTCCTCTCGGCCGCCACCGCCCTCAGGGTGGGGCCCCCCTCCCGCAGCAGCTTGACCTCGCGGCCGTCGTCCCTGAGGAGGACGCCCTTGGTGCCGACGGCGTAGATGTCACCGGCCCCCAGGCCGGCCACGGCGAGCAGGTCCTGGTCCGTCGGACAGCTCACCCGCTCCCAGCGCCCTCCTACCCTGCGGAGCCAGGTGCCTCCGTCGCCGACCGCGACGGCGGGCAGGTCGCAGGGGCCTTCCGCGTCGGCGCAGAGGCGGGCCAGGGCGCGCACGTGGTCCCGGCGGAAGGCGTCGTAGGTGCCGGCCCAGCCGGCGTTGAGGTTGAGCGCCACCCCGCTCAGCTCCTCACGCCAGCCCTCCGGCGTGAGGCGGAAGATCCTGCCTCCGCGCACGAGGACCATGGCGGTGTCCTCGCGCCCTCCGACCACCGCCCTGATGCGACCGTCGACGTCGGCGAAGATCTCCCCCCCGGTCATCGAGGTCGGCGAGACGAACTCCCCGCCGGGCATGCGGATGAGCAGGCGATCGTGCTTCGTCCGCAGCATGCCGAAGACGTCGCTCCTCTTGATGCCGGTCGCCCCAAAGGGCATGTACGAGGACTCGGGCCAGACGATGAGCTCGGCCCCCTCCCCCGCCGCCTGGGCCGAGAGGACCTGGTGCTTCAACAGGTTGGCGCGCAGGGCGAGCTGGCGCTCCGAGGAGCTCAGGCCCCTGGACTCCTTCTCCCAGATGCCCACGTCCGCCTCGACCATGCCGACGCCGAGGGTAGGCGCGACGCGCGCCATGGCGTCGATGTGTGCCACGCGCAGGGCTCCGAAGCCGAAGGCCGAGCCGAAGACCACCGCGGCCAGGAAGGTCGGCATGAGGGGCACCCTGCGGGCGAGGACCAGGTCCCTCACCGACCTCGCGAGCAGGGCGTTGACCGCGACCACGACCGCGCTGGCCGCGGGCACGCCGATGACCTCCACTATCTGGAAGACCTCGGTTTGGGGCTGCAGCCCGTTGGAGAGGTACCAGGGGAAGACGTAGGGGACGGCGGCCTCGCAGAGCACCATCAGCGAGGGCACGGCGACGAGGCGGTGCACCAGCCCCGGCCGCCGCAGGCGCACATAGAGATAGCCGAAGAGCGCGAAGACCAGTCCCTGCCAGGCGGCGTTCAACACGGTGACAGCCCACGCCCCCCAGGTTGGGAGGTGCCCGAACTCCTCGAGCATGTAGGACATCCAGTAGAAGCCGCCGAGGTTGGTGACGGTGCCGGCGATCCAGCCGAGCGCGAAGCCGCTGAAGGCGCGCCGGGTGCCGTCGAGGGCGAGCATCAGGGGCACTAGCCCGATCCAGATCAGGGCGTGCAGCCGGAAGTCGGGGAAGGCGCAGAAGACCATGGTCCCGGAGAGGGCGGCGGCGACGACCCTCACCGGCGCGGCCGTCGGCCCGGCCCTGCGGCGCACGGCCGGGGCTGCGGCGCTCTTCGGGGCCCTCTTCTTGTCCGCGGGCGCGCCCGTCACTCGTTGAGCTCCAAGGCGCGCCTGATCAGGCTGGCGAAGTCCAGGGCCTCGGGGAGATCAGGCTCGTCCGCGCGCGACTGCTCGAGGTGATGGGCGCAGGCTGGCGCGCAGCAGAGCACGGCGTCGGCGCCCAGCATCTGCGCCTCGCGTAGCAGGGAGCGCCCGGCCTCGGTGGCGATCTCGGGCGCGGTCTCGGCGAGGCCGCCGGCGTGACCGCAGCAGCGCGACTCCTCGCCCTGGCAGCCGAACCTCAGCGGCGGCTCCTCGAGCAGCGCCGAGAGCGCTCGGAGCGGAGGTCGGGGCCGCCCGAGGTAGCGGCTCAGGTGGCAGCTCTCGAGGAGCGCGACGCGGAGCGGGAGGCGGCGCGGGAGAGGCCCCCGGACGGCCTGGGCGAGCACCCTGCCGAGGGGCACGATCGGGGCGCCGCCCTGACCGGGCACGTCTGCCGGCAGGTACTCCTCGGCGATGCGCTGGCAGCGCGGCTCGACCACGACGACGCCTTCGCGGCCGAGGGAGTGCTTCCTCCACCGCATCGCCCGGGAGAGATAGCCCGCCTGGTCGCCGAGGTCGCGCCACGGAGCGCCGCAGCACGTGGGCCCCTCCGGGTCCAGGCCGATGCCCTTCAAGCCGAGGCGCTCGAGCAAGCGCACCAGGCCCGCGACGGCCTCTGCGCCGAGCCCGAGCAGCGTGCACCCGGGGAAGAGGATGAGGTCCGGCGACCTCTTCTGCTCCAGGAGCTCGACGGCCCGCTTCACGACCACCCGCTGGGCCTCCTCGTCGGGGAGCATGGAGGCCGCTCGCTCGGGGACGGCCCGCTCGCTGACGAGCCTCGCCCTCGCCTCGTAGAGGTGCTCCGAGACCGGCTGGTCGTGGGCGCAGATCTCGCTGCAGAGCCCGCAGTCGGCGCACAGATAGGGCAGCAGGTCGAGCTTCTCGCTCTGCCGCAGCCTCCTCTGCCTGCCCCAGTGCAGGCCGCTCACCTTCCCCATGGGGGCGTAGGTCGTCAGGCCCGAGCCGTGCACGACCGGGCAGGCGAAGAGGCAGAGGTCCGGGCAGTAGAGGCAGAGCTGGGGATCGAGACGGCGTGCTTCGGCGGGAGGTTTTCGCAAGGCTCAGCCTCCCTCTCCGGCGATCAGGCTGCCCGGGTCGACCGCGCGGGAGAGCGCCTTGCGGAGCGGCTCCGCCGCTTCTCGCGCCCGGACGACGCGCTTTTCCAGCCACCGCGAGACAGGGTCGCGGCTCCTCCCCGCGCGCCCGTCGGCGGTCCAGACCCACGAGTCGCCCCGCTCACCCATGCCCACCACCCAGGGCTGCGGCGAGCGCTCCAGGGCGTCGACCAGCTCGCCGGGAACGCCGCCGACGAGGCGGTGGCAGGGGCAGCGCCCCGCGGGGGCGAGGGCGCCCGTCGTCTCCGTGCTCGTCAGCACGAGGGGCGAGACCGAGACACCGCGGAACCGGGCGCGCGCGTCGAGGCTCCTGGCGTGCTCGTGGTTCTCGTGCCACGAGAGGTGCAGGAGCCACCCGCGCTCGCTCAGCGGCACCTCCGGCGCCTGATCCCTCAGCGCGAGCAGCCGGCGTGGCGGCACCCCCGAGCGGACCTCCTCGGCCGCGAAACGCAGGAGCGGGTCGAGCTTCTTGGCGCGCAGGGTCCAGAGGAGCTCCGTCTCCGGGGCAGGGTGGATGGAGAAGACCGCCCGGGTCACGACGCCGAAGGAGAAGCCACCGCGCAGCAGGCCGAGCAGATCAGGCCCGGTGGCTCGGCGCGGGCCGATGCGGTGCCAGGCCTGCTTGCTGTCGGGGAGCACCGCGCGGAAGCCCCTCAAGGCGCCGACGGGGGTGCCGTATCGAGGGGAGACGAAGGGGGCGCAAGGTGTCTGGAGGACGGAGGCCACCGTCCGGCGGCGCAGGGCAGGGGCGTACCAGCCCAGGGTCCAGCCGTGTACCCCCACCCAACGCTCCAGAGTGCCGAGAGTGACGCCGGCCTGGACGGTGACCAGGCGGGAGGATTGGTCGAGGTCCAGGATGCGCGAGAGACGCCCGAGATCGAGGACGGCCTGGGGCATCCGGTCCGGCGGCGGTTGCCCCGGCACCGCGATGCTCATGTCCAGCTCCCTGGCGGCGACGAGGATGAGCCCGAGCTCGGCGCCGGTCTCCGGGAGGAGGCGCGCCACGACCCCGTCGTCTCCGTCGAGGACCTCGATCCGGTCGACCGGGAGGGCGCCTCTCATCTTGTTGAGCAGCGAGTGGCCCGCGTGGTCGTTTGCCCGAGTCCTGGCCATCAGGGGATCAACTTCCCGGGGTTGAGCACGCCGCGCGGGTCGAGGACCGACTTGGCGGCGTTGATGAGGGAGATGCCCGCGCCGATCTCCTCGCCCATGCGGTCCCGCTTGGAGAAGCCCACGCCGTGGTGGTGGGAGAGGACCGCGCCGAACTCGCCGACGGTCGCCATCGCCTTGCGCCACACGTCGGCGTAGCGCTCCTCGAGGCGGTGCGGGTCCTGCTCGCGTGCCGAGAAGGTGAAGTAGATGGAGCAGCCGTCGGCGTAGGCGTGGGAGAAGTGGGCCATCACGACCGCCGAGGGCTGCAGGCTCCTCAGGACCCGGTCGTAGAGGCGGCCGAGGTTGTCGTAGGTGGTGGCGACCTCCATGGTGTCGACGAAGGCGCCGAGCTTGTAGACCGGCGCTTGCTTGAAGGAGATGCGGTGACGTCTGGCCAGCCAGGCGTTGCCGGGCCCCTCTCCGAGGTCGCGGCCGCGCAGGGCCTTGGCGTCGTCCACCGCCTGGCGGATGGCTCGGTCGACGGTCTCGGCGTCTCCCTCGTAGCCCACGATCACCAGACAGGACTCCTGGACGAGCCTGGCCATGCGGTTCGCCGCCCCGGGGTGGAGGAGGGCCGTCGCCTGGGCCGAGTCCAGCGCTCCGTGCACGCGCCGGTTGAGCTCCGCCTTCGCCTGCTTCCCGATCTTCGAGGCCAGGCCCGAGAGCCCGGAGCGCGGGGGCGGGCCGTCTCCGGTCTCGTGTCTGAGGCCGCTGATCAGGGTGTCGAGGGGGTCGTAGAGGCGGAGCACCAGCGGCGGCGGCTCCCGCTGCGCGAGCTTGCGCAGGAGCTCGATGCCGGACTCGACGTTCAAGACCTCGAGGCCGTGGAAGCGCTGGGTCTCCGGCAGGGGGTGTACCCGCAGGGTGACGTCCGTGATGAGCCCCAGCACGCCCTCGCTGCCCGTGATCAGCGCCGTGAAGTCGACCCCGTGCGCCCATGAGTCCAGCAGGGCCGTGTCGTACAGCTGCCCCTGCCCGTCCAGGAAGCGCAGGTCCGAGACCATGTCCTCGATCTTGCCGTAGCGGCTCGAGTACTGACCGGCGGAGCGGGTCGCGACCCAGCCGCCCACCGTGGAGCAGTAGATCGACGACGGGAAGTGCCCCAGCGTCATCCCGGCGGCGTTCAGGGCGCGCTCGAGCACCTCCCCGAGCACCCCGGCCTCGCACTTGACGCGGGCGCCCTCCTTGTCCAGCGGCCCGATCCTGCCCATGCGCTTGAGGTCCACGACGACACCGCCCCTGAGCGGGACCGTCCCTCCGCAGACACCGGAGCCTCCTCCGTAGGGGATGACGGCGACCTCGTGGTCGGCGCAGACCCTGACCACCTCGGCCACCTCCTCCGCGCGCGCGGGGCGAACGATGGCGTCGGGGAGGAAGCGGTCCGGCTCGCCCTGCATGCGCCAGATCTGCGCCTTGGGCCACATGTCCGTCGAGTAGGCCGCGAGGTGCAAGTAGTCGGTGGCGACGTTCGCCTCCCCTACGGCGACCTTCAACGACCCGAGGACTGACTCCGGCAGATCCATGGCGGAGGGTTTATCACGTCCCCGCGCCGTGGCACCATCGTGGGGCTGAGCTCCGCTGCCCGTCCGGACCCTCGCCGGGTGGCTACTCCACCCAGAAGGCCGCTACCTCGAGCTCCTCGTCCCAGGCCGTGAAGACGACGTGCCACACGACGTCGACGTAGTCGTAGTGCCAGAGCTCCACGGTGACGGTCACGCTGGGCGGGACGCCCGTGAGCAGGCTGTCGCCCTCGATGTAGCCGTGGCTGGAGGAAGCGAAGATGAAGGTGTTCTGGGTCGACACCTCGAAGGTCGTGCCCCCGACGGGCATGCCGGTGCAGCCGGCGTCGAGGCGCGTGAAGACGAGCTTCGACGCCTCGCTCACCTCCGTACCCTCGATGAGCATGCAGGCCGACGGCTCGATCGGTGGGTCCGCGATCAGGGTAGCCGTCGCGCAGCTGGTGGTCTCGTCGTACCAGACCGAGTAGGGGCCGCACTGCGAGGGGGGCACGTCCCAGTAGGCGTCACCGTAGTAGACGTCGTCGTAGTAGGTGTCGCCGTAGTAGCCGTCACCGTAGTTGTAGACGTCGTCGTAGTAGGTGTCGCCGTAGTAGGTGTCGCCGTAGTTGTAGACGTCGTCGTAGTAGCCGTCGCCGTAGTTGTAGCTGTCGTTGTAGTCGACGTCGTAGTAGTAGCCGTCACCGTAGTAGACGTCGTCGTAATAGACGTCGTCGTAGTAGTAGCCGTCCTCGTCGTAGTAGCCGTCGCCGTAGTAGTAGCCGTCGCTCCAGCCGCCGCCGTCGTAGTCGTAGCCGCCGTCGCTCCAGCCGCCGCCGTCGTAGTCGTAGCCGCCGTCGCTCCAGCCGTGGACGTCGTGGTACACGCTCCCGATGCCGTCCACCCACGGCGCGGCGCCTCCGTCGGTCGCGCTCGAGGCGCTGTTGAGCGTGTCGTCGAGGCTACCGGTGGCGTCTGCGCCGTAGCGTCCGTCGTCGATCTTGCCGCCCTTGTTAGGGTCGCCCGACGAAGGCGGCGCGACGATGTGGCCTCCTCCGCTGTCGCTCGTGCAGCCGGTGAGCGTCAGGCCGGCGACCAGCAGCGTCGAGAGGACGAGTCGGTGGCTGAAGAGGACGAGTGGCGAGCGCATCGCGGAGCCTCTGGTTGGCGAAAGCCATGAATCGGGGGCGCAGAGAGTCGCAAAACCGGGGGGCGGTGTCGACCTTCGGTTGGGGCCAAAATCCACCGGCTAACGCCGGCGGATTGCAGTCGTTAGCCATTAGCCGTTAGCTGCTTTCCCTCCTCGTGGAAGGTGCATCCGATGGGTGACGGGTCTGCCTTCGCTAACCGCCAACAGCTAAGGGCTAACCACTCGATCCGACGCCGCCAGGCGGCGGATCCTGGGGGGTGCCTGAGCCCCCTATTCTGAGCTTCTCACTCGAAGGCGAACCTCTCCGACTCGTAGGCCGGCAGGATCACCGATGTGCAGGGGCCCCCGTCCTCGCTCCGGTTGCCCGCTCCTCCGCAGGGCCGCGCGGGCCATGGCGAGCCGGCGGGTGGCGGCGCCTTTCCGCTGCAGGCCGGCGCCTCGACCTGCTCGGTGGGCCAGGTGATGGTGCCCACCTCCCACATGTCCTTCTTGGACATACGGCAGCCGCAGCGGCGCGGCATCACGGCCACACCGAAGATGAAGACCTCCACGCACGGCACGGACGGCCCGTATTCGTGGTCGTCGAAGTAGTGGACGCCGATCTTGTAGGTCGCCCCCTCCTCGGGCCCGTTCAGGTTCAGGTTCTCGGGCCCCGCGCCGTCGACGTCGTCGCGGTCGAGGGAGGGGTCGTCGCCGTCGAAGCCGAGCTGACCCCAGTCGTGGGTCACGTAGAACCAGAAGATGTCCCAGAGCGCGTCGAAGTAGCCCTCGGGCGTCCCGTCTCCCGCGCCCGGAGGGTAGAGATCCTCCGCCTGCGGGCTCGCGAGCGCGTTCTCGAGGTGCACGAAGTGGAGATCCATGTCCGTGCCCGCCCCGATGCCCTCGTCGGTCGGGTCGGGGTCGTTGTGGGTTTCCCACGTGAGCTCGATGTGGATGGCCTCGTCGGGGATGACCGCGACCTCTCGCACGGCCGGCACGCAGGACCAGTCGACGGCGTCCTTGACCTCGAGCGCGAAGACGTAGCTCCCGGCCACGTTCAGCTCGAATTGGACCCTGGGTGCCGTCGCCGAGGGGTGGAAGACGCTGGCCGCGCCTCTGGGCTGAGTCACCTTCCACCTGTACTGGGAGATCGTGCCCTGGGTGGGAATGCTGTCCTCGGCGGAGAGCACGAGGGTGGTCTGCGGGACGACCTCTTCTGCGCCTTCGGTCAACGTGATGACCGCCGTCGGACACGGTGTGGTGGTGCCGAGGCCCATCGCGTTGACCTCGACCGTCCCCTCGGCCGCGTTGCTGTGGACGAGGATCTTCGTCTTGTCCCGTGTGGCGCGGCCGGAGGTGTCCTCGGGGCTCTCGGCTTCGGGCGAGTAGACGACCCTGAAGCGGGCGCTCGCGCCGGCGGGTACGGTCTTCGGCGCGGACGGGCTCGGCCAGGCCGTGTCCTCGGAGTCGACCGCGAAGGAGGTCGTGTCGAGCATGAAGCTCGAGCCTCCTTCCTCGCCGAGCTCGATGCCGGTGATCTCCAGGTCCCCTTCTCCGCAAGACTCGATCTTCACTTCGCGGGTCGCCGGCTTCCCTACGAGCACGGCGCCGAAGTCGATCGTCGGGGGCCACACCCTGATGCACGAGTTGCCCTGGGTGTCCTCGGCGGGGATGTCGACGCTCTCACCGTTGTCGCCGGCGTCGCCGGCGGTGCCGCCCTGGAGCGTGTCCGCCCTGCCTGGAGGCGGCCGGTTGAAGCTCCCGCCGCTGTCGCCGGGACACCCCGCGGCGGCCAGGCAGACGATGAGCGCCAGAACGGGCGTCACGCTCCGTCCGTAGGAGAAGAGCGGCACGAGCATGGGGCACCTCCTCGCCCTTCAAGGCCCGGTGTCGGGGTGGATGGTGACACAAAGGGTGGTGGAGAGCGAGGTCCCCCAGCAGCCTGCGGCGCGATTCGCGGCGACCGGCCGTCCACCTACACGTCCTCGTCCACGTCCTCGTGCTCGTTCACGTGCGCGTGCACCTCCGCCGTCCTGCTCCTCGTCTACCAGGGCACCAACCTGAGCAAGACGAAGCCCCTCGAGGCCGCCCTCCCTCCGGCGCTCGCCTACTCCGAGCCCAGCCGCCGCAGCAACGGCTCGACCAGGCCCGCCCGCTTGGCCGGCTCGGCGTTCTCGAGGGCTTCCAGCATGGAGTCGAGGAGCGGGGCCGCGCGGTGGCCGCGCTTCGCGATCGCCGACCGGCTGCCTCGGAAGCTCCAGCCGATCTCCTCGCCGGCCAGGTCGGGCAGGAGGCGGCGCACGGCGGCCGCGGCCGTGCGCGCGTCGGCGACACGGCCGGCCTCGGTGGCGGCGGCGAGGGCCAGGGCATTGGCGGCGAGCCGCGTGCCCGCGCGGCCGGCAGCGAGGCGAATGCAGGCCTCCAGCTCGGAGCGCACATCATCGTAGGACCGGCCCGCGGCGTATGCGACCTCGGCGTGGTTGCAGATTGTCGAGGCGTCGTCGGGGTTCGACTCTCGCAGCGGCTGGCTCAGGGACCACGCGAGCTCAGGGTCTGAGAGGGCGTCCATGGCCAGGCCGACGGCCCGCGAACGGAGGGAGACGGAGGCTGCGGGGGCGACCTCCGCGAGGGCGTCGGCCTCCTTGGCCAACGAGCGCAGCATGGCACGCGCCTTCTCCGCCGGCAGCTCGGTGAGAAGGCCAACGAGGATCTTTCGGGCCAAGCCCGCGTGACGCGCGATGTCGGCGTGCCCGGGAGCCATCGCCCGCGCGTGCTCGAAAGCCACAAGCGCGGGGAGGGCCGCGGCCCCGGTCTCCTCGAGGTTCCCCTGGCTCAGGGAGAGCGATGACAGCCTGATCAAGGTGACGCCGACATCGTCCCGCCACCCGGCGTTCCCGGGCTCCTGCCCCTCCAGGCGCCGCCGGATCCCCATCGACTCCGTGTAGGCCTCCCGCGCACCGTTCAGCTTGCCTTGGGCCTCCCGGACACCGCCCACCTTGTTGAGGCTAACGGTAAGGTCGCGCTGCCATCCGGCGTTCCCGGGGTCTTGCTCCGCCAGGCGACGCATGATGTCCAGCGACTCCGAGTAGGTCTCCAGCGCATCGTCGAGCTTGCCTTGGGCTTCGCGGACGCGGCCGACCTTGTCGAGGCACCCGGACAGGTCGCGCTGCCACACGGCGTTCCCGGGGTCTTGCTCCGCCAGGCGACGTATGATGCTCAGCGACTCCGTATAGGCCTCAAGCGCATCGTCGAGCTTGCCCTGGGCATCGCGGACGCGGCCGACCTGGTCGAGGCTCGAGTCGAGGTCGAGCTGCGTCAGGGGGTTTCCGGGGTCATGCTCCGCCAGCCGACGCCTGATGCCCAGCGACTCCGTGTGGGCCTCCAGCGCCTCATCGAGCTTGCCCTGGGCCTTGCGGACGCGGCCGACCTTGTTGAGGCTCACGGACAGGTCGCGCTGCCACACGGCGTTTCCGGGGTCCTGCTCCACCAGGCGACGCGCGAGACCCAGCGCTTCCGTGTAGGCCTCCAGCGCCTCATCCAGCTTGCCTTGGGACCTGCGGACGTTCCCCATGTTGCCCAAATTCGCCATCCGCCGCCGCAGGCTCTCGAGCCCCTCCTCCTCCTCCGCCTTCGGCCGCCCGCGGTAGTAGCGGTCCACCGCAGCGGCCGCTCCTTCGAGCAGGTCCAGGCGGCCCACCGGCTTGAGCTTGTCGCGGAGGTCGAAGAGCACGTAGTCCACGAGCTTCTCCGCCTCCACGCGCTCCTCCTCGGCATGCTCGCGGGCTCGCTCCGCGCGATCGCGCTCCTGGCTCGCCTGCCGCCACAGCAGCCCGACGCCGGCCGCCAGGACCAGCAGGGCCGCGACCGCCACCTGCGCGAGACGGCGGCGGCGGAGGACGTAGCGGCGGCTCGCCTCGAGGAAGGCCGCCTCGGCCGCCGTCAGCAGGAGGCGGCCCTCGTCTCTCAGCTCCTCCGCGCGCCTCAGCCGCGTGCTCGCGTCGGTCCACAGCTCTCGCCTCCGCGCGCTGCGCTCCCACGCGCCGGCCGCCGTCTCCACCTCCTTTCGCAGCGCGAGCGCCTCCCTCTCGCTCCGCAGGAGCTCGGTGAGGTAGGGCCAGCTCCCCAGCAGCGCCTCGTGGGCCACCTCCACGGTCGGCGCTGCGCGCCCGGCCTCACCTTCTCCGGGGCGAGCGCGGCCAAGGACGAGGAGCCTGCCCTCGACGAAGCCGGACAAGGCCCGGCGCAGCTCGGGCTCGGGCGCTCCGGTCACCTCGCAGAGCGCGTCGAGGGTCACTCGGTTTCGCACCAGCGTCCCGTCATCCGAGACGTTGGCGAGGCGCACGAAGACCCTCCTCATCAGCTCCCGGCCCGCCTCGTCGAGCTCGTGCCAGAGCGCCTCCGCGCGCCTCCGCACCGCTCCTTCCACCCTCCCGGCGTCCTCGTAGCCGGCCTTGGTCATTCGGTTGCCGTGGGCGCCCCGCGCCTCCCAGAGGCTCGCGAGCACCTGGCTCAGCAAGGCCAGCCTCCCGGGCTCGTCGCCGACGTCGGACGTTATCTCCTCGGCCAGGCCTCGCTCTATCTCCACCCGCCGGCCTCGGAGCGGTCCCTCGATCACCTCGGCGAGGCCCTCCGCGTCCAGGCCTCCGAGCAGCATCAGGCGCTCTTGCACCAGGTCCCTCAAGCCCTGGTGCTCGAGCAGGCCCCCCAGGAGATCGGCCCGGACGGTCAGGATC
>CAZQPP010000221.1:0-12732 GCA_964594295.1 uncultured Myxococcales bacterium | reverse complement strand
ACGCTGTGCTCGCTACCATCGTCGGCGGCCGTTCCGCTGATCCGCTATTCGTTTGGCGCAGCTCTACAACCTCGACCTCGACCGCGGGCCGACACCTTCGGGCGAGCTCTTCGCGCCCACGTCGCTCAGCGATCCCTCGGCCCAGACCATCTACAGCTCCGACCTGCGCCTGCGCACCGACATCGCCATCTACGCTCCCGGCGGCATCGTCGGCGTCAAGGCCCGCATAGACGTGCTCGACAACCTCCCCATCGGCGGCAGCGCCGACGGCATCCCCGGCGGCAGCGTCACCCAGGAGCCGCCCTCTGCCCGCGCCTTCCGCGTCAAGCGCGCCTACGGCGAGGTGGTCTTGCCCATCGGCTACTTCGCCGCGGGTCGGGTCGGCCACCACTGGGGCCTCGGCATGCTCGGCAACGGCGGCGACTGCCTCGACTGCGACAGCGGAGACGCCGCGGACCGCGTGGCCTTCGTGACCCCCCTCGTCGGCCACCTCTGGGCCTTCGCCTACGACTTCTCCTCCACCGGCTACCTCGTGCCCGCGAAGGACGAGGTGCGCTCCTTCGAGGTCGAGCCCACCGCCGCCGTGCGCAGCCTGGCCTTCGCCGTGCTCAACTGGCGCAGCCCCGCGGCCCTGAAGCGCCGCCGGCAGGCGGAGAAGGTCACCTTCGAGTACGGGGCCTTCTACGCGCACAGGTGGCAAGAGGACGACATCCCCGCGACCTACCTCCCGGTCACGCACCCCGTGGAGGTGGACGCCGCCCAGGTGCAGCGGCGCGGCCTGAGCGCCCACGCGGTGGACCTCTGGGCGCGGCTAACCATGTCCTGGCTCAGGGTCGAGGTCGAGGCCGCCTACGTGCGCGCCAGCATCGAGCAGTCCTCCCTCCTGACCGGCTTCGAGCTGCCGGGCCGGGTCGAGTCGGAGCAGTACGGCGCGGTCCTCGAGAGCACCATCGGGCCTCCCGAGGGCTTCCTCACCGGGGGCGTGGACCTCGGCTACGCCAGCGGCGACGACGCTCCGGGCTTCGGTGCGCGGCCGCCGCTGCAAACCCTCCACCCGCCCCGCGCTGGCGATCTCGACGGCCCCCAGGGCATGCCCCCGAAGGACCTGCGAGTCGACAACTTCCGCTTCCACCCGGACTACCGCGTCGACCGCATCCTCTTCCGCGAGATCATCGGCACCGTCACCGACGCCTTCTACGTGCGCCCTCACCTGCGCCTGCGCGTCGCCGACCTCGGCGCGGCACGCTTCGTGGCCGACGTGGCCGCGATCGCCTCCTGGGCCAACGAGGCCGCCTCGACCCCGGGCGGCAAACGCCCTCTGGGCCTGGAGATCGACCCCACCTTGCGCTACCTGCGCGACGACGGCTTCGCCGCCTCCCTCGAGTACGCCGTGCTCTTCCCCTGGTCCGGCCTCGACAACACGGGCCTCGGCCTGCGCGCAGAGCCGGCCCAGCTCCTTCGCCTCACGCTCGCCTACGGGTTTTAGAAGTCATGCGGACAGCAACTTCATTCGTCGCGCTCCCGCTCCTGATGCTCGTCGCGTGCGCGGGCGAGAACCAGACCTTCCCCGAGGAGCTGCTCCCGTACGGCACCCAGGTCCCCGATCCCCTGCCCTGCCTGCCGAACCTCGACGGGCGCATCGACTCCAACGAGCTCTCGCCCACCCTGAACCAGATCGCCAGCTACCGCGTCTCGCCGCCGCTGCCCCTCGAGAGCGACGGCACGCGCCCCGTGGACCTCGACGGCGTCGTGGACCAGGAGGGGCGCCGGGTCTGGGACTGGTCCAAGGCCGACGCGGACGACCGCGTGGCCACCTTCATGGCGACGCCGCTCACCGACCAGTGGTACGTGCCCCACTTCCCCGACGGCCAGTTCTCCATGCCCACCGACGCCGCCGCCCGCGTGCACGCCGTCTACTCCCACGGCCCCGAGGCCCTGCGCCTCCACGGCGTGGCCTCCTTCATCGAGGACCCGCCCGAGGGCCAGACCCTCATGGTTTACGAGCAGCCCGTCGACTTCTTCCCCTTCCCCCTCACCCTCGGCGACAGCTGGTCCCAGACGGGCCGCGTGCGCAACGGCGTCCTGCTCGGCGTGAAGCCCTGGTCTCAAGACGACGTCTACGAGGTCGGCGTCGACATGGCCGGGGCGCTGCACCTGCCCGACTTCAGCTTCGCCCAGGCCATGCGAGTCCTCACCAAGGTCACCATCAAGCCCAAGGCCGGCCAGAAGAAGGGCACGACCCAGTACCAGGTCTCCTTCGTCTACGAGTGCTTCGGCGAGGTCGCCCGCGCCACCTCCCCCTTCGTGCTGGATCCCGAGCAGGACCCAGGCCCGGACTTCCCGCTGGCCTGGGAGGTGCGCCGCCTCGGTTGGTTCTAGGCTTCCCCTCGGCCGCGATCCGCGACATCATGGCCCACCTCCCGAGGTGGAACACGACCGTGGACGAGCTGACCCAGGCCCAGATCGACGAGCTCGAAGCCGATCTGCGCGCGGCGCGCGAGGAGCTGCAGGCGGCGCTCGTGCAGTCCGCCAGCGGCGCCAAGACGGTCGATCTCGATCAACCCATAGGCCGGCTGTCGCGCATGGACGCCATCCAGAACCAGCAGATCGCCAAGGCCGGGAGGCGCGCGATGGAGCTGCGCCTCCGCCAGGTGGCCGCCGCCCTCGAGGCCGTGCAGGACGGCACCTACGGCGACTGCCGGAGCTGCGACGCCCCAATAGGCTTCGCGCGCCTGAAGGCCCGCCCCGAGGCCCCCTTCTGCCTGGAGTGCCAGGGCGCATCCGAGCGACGCGCATGAGCGGCGCAGCCACGCTCCCACAAGGCGACGCGACCTGCCTGCGTTGCGGGGCCGCCATGGACCCCGGCGACGCCTTCTGCCGCCGCTGCGGCAGCGCCGCAGGCGCCAAGATCCCCTGGCATCACAGGCGCCTCCCTCTGCTGATCCTGATCTTCGCCGTCATCGGCCCCCTCGGCCTCGGCATGCTCTACCGCAGCCCCGCCTTCACCCGGCCGCAGAAGGTAGCAGTGGCCTTGCTCTCCTTCGCCGAGCTCGTCGCGGTCGGCATCATGGTGAACAGGCTCTACCACGCGGCCCTCGACCAGGTGATGCAGCAGCTCGGGCCGTACTACTGAGCCGCTCGGCGCTCAGGCACGCCGCAGGTAGACACGCACCTTCGCACCACCGTGCGGCAGCACCGGGCCGACTCCCTCCACCCCCTTGCCGGCGTGGTGGGCAAGGCGCGGGTCGGCCGTGATCAGACCCAGAGACCAGCCGGGGAAGCGCTCCCGAGCCGTGTTGCCGAGCGCGGAGTAGAGGTCGCGGAGGTCCTTGCCGCCGATGCGCTGCCCGTAGGGCGGATTGCAGACCACCAGCCCCGGGCCCGACCCGGCCGGCGGCCGGGCTGCGCTCAAGGCGTTGCAGGACCAGCAGACATCGTCCGCGACCCCGGCCCGCTCGGCGTTTGCGCGCGACGCCTTCACCGCACCCGCGTCCCGATCCGAGCCCACGATTGGCACCGGCGAGCGCTCGAGGGCGCCGGCCAGGGCCTCCGCCCGTGCCTCCCGAAGGATCTCCGGATCGAGGTCGGGCCAGCCTTCAAACGCGAAGCCACGATGCGCCCCCGGAGGGAAACGGCGAGCCATGAGGGCCGCCTCGATGGGCAGGGTGCCCGACCCGCACATGGGGTCCGCGAGCGGCGCGTCTCCCGACCAGCCGCAGATTCGAAGCGCGGCCGCGGCCAGGGTCTCGCGGATCGGCGCTTTCGCGACTGCCTGCCGGTATCCCCGCCGGTGCAGAAGCTCACCGCTGGTGTCGATGCTGACCGTACACTCCCTGCCTTCGAGGCGCAGCAGCAGCAGCGCGTGCTCCTCACCCTCCTCCGGCTTGCTGACGCCGCAGCCGAGGCGATCCGCGACCGCGCGGATCAGCTCCCGGGCCGCGTCGCTGTCACGCCGGAAGGCCGATCGGCGCGCCGTCACGCGCACCAGCACGGGCCGCGTGGGGTCGAGGTAACGCACGAAGGGGATCGTGCGGGCGCGCCGGTCGAGGTCTCCCGCCCGCCGGACCTCGAAGCGGCCGAGGCGCAGCAGCACCCTCTCGGCGCAGCGCAGCCAGAGGTTGGCCCGCGCCATGACCTCGGGCCCACCTTCGAAGCGCACGCCGCCGTCGAGGGGCTCGATCTCGCCGGTGGAGATGTCGCGCAGCTCGTCAGCGACGATGGGCTCGAGGCCGGGCGCGCACGCGGCGAAGAGCTCTGTTCGGGGTTGGGCCATGCGGGCAGTCAAGCACGGTCGGGGCCGGCGGTCGAGGCCGAGTCACTCGCCGCAGTCGACGGCTTCACCGCCGGCGCAGATCCCCGCGGCGCATTCCTCTCCTTGCGTGCACGGATCCCCGTCGTCACAAGGCATGCCGTCGGGCAGGTCCACGTGCAGGCAGCCCGGGGCGGCAGCGCAGACGTCAGCGGTGCAGCTGTTCTCGTCGTCACAGTCGAGGGCGCCCTCCCCCGGCGCACACTCGCCCTCGACGCAACGTTCGCCCGTGGTGCAGGCGTCGCCGTCGTCGCAGGGCGTGTCCCCAGGGAGGGGTCGGCAGAGGCCTTCGCTGCAAGAAGCGCACGGCCCGCAGGCCCCCTCCGCCGCTTCCTCGGGGGACACGGGCACGCATTGCCCCGGCGCCCCAAGGCTGCCGTCGCAGCTTCGGCAAGGTCCCTCGCAGGCAACGTCGCAACACACGCCGCCGGCGCAGTGCCCGCTGAGGCAGTCCGACTCGACGAGGCAGGTCTCGCCCGGATCGAGGCGCGCTACGCAGAAGCCCCCGAGACAGCGCTCCTCGCCCGTGCACGGGCTCTCGAGGTCGCAGGGGAGCGCGCAGGGCCCGAGGTCCTCACCCGGCCGGCACTGCCCGAGCGCGTCGCACAGAGCCGGACCAAGGAGCGTCCCCTCCACGCAACGGGGCGCATCGCAGACCTGGCCCTCGACCGCGGGCGCGACATCCACGCAGGTCGTGCCCAGCCCATCCTCCGCGCAGACCAGCATCCCCTGCCAGCACGGCCCGCCCGGAGCTTCGCAGGCCTCGCCGACAGGGAAGCCCTCGTCGGTCCCGCCGTCACAGTCCTCGTCGGCGCCGTCGCAGGTCTCGTCCCCGGCCGAGGTGCACTCGTCACAGGCATCTCCCACGCCGTCGCCGTCGCCGTCTTCCTGGTCGGCGTTGGCCCGCAGAGGGCAGTTGTCCTCCAGGTTCGTCAGCCCGTCGCCGTCAGCGTCCCCGTCCGGCGTGCAGCCCGCGAGGGGTATGCGAGCACAGACCCCGTTCTCGTCGCAGACCTCCCGCGTGCAGGGATCGCCGTCGGCGCAGAACGAGTCGCCCTTGCACCCTGTGGTCACGGGGACACAGCGCCGCCCGGAGCAGGCGTAGTCCTCCCGGCAGTGGCCGTCGTGGTCGCAGTCGGAGCGGCACCTGAGGGAGCTCAGGCAGGCGTAGCCGCCGCAGCTCAGCACGCCGCCGAATACGCAGTGGCCCAGGCCGTCGCAGAGCCCCGGGAGGGTCAGGTAGCCGGCGACGCAGCCGAAGTCGCCGCAAGCGACCTCGCCCTCGCCCCTCGGCGGGCCGTCGGCGCAGCGGCTGGCCTCGGGGCCGTCACACTCCAAGACCCCCTGCACGCACGCACCGCCGGGCGGGTCCGCGCAGGGCTCTCCGACGCCGAAGTCCTCGTCGCTCTCCCCGTCACAGTCGTCGTCCTCACCGTTGCAGGCCTCGTCCCTGCCCAGGCCCACCTCCGCGTCCCCGTCGTCGCAGTCTCCACTCACGGACGCCGTATACGGCTCCTCGGGCTCGCACATGCAGCGCGCGTCGGCAGCCACACCGAGACCGTCCCCGTCGGCGTCGCGGTGGAAGACCTCGCAGCCGAGGGCCGAGGGCTCGTCGATCTCTCCGTCGAGATCGTCGTCGAGTCCGTTGCAGGCTTCGACAGCCGCCGGATCCCAGCAGTCCTCCGGGCAGGCCACCGGCGACTCTCCGCAGGAGACCTCGCACACGCCGTCGCCGCAGAGACACTCCGTCACAGCGTCGCCCTCGTCCGACGCGCCCGATCCCGGGTCAGACTTCGCCGGACCCGTGTCGCCGGCGCTATCCGCCGAGTACCACCGGTCCTCGAAGAAGGCGACGTCCGGGCTCCCCTGGACGTCCGCCGACACCAGATCTTCCCCGCCGCCGCCGCAAGCGAAGAGCCCGTTGCACGCCAGAGCGGCGAGCAGGACGAAAGGCGACAGGCCCGCAAAGGGGCGCTCCGAGCGATGGAAGGCAGGCGCTCTCACGGCTCACTCACAGGTCGGGTCCGGCTTGACGTGGGTGCACTCACCGGTGGCGGCGTCGCAGCCGTCCGCGGTGCAGGCGTCCCCGTCCTCGCAGTCGATCACCCGGCCGGCGGCGCAGAGGCCCGCCGCGCACACCTCCTCGGAGGTGCACAGGTCCCCGTCCTCGCAAGCGACACCGTCGGGGAGGCCGGCGTGCACGCAGCCGGCGAGCGGGTGGCAGACATCGGCGGTGCACGCGTTCCCGTCCTCGCAGTCGGCCTCGGCGGCGCCGGGCACGCACTCGGTGTCGACGCAGCGATCCCCCACGGTGCAGGCGTCCCCGTCCTCGCAGGGGGTCTCGTCAGGGAGGGCGCTCCGGAGGCAGGCCGCGCCTTCACAGGTACCGGCGAAGCAGGCCTCCTCCCAGTCGCCACAGGGAGCGCCGCCCGCCAGGGTCTCGCAGGTCCCGGCGGGCGCGAGCCGCCCGTCGCAGCTCTGGCAGGCGCCTTCGCAGGCCTCGTCGCAGCACACCCCCCCGGCGCAGTGGCCGCTCAGGCAGTCCTTGCCGGCGAGGCACCGCTCACCGAGGGCGAGGCGCGCCACGCAGTAGCCACCGAGGCAGCGCTCCGTCTCCCGGCAGGGACGCGCGGCGTCGCAGGAGAGCGCGCAGGGCCCGACGACTCCGCCGGGCACACAGGCCCCCGCTCCGTCGCAGCGGTCAGGTCCGACGAGGGCTCCGTCCACGCACTCGGTCGCCGAGCCGCACACACGCCCGGCCGGCACGGGCGTGGCGTTGACACAGACGCTGCTCTGCCGGTCCTCCGAGCAGGCCATCTGCCCCCGCCAGCACGGACCGCCCGGCGCCGGGCACTCGACACCGACGCTGAATCCCTCGTCGGTCTCGCCGTCGCAGTCCTCGTCGCTGCCGTCGCAGGACTCCTCGCCCGTGACGGCGCAAGAGTCGCAGGCATCCCCCTGGCCGTCGCCGTCCGCGTCGCTCTGGGCCGCGTTGGGGAGCAGCGGGCAGTTGTCCTCCGTGTTTGCCACGCCGTCGCCGTCCGCGTCGCCTTCTGGCTCACAACCAGGGACCGGCACCTGGGCGCACACCCCCTCGGCGTCGCACAGATCCCGGGTGCAGGGATCGCCGTCCTCACAGGCTGCGTCGTTGGCGCACGGCGCCTCCTCCGGCGTGCAGCGGCCTCCGTCGCACGTGTAGCCCGAGCGGCAATGGCCGTGCTCTGAGCAGCTGGAGCGGCACAAAGCCGCCGTCAGGCACGCGAGGCCACCACAGCTCAGCACGCCGTTGTCCAGGCAGCGTCCCCAGCCGTCGCAGAGGGCGGGCAAGGAGAGGTAGCCGTCCGCACACGCGAAGGGCCTGCACACGGTGCCCTCTGCCAGGTGTGGGCCGTCGTCGCAACGGCTCGCCCGGAGGCCGTCGCAGCTCCGCACCCCCTGGACGCAGGCCCCGCCCGGCGGGTCGTCGCAGGGCTCGCCGACACCGAAGTCCTCGTCGGTCTCTCCGTCGCAGTCGTCGTCCTTGCCGTTGCACGCCTCGCCCTCGCCGAGGCCTACCTCCGCGTCGGCGTCGTCGCAGTCCCCGGCCGCGGACGCCGTGTAGGGCCCGTCCGCCGTGCACAGGCACGAGGCATCGGTCGCGAGGCCGAGACCGTCTCCGTCGCCGTCGCGGTAGAGGACCCTGCACCCGAGGGCGAAGGGCTCGTCGACCGCTCCGTCGCAGTCGTCGTCCTCTCCGTTGCAGACCTCGGACTCC
The DNA here is from genome assembly GCA_964594295.1 of uncultured Myxococcales bacterium. Lineage (GTDB taxonomy): Bacteria > Myxococcota_A > UBA9042 > UBA3505 > UBA3505 > CAZQPP01. The sequence continues at coordinate 4,669 of CAZQPP010000221.1, read as the reverse complement.
GGTAGGCAGCAGTCGGCGGGGCAGGTGTACCTGTCCTCGTTGAGCGCCGCGCAGCCACTGCAGACGCCGTCGCCGCAAGAGCCGCAGTCGATCGGGCAGTCGAGGAAGCTCTCCTTCGTGCCGCACTCGCAGTTCCCGCAGAACTCGGCGCAGTCGTTCGGGCAGTCGACCGGGCCGCCGTCGGTGGGCTCGCAGATCCCGTTCCCACACACCTGTCTCTTGCAGTCCTCGGCGCAGGACAGGGTCGTCTCGCCGCGGTCGCAGGTCCCGTCGCCGCAGGCGTTTCCGCAGTCTTCGGGGCAGGTGCTCGGGTTCTCGCCACAACCGAAGCCGAGACACACCCCGTCGCCACAGCCGGAAGCACCCTGCAAGCTGCGGCAGCAGTCCTCGGGGCAGAGCGAGGGGTTCTCGCCGCAGGGCGAGCAGGTCCCGTCACCGCACACCGAGCAGTCACACGGGCAGTCGTCGAGGGACTCGCCGCAGGCGCCCTTGCAGATCCCGTCGCCGCAGCTGCAGACGTCCTCGTCGGTCTTGCCGTCGCAGTCGTCGTCCTCTCCGTTGGGCTCGGCCGGGGGCTGCTCCTCCTCGCCGCAGCTGGGATCGCTGCCCGGGTCGGCGCCGAGGTCGAGGGGGGGCTCCCAGGCGAGATCTCGATCCGGCCCGCCGAAGACGCCCTCCGCGATCACCTCGCCGGGGCCCGATTCGCCTCCCGCGCCCGGCACGCCGCTGGTGTCCCCGACGGGCACCTGCGGCGCGGAGCGGTCCGCCCCGTAGAGCCCGGGCACATCCAACACCGTCGTGCCCGACGAGCCGGGGCCGGCTCCAGGGTCCACGGTGCAGGCCGGGAGCAGCGCGGCCGCCGCCCAGGAGACGGCAAGAAAGACGCGGCACAAGCGCGCGCCGGCTCCGGTACACCTTCGAACCATCCCACGCTCTCGACGAGGCGCGGCCATTATCGGCCCTGCGGCGGCGGAAGACAAAAGCTCGGGTTAGGGAGGCTGTTGCGCATAGCGCAAACAGCCTCCTCCCGTTCGGGGAAACGCGAGTGATTTCTCCACAAGTCCGGGCGAAGCATGGAGCCTTGAACAGGATGAACAGGAAGGGAAGCCTCTTCATGCTGCATCCCAATCCTGTCTATCCTGTTCAGCGACCCTCTCTGTCTCCCAAGGGCGTTTGCCCGGACCTGTTGAGGGGTTACAGGCGCAGCAACTAGGCGACTGCAATTGCTAACGAATTGAGTTTCCCCGAACGCGCTAGCGTCCTGTCTCCGCCCCGGTTGGCTCCTCCGCCTTCTTCGGCTCCCCGGTCTCCGCCGACCCGCCGGGCTCCTCTCGCTTGCCGTCCGGCCCCTGCTCGGGCTCCTCCGCCGGGTCGCTGCACTGGCCGCGGCCGTCTGCGCCCCAGCAGAAGAGAGCGCCTGCCGTGTCTATGGCGCAGGTGTGCCCTGTGCCCACCGACACGTGGGCCAGCTTCCAGCCAGCGCCCTTCTTCGGTCCCTCGACCGGCCTGGGTATCAGGCGCTCGTCGCCGCCGGGCAGGCGCTCCTTGGGGTCGCTCATCGTGCCCCAGCAGTAGAGCGTCTCCTCGGCCGTGATGCCGCAGGTCTTGCCGAAGCCGCCCGAGAGCTTCACGAAGCGCTTGCCGCCGGTCACCGCGGAGAGATCGGCGGCCACCGGCTTCCGCCTGTTCTCGCTGGTGCCGTCCCCCACGGCTCCGGAGTGGTTCGAGCCCCAGCACCACGGCGCACCGGCCGTGTCGACGGCGCAGGCGTGGAAGGTGCCCGCGGCCACGAGGGCGAAGTCGCCCCCCGCGCGCTGCTCGACCGCCACGGCCTCGGGGACGCGGACGAGCTCGTGGGGCGAGTCGCTCCCCACCTGTCCGAGAGCGTTGACACCCCAGCAGAAGACCCTCCCTTCGTTGGTGCGGGCGCAGGTGTGGCGGCTGCCTGCGGTGATCTCGTCCAAGCGCACGCCCTTCGGCAGCGTGAGATCCACCTCGATGATCGCCGACTCCGTCTCGCTCACGGGCTCGAACAAGGGCGGCTTCCTCCTCCCGAGGCGCTCCCCCTTTCCGCCCCAGCAGTAGGCCTTTCCGCCCGAGAGGCCGCAGCTGTGCACGTCGCCCAGGACGACCTGGTCGAGCTTGACCGGCGCGCCCCGGCGTGCGTCGCCTTTCTCGTCCCGCTGGCCTCGGAGATCGGCAGGCGCGAAGGTCATCGCGAGGGGCTCCGTGTTGACCGCCTCGTGCGGGTAGACCACCCGGCCGCCCTTCTGTCCGCCCCAACAGTAGGTGTCGCCGGCCTTGCGGCGGCCGCAGGTGAGGAAGTCCGCGCCGACGACGTCGACCCAGCCGAGCTCGTCGCCGATCTTCACGGGGACGGTGCGATCCTCGGTGCTGCCGTCACCGAGCTTCCCGGTGATGTTCGCGCCCCAACACCAGAGCGACCCACCTTTGCGAATGCCGCAGGTGTAGAGGTAGTCGGCCTCGACCATGACCCAGTCGCTGGCGTCGCCCACCCGCCGCGGGTGGAGCGCGTGGGTGCGGAAGTGCGTCCCGCTCTTCTTGTAGCCCTTGTGTACCGCCTTCTTCGCCGAGTCCGCGGCCGGGTCGTCCTCCGGCGTCTTCTTCTTGCAGGCTCCGACGACGACCAGCGCCGTCGCTGCGAGGGTGACGAGCACGGTGAGGAGTCTGGTCGTCGGGCGCATCGCGGCAGGCTTCCACGCAAAAGGAAGCACTGTCAAGATGCCGTCAGGGCCAAAAACGGCTATGCCGGGGGCCATGACCAGCATCTTGGGTATCTCGGCGCTCTACCACGACGCGGCGGCCTGCCTGGTGCAGGACGGGCGCATCGTCGCCGCGGCCCAGGAGGAGCGCTTCTCGAGGATCAAGCACGACCCCTCCTTTCCCAAGCAGGCGATCGGCTACTGCCTCTCGGAGGCGTCCTTGGAGCCTGAGCAGCTCGACGCGGTCGTCTTCTACGAGAAGCCCCTCCAGCGCTTCGACCGCCTGATCGAGACCTATCTGAGGGTCGCACCCCGAGGCCTGCGCTCCTTCCTCCGCATGACAGGGGCCCTCGTCAACGAGAAGCTCTCCGTGACGGGGACCATCGACAAGGCCCTTGACCAGCGCTACGACGGCCCGATCCTCTACACGACCCACCACGAGGCCCACGCCGCGAGCGCCTTCCTCGCCTCACCTTTCGAGAAGGCCGCCATCATCACCACCGACGGCGTCGGCGAGTGGACCACCACCAGCATCGGCCGCGGCGAAGGCCCGCGCCTCGAGATGCTCAAGGAGGTCCGCTTCCCCCACTCCCTCGGGCTGCTCTACTCGGCCTTCACCTACTACGTCGGCTTCCGCGTCAACTCCGGCGAGTACAAGCTGATGGGCCTCGCGCCCTACGGGGAGCCCCGCTTCGCCCAGGCCATCCGAGACGAGCTCATAGAGCTTCGACCCGACGGCTCCTTCCGCCTGAACCTCGACTACTTCGCCTACCACCACGCGCTCTCGATGATAAACGAGCGCTTCTGCCGCCTCTTCGGCCGGCCGCCGCGCGAGCCCGAGACCCCGATGGACCAGCACCACGCCGACGTGGCCGCGAGCATCCAGGTCGTGACCGAGGAGGCCATGATGGGGCTCGCCCACGCGGCCCACAGCCGGACCGGCGAGCGCTGCCTGTGCCTCGCCGGCGGGGTCGCGCTCAACTGCGTGGCCAACGGGCGCCTCCTGCGCGAGGGCCCCTTCGAGGAGATCTGGGTCCAGCCGGCCGCCGGCGACGCGGGCGGCGCCCTCGGTGCGGCGCTCTTCGCCTGGCACCAGCTCCACGGCAACGAGCGCGTGCCCGACCCTCTGGGCGCCCAGCGCGGCTCGCTGCTCGGCCCTTCCTTCAGCGACGACGAGGTGCGCGCCTTCCTCGACGGGCTCGGGGCACCGTACGAGGTCAAGGAGGACGACGAGGTCGACCGCTGGGCCGTCGGCGCCCTCAAGGAGCAGAGGGTCGTCGGGTGGTTCCAGGGGCGCATGGAGTACGGCCCGCGCGCCCTCGGTTCAAGGACCATCCTAGGCGACCCGCGCGAGCCCGAGATGCAGTCCCGCATCAACATGAAGATCAAGTTCAGAGAGGGCTTCAGGCCCTTCGCGCCCGTGGTGCTCCAGGAACGAGCCGGAGAGTACTTCGACCTCGACGTCGAGAGCCCATACATGCTGCTGGTGGCGCAGGTGGCCGCGGCCCAGCGGCTCGAGGTCGAAGGCGGAGACGAGGCCACGGGCGTCGGGCTCGAGCGCCTGCACCGCCGCCGCTCCACCATCCCGGCGGTGACCCACGTGGACGGCTCCGCGCGCATCCAGACCTGCGACTCCGGGCGCCACCCGCGCCTCCACAAGCTCCTGCGCGCGTGGGAGTCCGAGACCGGCTGCCCCGTGCTCCTCAACACGAGCTTCAACGTGCGCGGCGAGCCCATCGTCTGCACCCCCGAGGACGCCTACCGCTGCTTCATGACCACCGAGATGGACGCCCTCGTCATGGGCCGCTGCGTCCTCGACAAGGCCGACCAGCCACGTTACACGGGGCCCGCCGCCACGGTCCGACCGGACTGACGGCGGGCCGAAGAGGGCCGACCCCCAGGCCCTGCGACGCCCCGAGGAAGATGACCATGGACAAACCTCCGAC
>CAZQPP010000220.1:8744-12747 GCA_964594295.1 uncultured Myxococcales bacterium | reverse complement strand
TGCTCCCGCTCCTCCCGGAGCACGCCGCCGGCGTCGCACCGGAGCAACGCGCCCGCGACGACACCCTCGACGGCCACCGCAGGGCGCTCGTAGCCGTCGTCGAGTGCTCCGGCGCTCCCATGCTCGACTGGGACCTGAGCGAGCCCCTCGCAGAGATCGCGAGGACCGGCATGGTGTACCGATCCCCGGGCAGCACCGCCCGCATGCAGGCCCTCGCGTGGCAGCGGCTGCCCATGCTCCGGCAGATCTGGCGCCACCACCGCGACCTTGGCTGGCGCGTGCTGCTCAAGGCGCCGCTGGAGAGCGACCAGACCGCGAGGCGCCAGCACATCTGGTACGAGGTGGACGAGCTCGGGGCCTCCGAGGTGGAGGCCTGGCCGGTGGTCGACGCCGGCACCGCGGAGAAGCGCAGGCCCACGAGACGCCACCTCAACCTGTCGGGCATATCGAGCTTCCTGCTGATCACTCCCGAGGGCCGCTGGGACCCGGCGAGGCTCCCGGAGCTGGCGCGGCGCCTCAAGACCCCCGGCGGAGCGAGCTGACCATCCAACGAATAGGACCAGCGCCGCGACCACCCCTGCGCGCCCGGGGCCGACTGCTCTCCCTGGATCACATCCGCCTGATGGGAGTGCTCAACGTCACCCCCGACTCCTTCAGCGACGGTGGGCTCTTCACGAAGCTCGACCTCGCCGTCGATCACGCCGTCGCCATGATCGACGAGGGCGCCGACATCATCGACGTCGGGGGCATGTCCACGAGGCCCGGGGCCGTGCAGATCCCGGAGGATGAGGAGCTCGCGCGCGTGGTGCCGGTCATCGAAGGCATCCTCGGCGCTCGCCCCGACGCCCTCATCAGCGTCGACACGAGCAAGCCGGCGGTGGCCGCGGCGGCCCTCGAGAGGGGCGCGGCCATCGTCAACGACGTCCGCGGCCTGCAGGACTGTCCCGAGCTGGCCGGGATGGCAGCTCAAGCCGGCGCAGCGATGGTGCTCATGCACTCGAGCGGCACCTCGGACATCATGCAGTCGCGCACCGACTACGAGCGATTCCCCGAGGACGTCATCGACTCCCTCGCCGCGTCGCTGCGGACCGCGCTCGAGGCCGGCGTCGGAGAGGACCAGCTCGTCTGCGACCCCGGCTTCGGCTTCGGCAAGACCTGGATGCAGAACGTCGTGATGCTGAGGAAGCTCCGGCGCTTCGCCAGGCTCGACGCCGCCATCCTCTGCGGAGTGAGCCGGAAGTCCTTCCTCGGCGTGCTCACCAACCGGCCGAGCCCGGAGGACCGGGAGATCGCCACCCACGTCGCCGGCGCCCTCGCCGTGCTCGCCGGGGCGCACATCCTGCGGGTGCACGATGTCGCGGGCGCCCGCGACGCCCTCGCCGTGACCGAGGCGGTCGCCTTCGACAGAGCGCCCAGCTGGACCGATGAGGCCCTGGCAAGCGGAGGCCCACGATGACGGCCGTCCTCGCCTCCTCCCGCGGCGGAGCCCTCGACGTCGTCCTCCTGATCTTGGACATCGGGCTCGTCGCCTTCCTGATCTATCGCGTCCTGCTGCTCCTACGCGGCACCCGCGCGCTCCAGATGCTCGTGGGCGTGCTCGTGCTGCTGCTCCTGTACTGGCTGAGCTCGGAGCAGGTGTTCCGCCTGCGCACCACCCACTGGGTCCTCTCGGCCTTCCTCTCCTCGATGCTCATCATCCTGGTCATCGTCTTCCAGGACGACATCCGACGCGCCCTGACGGAGGTGGGCCGGAACCCCTTCTTCGGCCCGTCGGGGACCATGGGGGGCTCATTCTACGAGGACATCGTGCGCGCCTGCGCCCGCTTCGCCGAGCACCGCATCGGGGCGCTGATAGTCATCGCCCGAGAAGCCAACCTGCACCCCTACGCCAGCGACGGGGTGCCCCTGGCCGCGGAGGTCTCCCAACCACTGCTCCTGGCGATCTTCAACCCCACCGAGCACAACCCCCTGCACGACGGAGCGGCGATCATCCAGAAGGGCCGCCTCACCCACGCGGCCTGCTTCCTGCCCCTGACCACCAACCCCGGCGTCAGCCGCAGCCTCGGCACCAGGCACCGAGCCGGCATCGGGATCACCGAGGAGACCGACGCCGTCGTCATCATCGTCTCCGAGGAGCGCGGCGGCATCAGCCTCGCCCTCGACGGGAAGATAGAGGTCGATCTCGATCCCAACCTCCTGCGCTCTCGCCTCCAGGCCGTCTTCCGCGCCCCGCGACGGAAGGACTGGACGCGCCAGCTTCCGAAGCCGCTGGCGTCGCTCCTGTCGGGGTCTTCGAGCGAAGACGACGAGCGCTCCGAGAAGGGCGAGCGCGGAGGGCACGGATCGTGAGCCCGCGTCGCAGCTCACGGCGCCGCAACCTTCCCTACGGCGCCATCGCCGTCGTATTTGCCGTGGGGCTGGCCGTCTCGGTCTACGACCAGCAGGAGCACGAGGCGGTCGTGGAGATCGGCCTGACCGTCTCCGGCCTCCCCTCCAACGTGCTCTTCATCGGCGAGCTGCCGCCGCGCCTGACCCTGAGGCTTCGCGGGCCCGAGTCCGAGCTCTTGGAGGTGCTCGAGCAGAGCCGCAACCGCAGGCGCGAGGTAGACCTCGCGGGGAGGCGCGACGGCGAGGAGATCCGCTTCGACCCCGCCTCCCTCGAGGACCTGCTCGGCGTACGGGAGGTGCGGGTCGTGGCCGTGCAGCCGTCGACGGTGCAGGTGCGCCTGGCGCGGCGGGCCACCCGCAACGTCCCGGTCCGCCCGGTCTTCACGGGCACCCCGCCGGAGGGCTTCCGGATCGAGACGAGCAAGGTGCGCGTGCGCCCGCCCACGGTGGTCGTGAGCGGCCCGGAGAGCGCGGTGCTCGCGACGACCGAGGTGGAGACCGCCCCCGTCGACGTCTCCGACCTCGACCGCCCGGCCCGATTCCACCAGCGCATCGTGCCCCCCGCCAAGGACCACGTGACCGTCAACGTCAAGGCCGTGACCGTGCAGGTGGCCATCGAGACCGAGCTGCGGCGCACCCAGCTCAGAGACCTCCCCGTGCGAGTGCTCGGCTGCCCCGGGAACGCGCTGTGCACGGTCACGCCGGCCCAGGTCGTGCTGACCCTTCACGGCCCCTTCCCCACGATCAGCCGCCTCGCCGACGAGGCCGCGGACGACCTCGTCCGCGTGGTGGTGCCTCGAAACCCTGGCCCGGGCCCGCACCGCCTCGAGGTTCAGCTCGCGCGCACCGAGTCGGGCGTGCACGTTCACATCCAGCCGCCGACCGCGCTGGTCACCATCGTGACCGCGAAGAAGAAGGCCCCTCCCCCGCCCAAGGAGCCTGCGCCGATCGCGCCACCGAAGGAGCCCAAGCCCGACACGCCGACGGAGGTGCCGCCACCCGCGGCGCAGCCCGACGCCAGCCAGGCGAACGACGGCGGGGCGAACAAGCCGACCGCCCGGGACTAGACCCAAGAACAAGCGATTAGCCATTAGCCATTAGCCATTAGCTCAGGCACGACCTGTACTTGTGCGTCGTGACCTGTTCACCCGAAATGTGGCGCCGCCACGGCCAACGGAGTCGCAAGTGCTCAGGGTTTCAGGCTAACGGCTAGCAGCTAACGGCTAACAGCTAGATCCGGGACTAGATCTCCTTCCCACGTCCCCCAGCCTCTGTTAGAAGGTGCCGCGCCACCCCGCAGAGGCGGGATTCGGAGCACGCAGATGGGCCTCAAGGACATGCTTTTCGGCGGCGGCGCGAGCAAGGAGCAGCGGCAGATCGCCAAGACGAAGCAGAAGCTCATGAACCCGCACCGGCAGTCCGAGGACCGCATGTACGCGGCGAACCAGCTGCTTCAGATGCGGACCCAGGAGGCCGTCGACGCGCTCCTCGACCGCTTCACCTACCGCACCGACTCCAGCATCGTCGACGAGGACGAGAAGTGCTCCGTCTGCGACGGGCTCATCGAGCTCGGAGATCTCACGAGGGAGCCGGTCGAGCGCTTCGTGCTCAAGCG
>CAZQPP010000220.1:0-8734 GCA_964594295.1 uncultured Myxococcales bacterium | reverse complement strand
CAAGGTCTACCAGGCCGTGGCAGGTGAGGAGGCGGCCCTCGACCTGCTGCTGCGAGCCCTCGCCTCGGTAGAGCACGGCTACGGCGAGGAGGAGAGGCGCAAGGTGGAGCTCGTGAGCATCCTGCGGGAGCACAAAGACCCGAAAGCCCGCGAAGCTCTCGAGGCGGCGCTGATGGACGAGAACGACGACGTCAGGGTCATGGCCGTCGAGGGGCTCGTCGCCTACGGGCAGGGCCTGGCGCTGACTGCCCTCGTCGAGCGCATCCTGGACCCCGAGGAGAGCGCCCGCATCCGCACGGTCATCCTGGAGGTGCTCGCCGACACGGGCTGGAGCCTGAAAAAGCACCGCGCCGCGCTGACGGGCAACCTGCCTCCGGGCTACGATCTCTCGCCGGACGGAGCCATCCTGCGAGCCTGAGCCCCACAGCGCCGCCTTGGCTCGAAGAGGGAGGGCACGATGCCCCTGCGCCGCGACATACGTAAGGTCTTGATCGTCGGCTCGGGCCCGATAGTCATCGGCCAGGCCTGCGAGTTCGACTACTCGGGGGTGCAGGCGGTCAAGGCCCTGCGCTCGGTAGGCATCGAGACGGTCCTGGTCAACAGCAACCCGGCCACCATAATGACCGACCCGGAGGTGGCCGAGAGCACCTACGTCGAGCCGCTGAAGGCGGACTTCGTCACGAGGGTCGCCGAGCGCGAGCGCCCCGACGCCATCCTCCCGACCCTCGGCGGGCAGACGGCCCTGAACCTGGCCATGGAGCTCCACGAGCAGGGAACGCTCGAGCGCCTCGGCGTGGAGATGATCGGCGCGAACGCCGAGGTCATCCACCGGGCCGAGGACCGGGCCGCCTTCAAGGCCTGCATGCTGGACATAGGCCTCGACGTGCCCGCCTCCCGTTACGTCAACTCGCTGGCCGAGGCGCGGGCGTCGGTGGAGCCCCTCGGCGGCTTCCCGCTGATCCTGCGCCCCTCCTTCACCCTGGGCGGACACGGCGGGAACGTGGTCTTCAACCAGGAGGAGTACGAGGAGAGGGTGCTGTGGGCGCTGGCCGAGAGCCCGGTCGCCAAGGTGCTCGTCGAGGAGTGCGTGCTCGGCTGGAAGGAGTACGAGCTCGAGGTCATGCGCGACAGCGCCGACAACGCGATCATCGTGTGCTCGGTCGAGAACCTCGACCCCATGGGAGTGCACACGGGGGACTCCATCACCGTCGCCCCCCAGCAGACCCTGAGCGACCGCGAGTACCAGCGCATGCGGGACGCCTCGATCCTGGTGATCCGCGCCATCGGGGTCGAGACGGGGGGTGCCAACATCCAGTTCGCCGTCGACCCGGTCACCGGGCGCCAGGTCGTAATCGAGATGAACCCCCGCGTCTCACGCTCGAGCGCGCTCGCCAGCAAGGCGACCGGCTACCCCATCGCGAAGATCGCGGCCCTCGTGGCGGTCGGCCTGACCCTGCCCGAGATCAAGAACGACATCACCCAGGAGACCCCGGCGAGCTTCGAGCCCACCATCGACTACGTCGTCACCAAGGTGCCCCGCTTCACCTTCGAGAAGTTCCCGGACGCCGACGACACCCTCGGCCCGCAGATGAAGTCGGTGGGCGAGGTCATGGCCATCGGCCGCAGCTTCAAGGAGAGCCTGCAGAAGGCGCTGCGCTCGCTCGAGACCGGTCGCCGGGGCCTGGATCCGCGGTTCCTCAAGGAGGAGCCGGGCAAGATGGGCTACGAGGCGAGCACCGCGCAGGTCCACGACATCGAGAGGGCCCTCTCGATCCCCAACGCGGACCGCATCTGGGCCGTCGCCGACGCCTTCCGGCTGCGCATGAGCGTCGAGGAGGTCAACCGCCGCACCGGCATCGACCCCTGGTTCCTCCGGCACATAGAGAGCGTCGTCGAGCAGGAGCGGCGGGTGCGCCACGTCCGCGCGCGACACGGCGCGTCCGAGGGCGCGGGGCGCGCCGCCTTGGAGGAGCTGGCCCGCACCGAGCTCCGTGACCTGAAGCGCGCCGGCTTCGGAGACGCCCGCCTCGCCGCCCTGCTCGGGCTCAGCGAGACCGACGTGGCCGCGGCGAGGAGGCGGGCCGGCCTGCGCCCCGTCTACAAGCTCGTCGACACCTGCGCCGCGGAGTTCGAGGCCAAGACGCCCTACCACTACAGCACCTACGAGGAGGAGGACGAGCGCCTCCCCTCCGAGCGCGACCGGGTGGTCATCCTCGGCGGCGGCCCCAACCGCATCGGCCAGGGCATCGAGTTCGACTGCTGCTGCGTCCAGGCCTGCTTCGGCCTGCGCGACGCCGGCTTCGAGCCCGTGATGATCAACTGCAACCCCGAGACGGTCAGCACCGACTGGGACATCTCCGATCGCCTCTACTTCGAGCCCATCACCCTCGAGGACGTGCTCGCCGTCGTGGAGCGCGAGCAGCCCCTCGGCGTGCTCTTGCAGTTCGGCGGGCAGACTCCCCTCAAGCTGGCCCTGGCTCTCGAGGCCGCCGGGGTGCCGATCCTCGGCACCGCGCCGGAGCAGATCCGGTGGGCAGAGGACCGCGAGGCCTTCAACGACCTCCTCGACAGCCTCGGAGTGACGCGCACCCGCAACTGCACGGTGAGGACCCCCGAGGAAGCCCGAGAGGCCGCGTCCGAGATCGGCCTCCCGCTGATCCTTCGCCCCTCCTTCGTGCTCGGCGGGCGCGCCATGGTCATCGTGCACGAGACGGAGGAGCTCGAAGCCCGCCTCGAGCACGCCTTCGTCGTGACCGAGGATCACCCGCTGCTGGTCGAGGAGTTCCTCGGCGACGCGGCCGAGCTCGACGTGGACGTGCTCGGCGACGGCCGCGACTACGTCGTCGCCGGCGTCATGGAGCACGTCGAGGAGGCCGGCGTGCACAGCGGAGACTCCGCGTGCTCGCTGCCGCCCTTCAGCCTGGCGCCGAAGATCGAGATCCGCGCCCGCGAGCTCTGCCGCCGCCTCGCCAAGGAGCTGGGCGTCGTCGGCCTGATGAACATCCAGCTCGCGGTGCGCGGTGAGGACATCTACGTGCTCGAGGTGAACCCCCGCGCCAGCAGGACGGTGCCCTTCGTCTCCAAGGCGGTCGGCCTCCCCCTGGCCCGCATGGCCGCCCAGGTCATGACCGGGCGCAGCCTCGCCGAGCTAGGCCTGAGCGAGGACCCGCGCCCGCCCTGCGTGGCGGTCAAGGAGGTGGTCTTCCCCTTCGACCGCTTCCCCGGCACCGACGTGCTGCTCGGGCCGGAGATGAAGTCCACGGGCGAGGCCATGGCCCTCGACGCGAGCTTCCCGAAGGCCTTCGCCAAGGCCCAGATAGCAGCAGGCATGCGCCCGCCGACGGAGGGCCGGGTCTTCCTGAGCGTCAAGGAGCACGACCGCCCCGCCGTGGCGGAGGTTGGCAGGCGCCTCGCGGAGCTCGGCTTCGAGCTCATCGCCACCCGCGGCACCGCAGGCGCGCTGGCCGCGGGCGGGGTCGAGGCCGCGGTGGTCAACAAGGTCGCCGAGGGACGCCCCCACTGCGTCGACCGCATCAAGAGCGACGAGGTGGCCCTGGTCATCAACACGACCCTCGGCACCCACTCGATCATGGACTCCAAGTCCATCCGCGAGGCGGCCTTGCGCCGGCGCGTCCCTTATGTAACGACGATCGCAGGCGCCCGCGCGTGGGCCGAGGCCATCGCGGCGATGCAGGCCACTACCTTCGACCTGCCGCCTTCCCTCCAGGAGCTGCACCGCTCCGCATCCAGCCCAGCCGAGTCCTGACCAGGAGGTTCTTGCCATGCAGCGCGTCCCCTTCACGCTCAGGGGCTTCGAGCAGACCAAGGCTCGCCTGAAGCAGATGCGCGAGGTCGACCGCCACGAGATCATCGAGGCCATCGCGACGGCCCGGGAGCACGGAGACCTGAGCGAGAACGCCGAGTACCACGCGGCCAAGGAGCGCCAGGGCTTCATCGAGGCCGAGATCCGCCTCCTCGAAGACGGCGTCAGCAGGGCCGAGGTCATCGACCCGCGCACCCTGTCAGGCGACCGCGTCGTCTTCGGCGCCACGGTCAAGGTCTGCGACGTCGAGACCGACGAGGAGCGGCTGCTGACCGCCTCCGGCCTGCAGGACGACAAGGGCCGCATCTCGCTGGAGGCGCCCCTCGCCCGAGCCCTCATCGGCAAAGAGGAAGGAGACGAGGTGGAGGTGAAGCTCGCCGGCCGCACGCGCGAGCTCGAGATCCTGGAGGTCACCTTCGAGTGACGGCCGAAGCGGGCGCAGCGCTCCACACCTGCCGGGGCCCTGAAGCCACGCGGGCGCTGGCCGCCGAGCTGGCTTCTCGCCTCGAGCCCGGCGACATGGTGGCCCTGCACGGCGATCTCGGCAGCGGCAAGACCGTCTTCGCGCAGGGCCTCGCGGTCGGCCTCGGCGTGGACGACCCAGGGGCGGTCCGCTCCCCGACCTTCACCCTCTTCCACCTGCACGAGGGCCCCAAGCCCTTCGTGCACGCCGACCTCTACAGGATTGGCAGCCCCGAGGAGGTGGACACCCTCGGCCTGCTGGAGCTGCGCGACGACCACGTGCTGGCCGTCGAGTGGTTCGAGCGGGCGGGCGACGCGCTGGGCGAGGCGACGGTGAGGGTGTGGCTGCGGGAGGTGGGAGCGGACGCGGAGGTGCGGGAGGTGGAGGTCTCGCTAGCGCCTGCCATCTAGGGCGCGCGCGACCGTCGTCGGATCGAGGTACTCGAGGTCTCCGCCCATGGGCACGCCCGTGGCGATGCGGGTGACCCGGACGTCGAGGTCGTCGAGGACATCGGCGATGTAGGCGGCGGTGGCCTCTCCTTCGGTGTCCACGTCGGTGGCTACGATGATCTCGGTGATCCCGTCCGAGCGCACTCGCTCGACGAGGGCCGGGATGCGGAGCTCGTCCGGGCCTACCCCGCGCACCGGCGAGAGGGCGCCGTGGAGCACGTGGTACAGCCCTCGGAAGGTGCCGCTGCGCTCGACGGCGAGGAGGTGTTGGACCGACTCGACGACGCACAGGAGCGAGGAGTCCCGGTGAGGGTCCGCGCAGATGGGGCACAGCCCGTCCCCGGCCGCGGTCTCAGCGAGGTGTCCGCAGGCCTTGCAGCGGCGTACGCGCTCGGGCAGCTCGGCGAGGGCACGGGCGATGGCCCGGGAGTGATCGGGGTGCTCGAGGAGGTGGAAGACGTAGCGCTGCGCGGTCCTCTCACCGACCCCGCTCAGGGACTCGAGGGCGCGCGCGGCCTGGTGGAAGGCGTCGGGGAGTCTCAAGCTTCGGCCTTCTGATCGCCGCCCTTGCCCGCGTAGGCCTCCGGGACGCAGCGCACGACGCGCGCCGACAAGCGCTGCCGGAGCTCCTGCACCACCGGGTGGGCGACGAGGCGCTCCTTCTTCTCGGTGGCGTCCTGCTCTCGGATCTCACGGGCGCGCTCTGCGGCGGTCCGGGCTCCGCTCGGAGGCTCGGCCACGCGGACCTCGATGGTAGGCGGGCTGCCGCCGAAAGCCGGGGCGAGCGCCTCCGCGAGGACGGCCGCGCGGATGCCCTCGAAGCGCTCCACGATCTCCTCGTCTCCGGGGTTGGCGAGGAGGTGCACGACACCGGGCTCGAGGCGCTGGAGCACGAGCTGCCGGGCTGTGGAGGCGGCGAGGCGCACGGCGGACGGGCCGTCTTCGAGTCGGGTGAGGAGGGAGAGCCAGGTGTCGGGAGTGGCGGGCGGGAGCTCGGGAGCCGGGGGAGCAGGGGGCGGGATCGGCGTGCCGGTGTCCGGAGCCTGGAGTCGGGGCTCGGGTCCGGGTTCGGGTGCAGACGCAGCCACCGCCTGGCGAGGCGGCTCCGGCGCCGGCAGCGGCTCGGGCTCTGGAGCGGGCTCTGGCTCGCAAGGCGGCTCTGCCGCCGAGACGACAGGCGGCTCCGGCGCCGGCAGCGGCTCTGGCTCTGGAGCGGGCTCGGGCTCGCGAGGCGGCTCTGCCGACGAGGCGACAGGCGGCTCTGCCGCCGGCAGCGGCGCGGCCACAGGCTCGGGCTCGGCAACGGGCTCTGGCTCCGGCCTCGGCGCCGCGGGCGGCGCGGACGCCGACACGGTCCCCGCCATCGGCACGGCCACAGGCGCAGGCCCTGCCGGAGGCGCCGTCGGAGGCGGCGAAGCCGCCGGCGGCGCCGGCATCGGCGCGCTCCCGGCGCCGCTCTGCTTCAGCCCCCGCTCGAGCGCCCCGAGGCGGGCGATCAGCTGGTCGATGCCGGCCAGCGACGACAACCTCGAGAGCTCGACGAGCATGAGCTCCAAGACGATCCGGGGCTCCTTGCTGTGGTGCACCTCCTCGAGACGCGCGAGGGAGCGGTGGACCATCCACTGCAGCGCATCCGGCGAGGCCTTGGCGGCGAGCGCCACGAGCTCGTCCACCCGATCCCCGTCGAGCTCGACCGACGCGGCCTCCTTGCCGGCCACCCGGAGCACGAGCATGTCCCTGAGCAGGGCGCAGAGCTGGCGGGCGAGGTGGGGGAGGTCGAGCCCGTGCTCGGCGACGTGGTGCAGAGACGCGAGGGCGTCCGCGGCGCGGCCGTCGAGTAGGGCGCCGGCGAGGTCCACGAGGGCTCCGCGGTCGGCGACGCCGAGGGCCTCGCGGGCGATCTCCACGTCGATCTTCGCCTCGGAGTAGGCGATGACGCGGTCGAGCAGGGAGAGGCCGTCCCTGACCGAACCCTCGGCCTCGCGGGCGAGCAGGCCGAGGGCGGCGGCGTCGGCCTCAACACTTTCCTTGTCGAGGATGGAGCGGAGGTGCTCCGCGAGGGCGGGCAGCGGCAGGCGCCTGAAGTCGAAGCGCTGGCAGCGCGACAGGATCGTGAGCGGGATGCGGTGCGGCTCGGTCGTCGCGAAGATGAAGTGCACGTGCTCGGGTGGCTCCTCCAGGGTCTTCAACAAGGCGTTGAAGGCCTCGGTGGTGAGCATGTGCACCTCGTCGATGATCGTGACCTTGCAGCGATCGCGGCTCGGGCGGAAGCGCAGGGTCTCGCGCAGCTCCCGGATCTGGTCGATGCCGCGGTTGCTGGCGCCGTCGATCTCGGCGACGTCGAGGGAGCGCCCCTCGGCGATCTCCACGCATGAGTCGCACTCTCCGCAGGGCGCGGGCGTCGGGCCGGAGGCGCAGTTCAGGGCGCGGGCGAGGATGCGGGCGGCGGAGGTCTTGCCGACCCCGCGCGCCCCGCAGAAGAGGTAGCCGTGCGCAACGCGACCCGACGCGATGGCGTTCTTCAAGGTGGTGGTCACGTGCTCCTGGCCCACCACGTCCTCGAAGAGCTGAGGGCGGTGCTTCCGGGCGAGGACGAGGTAGCTCATGGGCCTCCCGTTTCTTCGCGCGCGAGGGTGAATTATAGAGCTCGCGCAGCGCGCGCATCGTACCTGCCACAGGCGGAAGTCAGCAACGACGTTGTGTTGGGGGGGCTACTTTCTTTAGAATGCCCGCTCCCCGAGCCCTTGCGAGAGCCCTTCCATGTTGCACCGCCTCCGCGCCTCCCCGGTGTGGGTCGTTTCGATTGGTCTGATCGTTGGCCTGGGGGCCGCCGATTGTGGATCGGGGGAGGGGGGACCGGAGCGGGCCATCGAGTCGGACGGCCGCATTCGCGCTGACGTGCCGGACGGCACCCCGAGCACCGGTCCTCCTGACTGGGGCCCGTGGCCGGACCGGAGGAGCGACTGGGACTGGGGCCCCTCCACGGGCGATGACCTGCGCACCCCCGTCGACGCAGACATCGCCGAGCCGGACGCGGTCGACCACTGCCTGGAGGACCCCGGCGCCTTCGGCTGCCCCTGCGAGATCAACGACACCTGCAACGACGGCTTCTGCGTGCCCTCCGACCTCGGCAAGGTCTGCACCCGCTCCTGCATCGAGTCCAAGTCCTGCCCCGACGGCTGGAGCTGCCAGCTCCTCCAGAACCCCGGCCAGGACCCGGTCTTCTTGTGCCTGCAGGCCTCGCGCAACCTGTGCCGGCCCTGCCTGAACGACGACGACTGCGTCGAGGGAGGCTCCGGCTCGGCGGGCGACCACTGCGTGCGCTTCAGCGCCGAGGAGGGAGCCTTCTGTGCGACCCTCTGCGAGACCGACACCTCCTGCCCGAACGGCTACAAGTGCGCCGACTACGAGATCCCGGAGACCGGCGCCATGACGCGCCAGTGCCTCCCCGAGTCCGGCAAGTGCGGCTGCTCCACCTTCGCCGTGCAGGTCGGCGCGCGCACCTCCTGCTTCCGCGCCACCGCGTCGGGCACCTGCGTGGGCACCCGTGTGTGCACCAGCGACGGGCTGAGCCCCTGCGACGCCCCCCTGCCCTCGCCCGAGGCCTGCGATGGCGCGGACAACGACTGCGACGGCGCCACCGACGAGGACGTCGAGGCCCTGCCCTGCACGACCACCTCGCCGCTCGGTGCCTGCCGGGGAGCCACGCAGTGCCTCGGAGGCATCCCGGTCTGCGACGCCCCCGAGCCCACCGAGGAGATCTGCGACGCCGAGGACAACGACTGCGACGGCAACGTCGACGAGGAGTACCCCGACACCGACGTCGACGGAGTCGCGGACTGCGTGGACCCCGACGACGACGACGACGGCGTCCCCGACAACGTCGACAACTGCCCGCTCACGAAGAACGCCAACCAGTACGACTTCGACCTGGACTCACGGGGAGACGCGTGCGACCCCGACGACGACAACGACGGCTTGGCCGACCGGGCGGACAAC
>CAZQPP010000219.1:0-12789 GCA_964594295.1 uncultured Myxococcales bacterium | reverse complement strand
GGATGTAGCCACCGTGCTTCCACGCGGTCTCGTAGCGCTTCGCCACCTCGGCGCAGGCGGCTTTGTCGTGCTCGGTTACGCGCTCGAGGTAGTTGCGCGGCGAGCTCTTGTGCAGGCTGGCGAGCAGGTCGATGCGTGCCATTGGCGGGGGCTTCTCAGATGAAGTCTATGTGGTCCGGCCGCGCCTCGAGGTAGTCGAGCAGCAGCATGTTCTTGTCGTGGGCTACGCAGTGGTGACGGCAGTCGCACGAGGGGTCGACGGCGCGGAGGCGCGCGCGGGTCTCCTCTGCGGCCCAGAGCTCTCGGAAGCTCGTCTCTTCGAGGCTGCCAAGGAGGCCGGCTTCGGTGTAGGCCTTGTCCTGGCAGGTGTAGACGTTGAGGTCGGCGGCGATCACGGTCAGGCACTCGGCGAAGACGCAGCGCCGGTAGTCCTTGCTGTACGAGCGGGCCTCGTTGTCGTCATCTGGGTCGATGAGCTTGTCGAAGACGCGGAAGCGCTCGTCGTCGAGCTCCAATGCCGCCTCGCGCACGGCCTCGCGCAGAGGCCCGATGAAGCCGGCCACGTAGGCCCGGTTCTCCTCGAAGGTCACCCCCACGACGGCCTCGCAGACCTTCACGTGGTCGACGCCGAGCTCCTTCATGCGCCTCAAGAAAGGCACCGTGTCGTCGTGGTTCTCCCGGGTCACCACGTAGTTGACGCCCAGCACGCACTTCCTCCCGGGCATGCCCGCGAAGGCCTCGAGGTTGGCCCAGATGCGGTCGGCCTCTCGCGCCGAGACCCGGCGGCTTCGCTCGTATGACGGCCCGTCCAGGCCGTCCATGGAGACTCTCACCCAGGAGGCCCTCTCGGCGAGGAGGCGCGCGGCCTCACCGGAGAGGGGGCTGCCGTTGGTGAGCACGGCGACCTTCACGCCCCCGTCCAGCAGCGTCTGCGTGGTCTCGGTGAACCAGGGGTAGATGAGCGGCTCGCCGCCTCCCGAGAAGGTCACCGCGCGCACGCCCATGGCCACGATGTCCTCCGCTACCTCGCGCATCTTCTCGCGGGGGATGCGATCTCGCTCGTCCATCTTCTGATTCATCAGGAGCGAGCTCGTGCGGTAGCAGCACCACCAGCAGTCGTGGTTGCAGCGGTTCTCGGGCTTCAAGCGGATGTGCACCGGCGGCGTGAGCCGGTCCTCGCGCAGAGCGCGCAGCTTGTCTTCGAAGTGGAAGATCTTGGACCGGGCGTAGAGGCGGCTCACGGGAGCTCCTCGCGGGAGCGCTCGTCCCGGGCCAGCAGGGACCAGAGGCGGCCGAGGAAGGCGCGGTTGTCGAGGGCGAGGTACTCCATCTCTTCGCCCATGCGGCTGAAGCTCTTGCAGTGTCGCAGGTAGTAGGCCGGGTTGTCTTCGGGAGGCTCGCCGCTGCGCCAGTCCCACGGGGCCTCACAGAGATCCACCACGACGATCGTGAAGCCCTCGACGCTCTCTCCGCGCGCGGCCGCTGCGTTGCGCGCCATGGCAAGGGCCTTCTCGAGGATCATCGGGCTCATGACGGCGGAGCCCACGCTCAGGTAGAGGCCGCCTTCGAGACCGGCCACGCTGTGGACGAAGGAGAGGAAGTCCCGGTACGCGGCGCGACCGTAGGCGCCCCCCGAGGCGGCGGGGTGCTCGTGAACGATGTCGTAGCCGATGCCAGGGTGCACCGTGCAGGGCACGCCGGCGGCGGCCAGCCCGCCGAACACGCTGCTTGCCTTGTGCGGGTGGGGCACGTGCCAGCGGCCGGCGGGCAGCTCCACGCTTTCGGATAGCGCGAGGAGGTCCGCGGCGGCTGCGGCCTGCTCGGGAGGGCCGTTCAGGCGCGCGCGAAGCTCGTCAGGGGCGGGGACGTCGAGCCCGTCGCCTTCGATGAAGCGGCCGACGGCCTCTCCGTAGCCCATGCCCTCGGCCGCTCCGACGGCCACGGCCAGGCCGATGCTCCGCCCGGTCTCCTCCCAGAGCCCGAACTGCCCGCGCGCAAGGTACTCGCGCACCGACTCCGCGGTCTCTCCGACGTGCGCCAGCTCCCAGTCGTGGACCGAGGAGCCGCCGTTGGTCGCCACGTGCGTGATCCACCCGAGCTCTGCGAGGCGCCTCACCAGGGGGCCGAGGCCGTTCTTGATGGTGTGGGCCCCGCAGGCCAGGATCACCGAGGCGCCGGCCGCGCGTGCCTTCCGGGCTCGCTCGGCCACCCAGCGCAGGCGCGGCTCGAGAGGGCCCACGTCCGGGGGAGAGGCGGCCACATGCTCCGGGTCGACCATGACGTGCTCGGCGCGCAGGCGGTGCCGGCGCTCGGCGAGCGGCCTCGTCCGCAGCGAGCTCCGATCGAAGCGCGAATTCGGCAACCTGTGCTCCGTGAACGCTTAGGGCTCGACTATAGCGCAGAAGCAGACGCTCGTTTCGTGTTAGCGCTCGCTTTCATGCCGCAGATCGTGATCCCAGCCCGTGCCCGAGCACGGGCGTCCGGTCGTGGCGCAGAGCCACCTCCCGGCCGGAGCGGCCAGCTCCGGCGAGGCGTCCCTGGCGAGCTCGAGGGGCTCGAGCTCCCAGACCTGCGGACCGAGGACGAGCCGTTGCGTGGCCTCGGGCGGCCGGACAGCGACGTTGGTGACGAGGCGCAGGTCTCGGTAGCTCGCGCGGCCGGAGTCCATGCGTACGTTGTAGCCCTGGCGTCTGACGGGGACGGCGGCGCCGCCGGAGTACACCCACACTCGCGGGAACTCGTCGGCATAGACCACGTAGAAGGCGACGCGTCGCGGAAGGTGCGGGCCCGGGCCCGGCTTGACGTTGATCACGGTGCCGTCCTCGCGCCAGTGCATGCGAACCTCCGCCACGGGCCCCACCGGGAGGCGCAGGTCCACGGCGAAGATGTCCTGCCACTTGAAGAGATCGCTGAAGGCCGCTGCTTCGAAGGGATCGGGGAGCTCCTCGGTCTTCTCTGCCGTCCTGATGGGGAAGGTGAACTCCTCCACGCCGTCCATCATGCCCGGGGGCGCCTTCGCGTATGCGGTTCGGGGGAGGTAGACCTTGTGATCGTAGAGCGCGTCCCAGGCCACGATCTGCCCGGAGCGGAAGGGCTCGGCGCCCGCGTCTGCGAGGCTCTCGAGGATGGTCGTCCGGTGCTTGACCTCGTTGAAGGAGGGCAGGAGCTGCACGCGGCCCAGCTCCTCGCGCCGCGCCTCCTCGGCCTGCGGCGCGGGCGCGATCTGCGGCTCCACGATGACGAACTCGCGCTCGTCGGTCTCGAGGCGCACTCCGGCCGCCCAGCCTGGGAGGAAGGCCAGGATGGCGGCCAGCGCCAGCCAGCCGGCGAGGGCCGGGAGCCTCGGGCCCTTCTCCGCAAGGGCCGCCCCGAAGGCGGCCAGGGACCACGGAAGCACCGACGCGCCGAGCAGGAGCCAGGACGTCTTCTCGTAGTCGATGTAGGCCTGCACCAGCAGGAACAGGCTCACCGGCAAAGCCCACAGGAGGGAGACGACGGCGAGGGTGCGGTGCGCTCGCAGCAGGTAGGCCAGGCCCACGAGGGAAGCAGCGGCCAGGCAGGCGCCCATGGAGCGGATGGCGGCCAGGGGCACGAGCAGCATGGGCGGCAGCACGTCGTTCGGCGGGGCCATCAGGCTGTCCAGGAAGGGCCAGTTGAGGGGCCTGAAGACGAAGCTCAGGCCCAGGAGGGTGTGTTCGATGTTGGCGCCGTCCTCGCCGGTGTGGCTGAAAGGGCTGCCCGTGACCCACCAGCGGCCCACGAGCCAGGGCGCGGCGGACAACACGAAGGCCAGGGCCGGCGCCACCCAGGTCCGGGCGGGGCGTTGTCGGAGCAGGACTGCCACCGGCAGCAGCCAGGCGAGGGCGGCCATGCGGGAGCCGAGGGCGGTGCCGAGCAGCATGCCCGTCAGGACGAGCTCGCGAGCTCCGAGGCTGCCCCTGCACAGCAAGGCAAGCACGAGCAGGCCGACCGCGAAGGCGAAGGCCGTCTCGTTGACCATGAAGGCTATCAGCCCGTGGGCCCCGGCGAGGGTCAGGAGCCCCACGGCCGTGCGGGCGAGCTCGGAGCGCAGGAGTCGGCGAGCCATCAGGTAGCCGCCTCCGGCGATGACGAAGAAGGTGTGCAGCGACAAGAGGTCGAGGGAGGCCCGCCCAGAGAGCACCATCGCACAGGCGACGACGCTGCTGTTGGTGAGGCGCTGGTTGTTGATGACGTACTCGACGCCGAGGACCGGCTGTGAGTAGTGGCGGATCACGTGGGTGACGTGGCGCCCGGTGTCGGGATCGAAGAGGATCCAGCCGTTGCCGTCGTGGTCTCCGAGGTAGCCGGCGAGCTCGTGGAGGCAGGGGTGGAAGAAGCCGAAGGTGTCGCCGAAACGAACTTCGGTGAGGCACAAGACGACCACCGCGCCGGCGAGGAGGGCGCCGAGGACGAGCAGCCCCTCCTTCCGGCGTTGCTCGTCGCCCAGCGCGGGAAGGCGCCACGGCCGGCACGCGACCACGATGCCGGCGGCTGCGCCGAGCACCAGCGCAGAGCTGAACTCCGATGCCAGGGCCCAGGCGACGACGAAGACCAGGGCCGGCACCGCGAAGAAGCCCGTCCCGGCAGCCAGTACCCACCGCTCGGTGAGGTCGGCGTCGCGGAGGAGCCGGCGGGTCAGGAAGTAGCCCGGCGCCACGAAGCAGGCCAGGTAAGCCGCGACTGTGAGAAAGGCCTGGGTCAATTCAGCCCTCCGCACGAGATTCGGATCTCGTGGAAGCCGAAGTAGCCGCCGGCCCCGCGGAGCTCGAGCGGCCTCGGCTGACCGGGCGCGAGCGGCGCCGCGGTCATGTTGACCTCGCCATACCCGAAGGTGCCGAAGTAGGGGACCCAGCGCCCCCGCGCCGCACCGCTTTCCTCTGCCACGCGTAGGGCATTCGCGACACCGTCTTCGAAGAGGAAGTAGACGTGGACCGGGCCCGCGCCGTGGCTCGGCAGCTCCCTGGCACATACGAGCCGGTCCGCCCGCGGAGGGCCCAGGGGAGCCAGGGGGCCCAGCGTTTCTCCGTCGAGGCGCAGCTCGACGCGCGCGCACTCAGTGACGGCCTCCGGCTCGAGGTGCAGC
Source organism: uncultured Myxococcales bacterium (assembly GCA_964594295.1). Lineage (GTDB taxonomy): Bacteria > Myxococcota_A > UBA9042 > UBA3505 > UBA3505 > CAZQPP01. The sequence goes on along the minus strand of CAZQPP010000219.1, from coordinate 7,685 downwards.
TCCACGCGACAGGCCCTGTCCGGCTCCTGCCAGAGGGTCGCGCCGGCGAAGAAGAGCATCTTGCAGCGCCCGCCGGCTTGCCGGAACAGGCCGAGCCGATGCAGGCTCTCCTGGGGCTCCCAGGGAGGCGGTGGGGAGTCATCCGGTCGCGGCTCCAACATCGAGCAGCGGAGCGCCGGCTCGGGCCTCAGACGCTCGGCCTGGATGATGCCGCCGGGGCAGAACTCCATCTCCGGGTCCTGCAGCTCCTCCGGGGTGACGGCCTCGCTCCTGATGGTTCGAATGGGCCCGGCTTCTCTTTCGGGTGAGGCGAACCACAAGACCAACCCGTGTGCGCCGGTCTGCGCGAAAGCGACGGAGAGCAGGATGACGGCCAGAAAGGCCGCAGTGGGCCAGGGGCCGCCCCACCTCTGCTGTGCAGCCCTCGTTGCCTGGTGAAGGCCGGCGAGCGATATCAGGAAGAGGCAGGGCCACACGTCGAGGGCATAGCGGGAGGTAACCGACTGGTAGCTCAGCATGTAGAAGACGATATGGGCAACGATGCCCGCGAGAAGGGCAAGCTCGAAGCCCGGCTTCCGATATGCGCGGAGCCACCCGATCGCGCCCGCGAAGAGGCCGACAAGCAGGAGGTTCGCATGCTCTACGAGCTGCGCTCCGTTCTCCGAGATGGCGTACAGCGTCCAGGAGTCGGCGCCGGTCCTGGGGCGGATGCCGAACCACCCCACGAGAGCCTGCTGGGCGCGCGCGAGGCTGCGGCCGAAGGTGTCCGGCATGACGCCGTGGTTGTCGACGGCCTGCTCCCAGACCCCGGTGTAGCTGTAGACGTCCCCGAAGTTGCCCGGATCGCCGAAGCGGAGCGCGTTGTAGAGGAGAGTGACGACGACGGAGCAGCCCATCACGCCGCCAAGCCAGAGCAGGTCCCGGCGCATTCCCCGCCGCAGGAAGGAGACGCCGATCAGGGCGAAGGAGTAGGCCCAGGTAGTCGCCCTCCCGAGGCCGGCGCAGGCGAGGAGGGCGGCGGCGAGGGCCGCGGCGCGGGATGTGGGGCGATCCTCGTAACGCAGCCAGGCCAGCAGCCCGAGCATGAGCAGGCCGGTCGTGTACTGGGCGGAGACCTCCGAGGCTCCAGGGTCGTAGAGGCCGACCTTCGCGACCGGGAAGGTGAGGGCGTAGGAGAGCGCGAGCAGGAAGGGGAGCACCACGCCACGAGGCACGAGGCGAAGGAGGATGAAGAAGACGGCCAGCACCTGGGTCGCGCCCATGAAGACGAAGACCGGTATCTTGGGCAAAGGCCCGAGGCCCAGGAGCGCCGTCAGGGAGTCGAGCAGGGTGTAGACGCCCGCCGGGAGGGGAGGGTGGCTGATGTAGACATCACCACGCCACAAGGTGGCGTCGAAGATGGTCACCCTCGCTGCGTCTACCGGGAGGCTGAGCTTCCCCTGGCGCATGCCGTCGGCGAGGGGCTGGTAGAGGTCGCAGCCGAAGTGACCGAGCAGCTCCGCCGCTCCGTAGCGCATGCCCAGGTACACGACGGGCGTGCAAGCGAGGATCGCGCACGCGAGCAGCACTCCGGCGCGGGGCTTGGAGAGGGGCATGCTCATGCTCGGCGCCACAGGCCCCAGAGGGCGTCGAGGCGCAGCTCCAAGAGCAGGTTGAAGTCCACCCGCGACGCGCTCAGGCAGCGGTCGCACTCGCGAGGCAGGCGGAGCCTGTCGAAGGCGGCCCTGAGGCCATGGTCGACGGGCTCGAGCAGGCCCTCGTAGCCCGGGTACATGTCGCAGATGGAGAGCTTGCCGTCGGGCTCGATGTTCAACGCGATCAGAGCGGCGAGGCACTTGAGCGGCGGCGGCTCGGGCCACGCCATCAGGTGCTTCAGGCCGGACCTGCTGTTGCAGATCGCCTTGCGGCCCCGGGCCTTCTCTGCGAGCAGCCAGGCCATCGCCTCGCGGTACGCGCCGCGCTCGGGCAGGAGCACGTCCCCGGTGGGGCGGCGGCGCGTGAAGCTCTCGTCGGCCGGCTGAAAGTAGACGCCGGCATCGTGCGCCTCGGCGAGCTCGAGCACGTGTCCGAGGTGCTCGAGGTTGCGGCTGCTGACCACCGCGCTCAGGCAGACGCTGATGCCGTGGGTCAGGCAGATCTCCATGGCGCGGACAACCGCGTCGTAGGCGCCGCGGCCTCGGATGCTGTCGTTGATCTCGGGCGGGCCGTCGATGCCAAGCTGAATCTCGGCCACACGCCCGAGCTCGCCGACGCGCTCGGGCAGCAGGGTGCCGTTGGACTGGATGGACACCTTCATTCCGTGCTCGGCGCAGCGATCGACGACCGCGCCGATGTCTTCGCGCAGCAGCGTCTCTCCACCGCTGAAGCCCACGAAGCGCGTGCCGAGCGTGGCGAGCTCGTCGGCGAGGGAGAGGACCTCGGCGGTGGGCATCTCGGGGGTCTCGTCCCGCCAGGTGCCGCAGTAGGAGCAGCGCAGGTTGCAGCGGTAGGTGAGGTTCCAGCCGGCGACGAGCGGGAAGCGCCTCCCGGTCAGCAGGGCGCGCGCGAGCTTCCAGCCGATGCCTGCCCGCTCCAGCAGACCAAGCCGCGGTGGTCCGGGCGCAGGCCGCTTCCTGCCGCCCGCAGGCGCCTCCAAACGAGGAGTTCTGGCGAGGCCTGTGCTCATCTCCGGGCATGTTTGCACTGGCGGCGAGAGCCTTGCAAGGAAGCCACACCCGTTGACCGCAGCTTGGCACCGTGCCTACCGTGCGTTGACATGGCCACCAAAGCCGAGCCGAGCCAGCGACGTACCCGCAGGATTCCGCGTGGGGTCCCCTACCAGCGCCTCGCCCACGTGGTGCCCGCGCTGCCATTGCTCAGTCGAAAGGGCATGCGCCGCGGGCCGAGGGTGGCCGCTTTCGAGAGAGCGTGCGCGGCACGTTTCGGTGTCGCCGGGGCGGTGACCTTCCCTTTCGCGCGGGTGGCGCTCTATGCGCTCCTCGGTGCCCTCGACCTGCCGCGGGGCGGGGAGGTGGTGCTGCCGCCGGTCACCATCACCGACATCGTCAACATGATCTTGCTGCGGGGCCTGAAGCCGGTCTTCGCAGACCACGGTGAGCGAACCGGCAACCTCGATCCGGCCGCCCTCGAGGCAGCCGTCGGCCCGCGCACCGTGGCCGTGCTGGCAACGCACCTCAACGGCGTGCCGAGCGACATGGATGCCGTCGCGTGCATCTGCCGGGCACGGGGCCTGGCGCTCATCGAGGACGCGTCGCAGAGCATCGGGGCCCGGTGGCGCGGCCGCGAGATAGGCACCCTGGGCACCGCCGGCATCGTCAGCATCTCGACCCTCAAGGCCATCAGCGCCTTCACGGGTGGGCTGCTGCTGACCGGCGACGAGCACCTCGCCGCCGAGGCGCGTCGCTACGCCGAGGCGCTGCCCCCCCCGAGCGTCGCGACGATCGCCCTGCCGGCGCTTCGTGAGCTCGGCCTGCGGGCGGTGCTGGCGCCGCGCACCTTCGACTACCTGACCTTCCCGGCGGTCAGGTTCTTCGAGAACCTGGCGCCCGGGTTGCTCGACAAGCTGCAGCACTTCAGCCCGGCTCGCGAAGACAGCGCCTGGCTCGGCAGGCGCGAGACCATGCCCGACACCCTGCTCTTCGGGTTCACCGAGCTCCAGGCAGAGGTCGCCCACGCCGCGCTCTTGCGCTTCGACGCCCAGACCAGGCGCAGGAGGGAGCTGGGGGAGAGGCTGCTCGCTCGCCTCCGTGAGGCCGGGGCGAAGGGGCTGCCGGAGGTGCCCGAAGGCGCCGAGAGCGTCTGGTGGCGTTTCCCCTATTGGGTCGAGGACCCTGGGGCTCTCCGCGGTTGGCTCGGGGCTCGCGGCGTCGACGCGACCATCTCCGGGCTTGCCTGCTGCAGCCGTGATCCGGCCTTCAAAGACCTCGCCGCCGACACCCCCAACGCATTCCGTTTCATGGACCGGGTGGTCTTCCTGCCCATCCATGCCGAGATGCGCGACGAACAGCTCGACGCCGTCGCCGCCGCGACCGCCGCCTGGTCTCGGGAAAGGGGTCAGGTCTCGGGAAAGCGGTGACAGGGTCCGAGCGAAGGACTACGCTTGCAGGGTCCCGGACATGATCTACCGTGGAACCGGGGATTCCATAACCTCAGTCTTGTTGCGGCTTGCAGTATCTGAAGGAGATTCGCGGCATCCTACTGAAGGATGAGTTGCGCATTCTGGAAGCGATGCGGGCGTTGCCCGGCCTCACCATGAATCTGGGCACTGCTCTGCTGGGCGTGCGATCCCTGGGGAGCCCGACCTTCTTGTCCTGGGCCCTCACCGGGAAGTGTCAGCTCGAGTGCCTTCACTGCGCCAACGACACCATGGCGCCTGCCCTGTCCCCCGAGCAGCGTCTGGAGGTCGCGCCCAGGATTGCGGAGTCGGGGGCGCTCCGTGTGTCCCTTTGCGGCGGCGAGCCCCTGCTCGCGCCAGAGGTAGCGGAGATCGCCCGCACGCTGAAGCAGGCGGGCAAGTACGTGTCCATCACCACCAACGGCGAGCTCCTGCCCGACTGCGCGGAGGACCTGATCGACGCCGGCGTAGACGCGATCCAGATCAGCGTAGACAGCATGTGGCCCGCCAAGCTGAAGCGCCTGCGCGGGCGCCAGGGGCTCTTCAATCGCGTCGTCGAGGCGGCGGATTTCTTGCGCCGCCGGCGCCAGGGCAAGGTGCCCGAGGTGAGGATCCGGTGCACCATCTCGAGGCAGAACCTCCGGGAGGTGCCGGCCTTCGTCGACTTCTGGGGGCCGCGGAGCGACGCCATCCATTTTCAGCCCGTCGTCGACGACGGCATGAACCAGGTGCGAGACAGGGCGCTCTTGTTCAGGGAGGAGGACGAGACCAGCTTTCGCGCGGTCATCGCCGAGCTGCAGCGGCTGCACCGGCGCTTCCGCAGCCCCTACTACAGCCTGATGCCCGACTACGTCTTCGACCGCGACGGCCTGAGGAGCCGCCTCGACTTCATCTGCCTGCTCGTGTCCTCGGCCGGCATGTTCGTCTTCCCCGACGGCAGCGCGAGCCCCTGCTACGTCTTCCAGGAGGAGTCGGCCGGTATCGGCAACCTGACGACTCACTCGGTAGGAAAGATCTGGCGGTCTCCGGCCTTCGCGCGGGCGAGGAGGCGAGTCCGGCGGGAATCCCCCGCCTGCTTCTGCTGGGACCCCAACACAATCTTCAACCTCTATCTGCTCTTGCCCCAAGCCCTGGCTCGGTGGCCTGCCCGCCGCCTCGGCTTTGGGGCCTCGAAGCCCGAGCCGGTGGAGCCGCTCAGGAAGACCCCCCGGTCTGACTGAGCCAGGGCTGCGCTCGGCGCGGCGCCGCATTCCGCAAAAGCCGCGTAGCTGGTAGGTTGGGCGATCATGGCTTCTGTCAGCTCCCGCTCGGCGCCATCGAAGGCCCGTCGCCGGTTTCTGTCTGTCCTGGGCTTCGCCGTCAGCGGTGTGCTCTTCTGGCTTTGGTTGAGGAGCTACGGCAACGATCTGGTCGAGGGGGGCACACCGAGCTGGGACCTGGTCCTCGTGGCCGTCCTGCTCATGGTCTCCCTCGAGGGGACCTACCTCTTTCGCAACGCGGCCGCCCTGCAGATAGACATCAAGACCGCCTTTCGGAAGATCCTGCGCCCCCTGCTCGTGTGCGAAGGGGCAGGCGCGGTGGCTCCCTCGCTCGCGGGCGACGCCCTGGAGGTCGTGCTCTATGCACGAGCGCTGAACCGTCCCGTGGCCAACGTCGCCCTGGCCATGGCGGTTCGCATGTCGATGACCCTGGCTGCGCTCTTTGCCGTCGGCGCGGTAGCGGCGGCCCGGGTGAGCCTCTGGGGGGCGGCGGTCCTGGCGGTGCTTGCCCTGGCCACGCCCATCATCTCGTGCCGCGGCGGCATCGCCGTCTTCGTCCGCCTGGCGCCCCGCTTGCTGGGCCGATGGGGCCGCGGGCCGATGCCGGAGCCCTACTCGGCCCTCTCCATAGCGCGCAACGTCTTCTGGGGAACGACCGAGTTCACCCTCAACGCCGTGATCTTGTGGGTGCTGAGCGTCGCTTTCGGAGAGCCGGCGCCCTTCTACGTCTGGTTCCTGGCCCTGGGCGTCGTCGAGCTGGCACGCGAGGTCCCGCTGCCCCTGGGATCGCTGGGTCTGCACCACTGGACCCTGGTCGGCGCGATGACGTGGCTCGCCCCCGACGCGCCTGCGCCGGCGCGCGTCGCGCTGGGCTACCACGCCTTCTCCCTGCTCGTGATGGGTGCCGCCGGCCTGTGGGCCCTAGACGGATCGCTCGAGCAGTGGCGACGCTGGCGTGCCCAGGCACGGGAGGCGTCCGCGGCAGATGATCAGCCCCTGGCGACCAGCGAGTAGGCGGTGACCATGCCCACCCAACCCGATCCCGAGGCCTCCCCCACCCTTATCTCCCTGGACGAGGCCTACGAGCTGCCCCAGGAGCGCTCGGTAGAGCTCTACAGCCGCCACGTCAGCAACTCCATCGCGCTGTTCTTGCGCATACTTGGCTTCGACAAGGTCCGCATCGCCAGCGCCGAGGGCATGTACCTCTACACCGCCGACGGCCGGAAGATCCTCGACTTCTCCGGCGGCCTGAACGTGCTCAACCACGGCCACAACCACCCCCGCATCATCGAGGCGCGCCGGCGCTTCGGCGAGCGCAAGGAGCTCGAGATCTGCAAGGCCTTCATCCCCCACTACCAGGGGGTGCTGGCCCACAACCTCGCCGAGATCCTCCCCGGTGACCTCGAGCGCACCTTCTTCTGCAACAGCGGGGCCGAGGCCAACGAAGGGGCCCTGAAGATCGCCACGCTCTGCCAGGGCCCCAGGCGCGACAAGATCCTCTACACCGACATGGGCTACCACGGGAAGACCTTCGGGACCATGTCGGTCTCGGGCCCGGCCTCGAGCCCCTACTCGGAGCTCTTCAAGGGCCTCGACGGCTGCGTACAGGTGCCCTGGGGCAACCTCGAAGCGACCCGCACCGCCATCGACGCCCACTCCTCGGGCCGGCGAAACGACTTCGCCTGCATGATCCTCGAGGCCATCAAGGGAGACCTGGTCCTGCGCCCGCCCGAGGGCTACCTCGAGGGCCTCGCCGCGCTCTTGAAGGAGCGCGACATCCTGATGATCTTCGACGAGATCTTCACAGGCTTCGGGCGCACCGGGAAGTGGTTCGGCTTCGAGCACTACCGAGCCGAGCCCGACATAGTCACCTTCTCCAAGTCGGTCGGCGGCGGCAAGGCCTCCCTCGCGGGCTACACCGTGCCAGAGTGGATCTTCCGCAAGACCTACGGGCGACCAACCTCAGCGACCGTGCACTCCACCACCTACGGCGGCATGGGCGAGGAGTGCGCGACCGCCATAGAGGCGATCTGCACCATGCACGACGAGGGCCTCGTCGAGCGCTCGGCGCACCTCGGCGAGTACATGTTGCAGCGCATGGAGAACCTCGCCGAGCGCCACCCCGGCTACATCAGAGAGGTGCGCGCGATCGGGCTGATGGGCATCTTCGAGCTGAGGCGCTCCTCCGAGCTCTTCAAGATCAAGCCGGTCAACAGCCTCATCCCCATAGACGACCTGCTCGAGGGTATGCTCCAGGGGGCCATAAGCTCGGAGCTGCTCAAGAAGCACGACGTGCTCCACTACACCGGCGG
>CAZQPP010000218.1:0-12871 GCA_964594295.1 uncultured Myxococcales bacterium | reverse complement strand
CGAACTTGGGGTAGGCGAGCTTCATGCCGTTGGTGACTGTCTGCACCCAGCCGTAACCGAGGCGCTTGCCGTAGCGGACCAGGCGTAGGAAGTCCGGGTGGATCGTCGGCTCCCCGCCGGAGAGCACGAGCCGGGTCCGACCCTCCTCTCTGCCCTTCTTGATGTAGGCCTTGAGCTCCTCGGTGTCCACGTAGCTGCCGTTCTGGTTCCAGGAGTCCAGGCAGAACAGGCAGTGCTGGTTGCAGAGCCGGGTCAAGCGCACCCAGTGGCGCTCGTCCTTGACTGCCGCCTCCTTGTCGGCGTCTTTGCCGTGGAGATCTTCGAGCTTCTCGGTTTGGCTGCTGTCCGGCGCGTTCATGCGCGCTCCTTGGCCGATGCCCGCGGGCCCTGTCCGGCTCGTGACCCGGAACGTCTGAGGGGGCTCAATTCCTCCGTACCGTAACGCTCTAAGTAGCCAGGGGCCAGCCCGCAGCAGGTAGCTCGCGCGCCGCAGCCCCCGCAAACCGCGGGGAAGACGAGCGGGGCACGAAGCCACCCGGACTCCTCGAGCCCGGTCCAGGGCGTGCGCCCGCGAACGACGAGCCTTCGCATGCCCCCTGCCTGGCAGTCCGGGAAGTCGTGGAGGCGCAGGGCGACACCGGCCGCCTTGGCTTTGCTTTGCGTCTCCTTCAGGTGCGGCGCCACTACCGAGAACCGGGGCAAGAGGGAGGGCATGGAGTCGGCGTCCGCCGCCCACCCTTCGGGCACGACGAAGCGCAGGTGCAGCTCCTTCGCGCCGGCCCGCCCGGCGAGGGTGGCCACCCGGGGCGCCTGTCGGTAGTTGCTCCTGACGAGCACCATGTGCAGACGCAGGCGCGCACGCAGGCGCATCACCTGCCTCAGGCCCGCCATCGTGTGGGCGAAAGACCCGGCAGTGCGTGTGATCCAGTCGTGGGCGAGCTCTTCGGCACCGTGCAGGGAGACGTCGAAGCGGGTGACGCCCGCCTTCTTCAAGCGGGCGGCCGCGCCGGGGTAGGCGAGCATGCGCCCGTTCGTGTGCACCCCGACGTCGCGGAAGCCCGTGGATCGCGCGTGCTGCACCGCGCCCTCGAGCAAGGCGAGGTCCAAGGTGGCTTCACCCCCGCAGAGGGTGAGCGCCTTCTCCCCCGATTCGGCGAGCGCCGACACACGAGCTTCCAGCTCCTCTTCAGAGGCGGCGCGCCCCTCCTTGTTGTCGCCCTGGTCGCAGAAACGACAGGCGTTGTTGCACCTGAGATCCGTCAGGACGCGCGTCGGCTCTGGTCTCATTGCGCCCTCACGCTTCGGGCCCGTCTTCGGGTCGATCCGGGCTCCCGGCGGACACCGGGACGAGCTCCTCCCAGCCATAATGCCTGACGTAGCTCTTCCACGCTCCTTCGCAGATCGGGTCGTGCACGCAGCTCCCGCACTCGTCGCGCTTTGTGCGGGTGACCTGGTTCTGGAGCTCGCGGGTCAAGCCGGCGAAGCGCTCCTCCTTCACGTAGCTCGAGGCGACCTCGATCTTCTCTTCGACAAGGGGAGCGCCGCCGCGGCGATCCGTTCTTGGACGATCCGGGTCGTACCAGGCCTGTTGGCTTCCCTCGTTGGTCTCGTGGTGGACAAATCGCTCCATGTAGCCTCGGATCTCGTCGGGCAAGCCCTCGGAGGCGCAGTATGGGAGGTCGAGCAGGTGGACTCGCGGGCCGCGACCGAGATCGGCCAGCTCCAGGAAACGAGTGATCTCGGCGACGACTTCCCGATAACGCGGCACGAGGCGCTCGAAGTGGATGTCGCCGCGTCCCCATGGCTGGATGACGTTCAGCACGAAGTAGTCGACGTCCGGCGAGAGCAGCTCGTAGAGCTCCAGGAGGTGCTCGGCCTTGTGGTTTCGTTTCTGCACCACCGTCGAGGTGTGCAGAGCGAGGTCGAAGCGCGCCTTCAGTCTTCCGAGGTTCCGAATACCGGCCGCTGTCTGCACGAAGGCTCCGGGCGTACGGGTCAGGGAATCGTGCAGACGAGGGTTGCCCCCGTGGATAGAGACGACCACGTGGTTGAGCCCCGCCTTGCAGGCCGCGATGGCGTAGCGCGGGTCGGCGAAGCGGCGCCCATTCGTGATGACGCCACGCATTCGGTAGCCGAGGCGCCGTGCCCACACGAAGTAGCGGAGGAGGCTCGGGTTCAAGGTCGGCTCGCCCGACGTGAACATGACCTCCCCGCGCTCGCGGTGCTGCACGAGCAGGTGGCGCACGTCCTCCGGGCTGATGGACTCGTTGCGCGCCGCCCTCCAGTCCCGCTCGTCCTCCATGCAGAAGACGCAGTTGTTGTTGCAGTGAGCGCCCACCAGGACGTGGAGGCGTTCGGTGTCGTCGCGCTCGATCACCCGCTCAGTCTCCCGCGAGGAGAGGCCACCATAGCTCGCGCGGCACCAGCTCGTCCTCCTGCCCGCCGGCGCGCCCCGCGCGGTCGGGCCCTTCTGGCGGACCCCTGAGGTTGGGATGCTCCTCGAGGTCCTGCACCCACACCCGCTCGACACCGTAGGAGCGGGCGGCTGAGATGACCGCGGGGAGCGGCTCCCACGAGCCGAGCTCGCGGCCGACGAGCTGCACCGAGCTCACCCTCGCCGCCTGGGCTCGGATCGCGGCCATGATTCCGAAGCCCGTGCTCGGCCTGACCTTCGGGTCTCCGGGCTTCGGCCGCAGCACAGGCACCACCGCGACCTGCGCGAAGCCGGGCGCGACCACGCTCCGCGCTTCCTCGGGCGGGAGCGGCTGCTCCGGGGCGGTTTCCTCACGCAGCCAGGGGACAGGCAAACCGCCGGCCTCCAGCGGCCGATACCCCGGCGGCAGGGGCACCGGGCGCAGCATGGACGGGCCCTCGAAGTTGTGGGCCTCGATGAAGAGGCCCGGGCAACCCTCGGCGTCGAGCGCGCAGCCCTGGCAGGGCGTGGTCTTCGTCTTGTTGTAGTCGTCGATGTCGACGAGGGCCTCGTCCCAGACCTCGCTCATGGCGAGCAGCCGGTTGGCCGCGAGGTCGTCATCCAAGACCTGCGCCTCCGGCACGAGGCAGTAGGGAAAATTCTCTGTGGCAAACGATGGTCCGTCTCGAGCCCCGCGCTTGTCGAGCCCATAGGCGATCGCCTCGCGCACGGCCTTCGCCGCCTCGGCGATCGGCGGCACGACGATCTCCCGCCTGCGCAACGCCTCCCCCTTCGGCTCGCAGCAGGCGAGCTTCACGATCAGCTCCTCGAAAGGCAGCAGCAGATCCACGAGATCGCGCAGGCGACCGACGTTCAGCCGGTTCACCACGCAGCTCACGGTCAGCTCGATCCGGCCGTGCAGGTTTCGCACGGCTGCCATCGTCTGCTCGAAGGCCTCGCCCCTGACCGAGCGGTCGTGCACCCTGCCGACCCCGTGCAACGAGACCTGTGCGTAGGCCAGGCCGTCCGCGAGCAGCCGCTCGACGACCTCGGGGTAGCTCAGCACTCGCCCGTTGGTGATGAAGCCGAGGCCCATGCCCGACTCGCGGACGGCGCGGCTCATCCTGAGCAGGTCCCGGCGGATGGTGGGCTCACCGCCGCTGAAGACCACCATGTCGAAACCGGAACGCCGAGCCGCGAAGACCTTCGCTACGAGCGCCTCGGTCGTTGCGTCCTCCGTGTCGCGGTAATCCTCCGCATGACAGAAGACGCAACGGTCGTTGCAGGCGTAGCCCACCTTGACGAGCGCTCGTCGTTGCCGCGCCCGGAGGCGCCGCGCACGTGCCAGCGGCTCAGTCTGTCGCAGGCGCAGGTCGGTTGGTTTCGGAACGGGAGCCAGGGTCATGGCGGAAGGAGGACGAGAGCTTCGTTCTCGGAGCCCTCACAACCGCCTGCGCCGAGGAGACTCCTCGCTACCAGGAACCGTGCGACCCGTGGGAGCCGTGCGAGCCGTGGGACCCGTGCGAGCCGTGAGACCCATGGGAGCCGTGTGAGCCGTGCGACCCGTGGGAGCCGTGCGAGCCATGTGACCCGTGCGACCCGTGGGAGCCGTGCGACCCATGCGACCCGTGCGACCCATGCGACCCGTGTGAGCCATGTGAGCCGTGGGACCCGTGGGATCCGTGTGATGCGTGAGAGCAGTGCGCCGAAAGCTCTCCTCCGGTCAAGACCTCAGCTGGACCAGGGGCACCCCCGGTAGCCATCAGAGCGTCCGGACTTCTGCTGATAGCAGCCTCCTCCTTTAGGAGGAGTCCGGAGACCTTCTTTTTGCGCACAGGCAGCTTTTTTGTTGTCGCCATGACCAAACACCCCTGCCGGCAAAGCCAGATTCAGGTAAAGCGATTATAGGGAGGGGGCCCGAATCGTGTCAATACAAACTTGAAAGATGCTCTACAAAAGCCGGGGAAGGGGGTTCAAGTCAAGCAAAAAACAAGTTCGACCCACTTCCCGGGGGCCTGCAATCGGGGACCGGGATGAAGCGAGGGAGCGCTGGCGCTCCCGCTCGGCATGGGCGAAGCTCCCCCGATGCCTCGCCACAGCGCCCCACGCGTAACCGGGGGACGGCTCACGGGCCGCCCCCTCTCCGGCGGCGTCCCGCGCGGCGTCCGCCCCACGGCGGCGCGCGTGCGCGAGGCCCTCGGCTCCATCCTTAGCGAGGAGCTGAAGGGAGCGCGTGTCCTCGACGCCTTCGCGGGCGCGGGCACGCTGACCTGCGAGGCGATCTCCCGCGGTGCCTCGCGCGCTGTCGCAGTCGAGCGATCGCGCGGAGCTTACGAGGCGCTGGTCCGGAGCCTGAAGGCCCTGGGCATCGACGACCGGGTGCGAGCGCTGAGGGCCGACGTGCTGTCCTGGCTCCGCGGCGGGCCCGAAGCGCGCGGCGAGCAGCCCTTCGACATCGTCTTCGTCGATCCTCCCTACAAGAGCGCTCTCGGGTCCAAAACGCTGGAGCTGCTCTCTTCGCACGGGTGGCTGGCGCCGGGCGCCAGGGTCGTCTGGGAGTCCGCCTCGCGAGACGACCCGGCCCCCGCCCCCGCCGGTCTTGCATTCGGAGACGCGCGACGGTACGGAGACAGTCGACTGACCGTCTACCTCAGGGCCACGAGCGAGGAGCAAGTTCGGGTGACAGATCAACGTGAGGGCGCGATGATCGCCATCTACCCAGGCTCTTTCGACCCCATCACGTTGGGTCACCTGGACCTCGTGCGGCGCGGAGCGCGCCTCTTCGACCGCCTCTACGTGTGCGTGGCCCGCAACATCGACAAACGCGCCACCTTCACCCTCGAAGAGCGCATCGAGCTCATCACCGAGGCGGTGAAGCCCTGGCCGAATGTCTTCGTTCACGCCTTCGGGGGGCTCCTCGTCGAAGCCGCAGACGAGGTCGGAGCCAACGCCATCCTGCGCGGGCTGCGGGCGGTCAGCGACTTCGACTACGAGTTCCAGATGGCCCACATGAACCACCACCTGGGCCGCCACATCGAGACCGTCTTCATGATGACCGGCGAGGACTACTTCTACGTGTCGAGCCGGCTGGTCAAGGAGGTGGCGAGCCTCGAAGGGGATGTGTCGAGCTTCGTGCCCGAGCACGTCAACGCGGCACTCAAGCAGCGCTTCAAAAGGGGGACTTCACAATGAGCACCGGCTTGACTCTCTCCGACCGTGCAGGGCTTCTGAAGCCCAGCGAGACGTTGTCCATGCTGGCCCGGGCCAAGCAGATGCGGGCCGAGGGCATCGACGTCATAGCGCTCTCTGCGGGCGAGCCGGACTTCCCAACCCCAGAGCACATTCGCCGCGCGGCCGCGGAGGCCATGAAGGCGGGCAAGACCACGTACACACCGCCGCCCGGCATCCCCGAGCTGCGGAAGGCCGCCGCTTCCTACATGTCGGAGCTCTGCGGCACCTCGTACGAGTGGAGCCAGGTCGTCATCACCAACGGCGCCAAGCAAGGGCTCTTCAACGCCTTCTTCCTCTTGCTCGACCCGGGCGACGAGGTGCTGATCCCCGCCCCCTGCTGGGTGAGCTACCCGGCACAGGTGAAGATCTGCGGCGGCCGGACGCGCGTGGTCCCGCCCCGGCCCGACGGCACCGTGGACGTCTCCGCCGTCACCGCCTCCATGGCCGGGACCAAGGTGCTGGTGCTCTGCAACCCCTCGAACCCCTCCGGCGAGGTGCTCGGCCGGGAAGCCTTGGAGGAGATCGGCGCAGCCGCGCGCGAGCACGGGACCGTGGTGCTCGCCGACGAGGTCTACTCAGACCTGGTCTACGGCGACGCCGGCTTCTGTCCCTTCCTGCGCGCCTGCCCGGACATGGTCGACCACACGATCGCCCTCCACGCGGTCTCCAAGGCCTTCGCCATGACCGGCTGGCGCATCGGCTGGGCCGCCTGCCCGGACGCCGTCGCGGCCAAGATGGGCGCCCTCATGTCCCAGTCGACGAGCAACCCCTGCTCCATCTCCCAGTGGGCGGCTCTGGCGGCGCTCGAGGGCCCTACCGACTTCTTCGACGAGTGGCGCGCAGCCTTCCACCGCCGGCGCGATCTGGTCGTCGACGGCCTCAACGCCATCCCAGGGATCGAGTGCCTGCGCCCCGACGGTGCCTTCTACGCCTTCCCTGTCGTCCGGGACCTCCTGGCCAAGCTCGGCATGGGCGAAGACGAGGACGTCAAGCTCGCGGGCCGCATCCTCGACGAGGCACACGTCGCCTCGGTCCCGGGCAGCCCCTTCTGCGCGCCCGGGCACATCCGCCTCTCCTACGCGACCTCGGAGCAGGACCTCGAGAAGGCCCTCGAGCGCATCGCCCGCTGGGTAGCCGACAACTGAGAGCCGAAAGCGGAGAGCCGAGAGCTGAGAGCTGACAGCTCCTAGAACCGCCCCGACATCGACACCGCGAGCCCAAGCTCCAAGGAGCCGCGGGCGAGGAGTCGGTTTCCGAGCTGGTCGATCTCCGGGACGTAGAGCGGGCTGAGCTCGCTGAGCCCCTGGGAGTTCTGCTCGTCGACGGTGCCGCTGCTGTCGAGGTCCATGCCGGGCTCGCCGTAGGTCAGCGTGTGCCCCGTCGTGTAGCCGAGACCGAGCTCGAGCTCTAGCTGGAAGACCTTGACCGGGCGATACACCAGGGCCACCGAGCCGCCGATGCGGGCGTGCCCCTCCTCGTCGGTGATGCCGTTGGTGGGCAACCCGGTGGCGATGTTCTCGTTCACGTGGCAGGCCGCGTCCTCGGTGCAGGGGCTGGTGCCGAGGCCGTCGAAGAGCACGGTGGCCGCCCTGCCGTCCCCCGTGTGGCGAGCGTTGCCCTCGACGACGAGGAGCGCGGCCGCGTCCTGGAAGGTGTCCTCCCACAGGGTGAAGCCCGCGCCGACCCGGCCGCCGATGATCTCGCCGGGGTGCTCGAGGCGCTGGGTCGCGAAGCCCGTCAGGAAGGCCTCGCTGTCAGCCGCGAGTCGGAACAGGCCGAAGAGCCCGACGTAGGGTTCGAGCCAGGGGAGGGCCTTCACGCCCGCGTCGACCCCGACGCCTACCTGGTGCATGCCGGAGCCGGGGTTGCCGCTGCCGGCGAGCGGCCCGGAGCCGGTGGGCGCGGTGTAGTGGAGGTCCAGGACCAGCGTGGGGCTGAGCCCCTCGTAGTCCGTCTGGAGCGGCGCCAGACGCACTCCAAAGGTCATGTCGCCGAAGCCCGAGCGTGAGGGACCGTCCTGCGGCAGGGCGAGCAGGCCGTTGCCCACCCGCGTGTTGTCCGGCCCGACGCCCTTGGCGTAGTCGAGCCCGGTCTGGTCGCCGAGGACCATGGGAGCCTCGATGCGCAGCTCGACGCCGCGGACCAGGCCAAGCCTGAGGTCGGCGGTCAGCGTGTGGCGGAGCTTCGACGCGTCGACCTCGCGCCCGGCGACGATGCCCTGGCTCCCCGCGCAGAGCATCGGGTCGTCGTAGCAGGCGAGCTCCCGGACTATGCGCACCGAGCTGTGCGCGAGGCGGTAGCGGATCGCGCCGCGGACCTGCACCGTCCCGCTGGCGCCGGCGACGTCGAGCACCGGCGGCTGTGCCGCCTCGGCGCGGCCCGGAAACGCGAGCAGCAGGCCGATGGCGGCCGCTGTCAGGCTGAAGAGGGTCGTTGGCTTGCGCACGAATCAGGTAATAGCACCGAGGCGCGGCGGGCGCTACGCGGGATGGACGTGCTGCTGGCACGGCCACGGCCACGGCCGCCGCCCCCCTTTGGTGTCATCGCCCCGCCCATGCTACGGATCGCCGCTCCAACGCTCCAGGCCTGCGCACGTGTGCCCGACCTTCCACCAGCCCGCTCCGACCCCCGCCGCGACCTCCCAGGTCCCGGGCGTCAAAGCGGTGGTGCTGAGCATCAAGGCCGCCGTCGAGGGCGGCGTCGGCATGACTTGGGTAGAGGGCGAGGTGACGGGCCTCAGCGTGTCGCCCGCGGGGCACGCGTACTTCGACCTCAACGAGGAGGGCTACAAGCTCCCAGGCGTGCTTTTCCGGGGACGCATGCGCGGGAGGCTCCCGCCTGGCATGCAGAACGGGAAGCGCGTCCGGGCGTACGGGCGCGTGACGGTCTACGAGCGCGGGGGGCGCTACCAGATCATCGTCGAGCAGGTTCAGGCCGCCGGTATCGGGGAGCTGCTCGTCGCCCTCGAGAGGCTACGCCAGCAGCTCGCCTCGGAGGGGCTCTTCGACCCCGCGCGCAAGAAGGAGATCCCCTTCTTGCCGAAGGTCGTGGGCGTGGTCACCTCTCCCACCGGGGCGGCGGTTCGCGACATCATCCGCACGGCCCACGGGCGCTACCCGGCGCCCATCCTGCTCTACCCGGCGCGAGTGCAGGGGGTCGAGGCGCCAGAGGAGATCGTGCGCGGCATCCGGGTGCTCGACCGCCTCGAAGACGTCGAGGTGATCATCGTGGGGCGCGGAGGAGGCAGCTTGGAGGACCTCCTCTGCTTCAGCGACGAGCGGGTCGTCAGGGCCGTCGCCGGGGCACGCACGCCGGTCATCTCGGGGGTCGGTCATGAGACCGACACGGCGCTCTGCGACCTCGCCGCCGACTGGCGCGCCGCCACCCCCACGGGTGCGGCCGAGCGGGCGCTGCCGGACTGGTACGAGCTCCAGGCCGGCGTGAGGGAGCTGCAGGCCCGCACCCTTCGATCGACCCACCGCCAGATCGTGGCCGAGAGGCGCCGCGTGGAAGGGCTTCGCCGCCGCCTGAGGGATCCCCGCGAGATCCTCCAGTCCCAGGCTCAACGTCTCGACGACCGGGCCGCCCGCCTGCGCGGGCGCATGCTCGCCATGCTCGGAGCGCAGGGCCTGCGCCTCTCGGCCCTGCGGCGCTCCCTCGCGGGGCTGCACCCCGCGAGGCGCCTCGCCGCCGATCGCGAGCGCGTCGCGGCCCTCGAAGCTCGCCTGCGCCGCGTCGTGGGACGCAGCGTCCTTGATCGCCGCACCAGGCTCCGCCACGCGGCGAGCCGCCTCGAAGCCCTGTCGCCCGAGGCGCACCTGCGGCGAGGCTACGCCCTACTGCGCGCGGGAGACCGCCTCGTCCGGCGCGCCGACGAGGTGGAGATCGGGGACGAGCTGAGCGCGGTGCTCTGGCGCGGGAGCCTCGGCCTGCGGGTAGAGGAGACGCTGGCCGGGCCATTCGGAGACGAGCCTTGAGCGACGAAGCCATGGAGACCGTCCTCGTCGTCGACGACGAGGTGAACATCCGCAAGGTCCTGTCCACCCTGCTCAAGCGCGCCGGCTACTCGGTCCTCGCCGCCGCCGACGGTGCCGAGGCCCTCGACACCCTGGCCTCGGAGGCGGTCTCGGTGGTCGTCACCGACGTCAAGATGCCGCGCACCGACGGCATGGAGCTGCTGCGGCGGGTGCGCAAGGACTGGCCCGACGTCCCGGTCATCCTGATCACCGCCTTCGGCACCGTCGACCTCGCGGTCGAGGCCATCAAGGCCGGGGCCTTCGACTTCGTGACCAAGCCCTTCGACCGCACCGAGCTCCGGCAGGTCATCGACAAGGCGGCCCGACAGTTCCGGCTGAACCAGGACGCCGTGCACGCCGGCGAGGACAGGATGGCCGGCGGTCGCTTCGGCATGGTCGGCGACTCCGCGCCGATGCGGGAGCTCTTCCAGCTCATCGAGCGCGTGGCGGACACCCCCGCCACCGTGCTCCTCACCGGAGAGAGCGGCACCGGCAAGGAGCTGGTCGCCCGCGCCCTGCACGAGCACAGCTCCAGAAAGGACGGCCCCTTCATCCGCATCAACTGCGCCGCCATCCCGAGGGAGCTCGTGGAGAGCGAGCTCTTCGGCCACGAGCGCGGGGCCTTCACCGGCGCCGTCCAGAGCAAGCCCGGGCGCTTCGAGCTGGCCGACAGCGGCACCCTCTTCCTGGACGAGGTGGGCGAGATCCCCCTCGAGAGCCAGGTCAAGCTCCTGAGGGCCATCCAGGAGGGGACCTTCGAGCGCGTGGGCGGAGTGCGCACCCTTCAGAGCGACGTGCGCCTCGTGGCCGCGACGAACCGCGACCTTCAGGCGCTGATCTCCGAGGGGCGCTTTCGGGAGGACCTCTTCTACCGCCTGAACGTCGTGCCTCTCTTCCTGCCGCCGCTGCGCGACCGTGGCGAAGACGTGCCGCGGCTTCTTCGCCACGCCTGCGGGCGAGCCGCTCGCCGCCTGACGCGCCCCGCGCCGGTCTTCGACGACGACGCCACCGAGGTGCTCTGCCACTACCCCTGGCCGGGCAACATCCGCGAGCTCGAGAACGTCGTCGAGAGGACCGTGCTCCTCTCGGACAGCCTGGTCCTGGACACCGACGACCTGCCGACCGAGATCCGCAAGGCGGTCGCCGTGACCCCGCCGCCGGACCTGGAGGCCGCGTCGGCCGCAGCCCCGGACCTGATCGAGAGCGCCGGGATGAGCCTCAAGGAGGCGGTCCGACAGGGCCGCGCCCGCATCGAGAAGGAGCTCATAGCGCGCGCCCTGCAGGAGACAGGCGGCAACGTCACCCACGCCTCGCAGCGTCTGGGCATCAGCCGGAAAAGCCTCCAGCTCAAGATGAAGGAGCTGGGCCTGCGGGGAGGGGAGGCCGAAGGCGCGAGCTGAGGCGACGTGCGCGCGCGGGCGCTCCCTGCTATACCCCGCGCTCCACGTCGAGAGAACCTCCTCCTGCTTCGCTACCTGCCCGCCCTGATGCTGCTGCTCGCGGCCAGTCCTGCGCTCGCGCAAGGTGCGCGCCCGCTCGACGTCGTGCCGGCAGCCGACACGGAGGCGCGAGGTGTCGCGTGGCTGGAGCACCACCTGCAGCTCCGCATGCGCACGGACCTCTTCGTGAACCCGGAGCTCGGCTCCGCCATCGGCCCCGCCGTGCTCCGCACCCCCGCCGCGGCCGGCGTCGAAGGGGCCCGGGAGGAGAACGCAGTGTGGGGCAGCAACCTGCGGCTGCGCTACGAGCCCGTCCTCCACGTCACCGAGGCCTTCCGCGTGCGGGCCGGCTTCGACGTGCTCGGCCGGCTCGTGATGGGGAGCACCCCCGCGCTCGAGCCCGGGCAGAGCGAGCCCCTCCTGAGCGACTACCCCGACCAGGCCTCGCCGGAGGGCGGTCGCAACAGCGCCCATGACGCCTTCGCCGTGCCCTACCTGTACGCGGACTGGATGCCCCTCTCGAGGGTCTGGGCGAGGATCGGCCGCATGCCCGCCCACTTCGGCCTCGGCCTGCGGGAGAACGCGGGGGACTGCGAAGACTGCGACTTCGGCACGGTCTACGACGGAGTGGAGGTCCGCACCGACGCGATGGGCCTCGGCGTACGCCTGGCCTGGAGATGGCCCGCCGAGGGCCTGCACAGCGAGCGCGGCCTCTCGGGGCCGGGGCAGCCCTTCGACCTCAGCCAGCAGGACGACGTCGGGGAGTGGGTGCTCGAGCTGCGCACCAGCATGCCCACCCCCTCCGAGGAAGCCGAACGCACCGCCGCCACCCGGGCCGAACAGGGATGGCTCTTCGACTGGGGCTTCTGCCTCCGCCGCCGCACCGCCGACCTCCAGGGCGACCGCTATGCCCTCGAAGGCGCGCCCCCCGGCGCCGGTCCGACACCTACCCCGGCCACGGCCTACGACGACCTCCCCCTGCTGCCCTTCGACATGGACCTTTGGACGCCCGGCGTCGCCCTCCACTTCCGCGCCTGGCCCACGCTCGAGCAGAGCCTCGACGTGGCCCTGGAGGCCGAGATGGTCTTCGGCAGCATCGGCACGACCCAGAGCTTCCCCGATCCCGACACCGGCCGTGACGTGCTCTCCTTCGGCGCCGCCTTCCGCGGGCGCTACGACTACGAGGGCTTCTTCGGGCGCCTCGACATGGGCATGGCGACCGGAGACCCGGAGTCCGCCGGGGAGAGCAGCGGCACCCTCGGCGTAGAGGACGGCTCCAACACCGTCGCCACCCCGGACAGCGACTTCTTCGTCGACCCCCGCTTCGAGCAGAACACGACCTGGGAGCAGCACACCTTTCACCGGGACTTCCACGTGGACAGGCTGCTCTTCCGGGAGATCATCGGTGCAGTGACCAACGCCTGGTACGTGCGCCCCGCGGTGGGCTACCGCTTCGATCTCGGCGGTGACAGCCTCGAGCTCGAGGCCGGCGCGCTCTGGGCCACGCCCTTCGCTGCCGAGGCAACGCCCGGCATGGGCGGCGTCTACGGCGTCGAGCCGGGCGTCGACGCTCGCTACCGGCTTGGGCCTCATCTCGGCGTGGACCTCGGCGTCGCTACGCTCTTCCCCGGCGGCGCGCTCGCCGCCAACGTGGCCGCGCCGGTGCCGGAGCCGGTCACCACGGTCCAGCTCGATCTCTTCTTCGTGTATTGAAGCTGTTAGCTGTGTCGGGTAGCCCGGGGTGTTACCAACCCCGGGCCCCCACAGATCCG
>CAZQPP010000217.1:0-12904 GCA_964594295.1 uncultured Myxococcales bacterium | reverse complement strand
CGGCCACGGACACGGCCACGGACACGGCCACGGACACGGCCACGGACACGGCCACGGACACGGCCACGGACACGGCCACCGACACGGCCACCGACTCGGACCCAGGCACGGACACCACCCCCGCCTGCGTCCCCACCGATCCCCCCGACGAGGTCTGCGACGGCGTGGACAACGACTGCGACGACGACACCGACGAGGGCTTCGTCCCCTCCCCGACGACCTGCGGCACAGGCGCCTGCGAGGCCACGGGCCAGACCTCCTGCGTCGGCGGCCAGCTCCTCGACAGCTGCGTAGAAGGGAGCCCGTCGCCGGAGGTCTGCGACGGCACGGACAACGACTGCGACGGCCTCACGGACGCCGAGGACACCTCCGACCTCGTCGCCGCCGACCTGCGGCTCTGCGAGCTGCAAGATGGCGTCTGCGCCGGCGCCTTCAAGCCGGCGGCCCTCTGCTCCGGGGGCGCGTGGCGGCCGTGCGGTGCGCCTGAGTACCTGACCTTCTCGGCGCTCTACGAGCACGCAGACGAGCTGAGCTGCGACAAGATCGACAACGACTGCGACGGCGACAGGGACGAGGCCATAGGCGGCTGCGTCCCACCCTGCGAGGGGGACGGGGACTGCGACGACGACAACCCCTGCACCACGGACAGCTGCGACGTCGCCACCGGGGACTGCGGCCACGAGCCAAACGACGCCGTCTGCGACGACGGCGATCCCTGCACGGTGGACACCTGCGACTTCGAGAGCCGCGCCTGCTCCCACACGGAGGACGCGCTGGCCTGCGACGACAGCAAGGCCTGCACCCTGGACATCTGCGACGTGGTCGAAGGCTGCCGAAACCCTGCCAACCACCTCGCCTGCGACGACCACAACCCCTGCACCTCGGACTCCTGCGACCCGGCCACCGGCCAGTGCGCCCACACGAACCTGAGCGGCCCGTGCGAGGACGGAGACCCCTGCACGACGGGTGACACGTGCAGCGCCGGCGCCTGCACCGGGAGCCGGCCCGGGAGCTGCTCGGTCGACATGTCGGTCGTCTGGCAGGTGCCGGCGGGCGAGGGCTGCAGCCGCCCGATCCTGGACCCGCGGGGCATGATCCACTCGGTCTGCGGCGAGAAGCTCTACGGCTTCAACGCGAGCGTCGTGGACGACCCCGGCACGCCGATGGACGAGACCTTCCTCTACGCCGGGAAGCTCGACGACCTCGACGTCGCGAGGGCCGGTCGCGCGGTGATGGGGTCCGACAGGTTGCTCTTCCTGATGGGCCGCGGCGTGCACGCCTTCGACACGGTCGCCTTCGAGGAGCGCTGGTCGGCGGAGATCGAGGCGGACGCCATCGCGCTGACGGCCGAGGGAGATCTCTTCGTCACCGGGGCGGGGAGGCTCTGGCGCTTCTCGGGCAAGGACGGCGCCATGCAGGCGACGCGCACCGTGGACATGGTCTCGGTCTTCGGCATGCCCGTGGTCCTCGCTGACGGCACCCTCGTGCTCACCTCCGACGACGACTTCATCCGCGGCTTCCACCCGCAGACCCTCGAGCAGCGGTGGAGCAAACGCTGGGGCGCCTTCCCGGAGGGCGGCAGCATCGCCGTGCGCGGCGACGGCCGCGTGGTCTTCGGCCGGGAGTGGCAGCAGGTGCTGGTGGCGGTGGACCCGGCGCGGTGCCTGGCGGGCGACTGCGACAAGGTGTGGAGCTCCGCGACCCTGATACCGCGCGCACAGCCCGTGCTGGCCCCCAACGGCGACGCCTTCGCCCTCGACTTCGCGCGCGACATGCACGCCTTCCGCGGCGACACGGGGGCGAGGCTCTGGACGGCGACCTGCCACGGCACCTTCTACGACGGCATGGTCCTGCGCGAGGACGGGGTGCTCTTCGCGAGGTGCGAGTGGGGCGAGGTGAAGGCGATCAACACGGTGACAGGAGCCGTGCTCGGGGAGATCAGGGTGGCCAACTCGGCCTCCCGGATGACCCTGGCTGACGACGGCACCCTCTACTTCCGGGCCGACAGCAGCCTGGTCGGGGTGAGCACGGGGCTCTCCCGCGGCAGCCCGAAGGCTGGCTGGCCGGGCTTCCAGAGGGACTGGCGTTACAGCGGCAACGCGTGCTGGTGGTGCTCCTCCGGCGCCTCACCCGACCAGCAGGACCCGGACGGGGACGGCGTCGCGTCGGAGGCGGACAACTGCGCGCTCTCCTACAACCCCGTGCAGTCGGACGCGGACGGCGACGGTCTCGGCGACGCATGCGACGGCTGGGGGGTGAGCCGCACCCTCGCGTGGGACTCCGATCCGGAGATGCACGCGCCCGCTCAGGACGTCGACGGGCGCCTGTACCTCTCCGACGAGTCGTGGCTGACCGCCGTCTTCCCGGAGCGGGAGGACGACCCGGGCACGCCCACCAACGAGCTCGTCAGCTGGGATCTGCTGATGGGGCCGGCGACCCCGGCGCTCCTCGGCAGGGACGGCCACCTCTACGTCTGCAGCTCCGCCGAGAACCGCTTCAGCCTGCAGAAGATCGAAACCGCCGGCGGGTCGATGGTCTGGGAGAGCAGCTACCACACCTGCCGGGTGACGCCCGTCGAGGACGGCCTCGGGACCATCTTCACCTCCAACCTCGACGACATCATGGCCTTCGACCGCGAGAGCGCCACCTCGAAGTGGGGCATCTCACCCGGCCCCGCCTTCGCCTACACCATGGCCCTGGCCATGCTGCCGGACGGGAAGCTCGCGGCGTTGCGCAACGGCTTCGGCGTGCTCGGCGTGGACCCGGAGAGCGGCGACCTGGCCTGGGGTTTCGAGGCGGACGGGGTGAGCCGCGACGCGTCCATGGCGATCGGCGGAGGGGGCAGGCTCTACTTCAGCGCGGACGAGAAGATCTGGGCCCTGGACACCTCGAGCTGCGCGGACGGCGCTTGCGAGGTGGTGTGGAGCGCGGCGCTGGGCGTGCACCTGAGCCCGGGCCTGCTCGTCGGCGAGGGAGACGTGGTGTACGCCATCGGTGCCGGGAAGGTGCGCGCGGTGAAGGAGGGGATCCCGCTCTGGACCTGGGGCTTCTCGGAGCCGGGTGTGCGCCTGATGACCCTGGCCACCGGCGAGCGCCTCTACGCGGCCACCGACGACGGCAGGCTCTTCCGCCTGAACGCACGCACCGGCCGCGACGAGTGGCACACGCGCTTCGCCGACGACGGCGCGCCGGCGTGGATCCACCTCGGAGAGCCGGGCGTGCTCTACGTCGGCGACGAGGGCCTGCTCCGCATGGTGCCCACGGGCCTCGAAGACGAGCTGGCCGGCACACCCTGGCCGAAGGAGCGAAAGGACCTGAGCAACAGCTCGAGCGCGTGCCTCGCTTGCGGCGGCGGAGGAACGCCGACACCCGGAGATCGCGACGGTGACGGAGTGGGCAACGAGGGGGACAACTGCCCGCTCCTCTACAACCCGGAGCAGGAGGACGCGGACGGTGACGGCGCCGGCGACGTGTGCGACGCGCTCACCGTGAGCCGCACCATCGAGCTCGGCAACCACGGCCTGCGACCCCCGGCGCGCGACGCCGAGGGCCACTACTACGTGTCGGACGGCGACTACCTCAGCCGGCTCGCGCCGGCCGAGCCGGACGACCCCGGGACCGAGGCGGACGAGGCCCTGCACTGGCAGAAGCTGCTGCGCCCCGAGGGGGCTCCGCTGCTCGGTCAGGACGGGCACCTCTACCTCTGCAGCAGGCACGAGGACGCCTGGAACCTGCAGAAGATTCGCGCCGCCGACGGTGAGGCGGTCTGGAAGACCGGCAGCGACACCTGCGCCGTGAAGCCGGTGGAGGACGGCGCCGGCACCATCTTCTCGGCCTCCCGAGAGCACCTGAGGGCCTTCGACCGCGAGACCGCGACCCTGCGCTGGGAGACGCGCGTCGGCTCGGCCGATCGGGAGATCCGCGCCATGGCGGCGCTCTCCGGCGGAGCGCCCGTGCTCGCGCGCCGCGGCTACGGCCTCGTGGCCGTGAGCCCGCGGGACGGGAGCGAGCTGTGGCGCTTTGAGGCGGGCGCCGTCGGCGAGCACCCGGCCGTGGCGATCGGGGAGGCGGGGAGGCTCTACTTCACTGAGACGAGGAGGCTCTGGGCCCTCGACCCCTCGCGCTGCGACGAGGGCCCGTGCGAGGCCGCGTGGAGCCTCTCGTGGCACCTCGATCTGCGACCCGACCTGCTGCTGGGTGAGCAGGACACGGCCTACGTGATCGCAGGCGACACCGTCCGAGCCGTGAGAGACGGCGCCGAGCTGTGGTCGTGGAGCTCCACCGAGCATGCCGCGCGGAGGCTGGCGCTGGCCACCGGCGGCGGGCTCTACGTTGCCAGCGGCGACGGGAGGGCCTTCCGCCTGAGCACGGCGACGGGGCGCCAGGAGTGGTTCGTGCGCTACGCCGGCGAGGGCGCCGCGGAGTGGATGCACCTCGGGGAGCCGGGTGTGCTCTACCTCGGCGGCCGGGGCGTCATGATGCTGGTCCCCACCGACCGCGGCGACGAGACGCCCGACACGCCCTGGCCCGACTACGCCCGGGACGCCCGCAACAGCGCCGCGGCGTGTCTCGTGTGCGCGGAGGGCGCCGCCCCGGCGCAGGGAGACGCCGACGGAGACGGTGTGGGCGACGGCGCCGACAACTGCGGGCTGCTCCACAACCCGGCTCAGGCGGACGCCGACGGCGACGGCCTCGGCGACGGCTGTGACCCCCTGACCAGGCTTCGAGCCCTCGAGCTGGCCTCGAAGAAGAACCCGATGCACGCCCCGGCGCGCGACGCCGAGGGGAACTACTACGTCTCCGACAGCTTCTGGCTCAGCAAGCTCCACCCGGCCACACCCGACGACCCCGACACGGTCCCCAACGAGACCCTGGTCTGGGAGGCCTACCGGCAGCCCTCGGTCCCCGCCCTCATCGCCCGCGACGGCGATCTCTACATCTGCAGCCTGGCCCAGGACCTGCACAACCTGCAGAAGCTGCGCGCGGCCGACGGCGTCGTGCTCTGGCAGACCGGCTACCGCACCTGCCGGGTCAAGCCGGTGGAGGGCGCCGGGGGCACCGTCTTCTCGGCCTTCCTGGAGAACCTGAGGGCCTTCGAGGGGGAGAGCGGCGACCTGAAGTGGGAGGCCACCTTCGATCCCCCGGACAAGCGCATCAGCGCGATGGTGGTGCTCTCCGACGGCACCCTGGTGCTCGTGCGCGACGAGCACGGCATCCTCGCGGTGACCCCCGGCGACGGGGCCGAGCGCTGGCGTTACGTAGGATCGAGCATGGGCAGGGAGGCGGCCGTCGCCGTCGGCGCGGGCGACCGCCTCTACTTCGCGGACGGGGACACCTTGCGCGCGACCGACACCGGGGCGTGTGGCAGCGGTGTCTGCGAGCCCGTCTGGAGCCTCGCCCTGCCTCACGAGATCGGCCCGGAGCTGCTGCTGGCGGCGGACGACACCGTGTACGCGGCGGTGGGTGACACCGTCAGGGCGGTGCGAGACGGCGCGGAGCTGTGGAGCTGGGGCCTCTCGGAGCACGAGCCGCGACGCCTGGCCCTGGCCACCGGCGACCGCCTCTACGTCGCCTCCGACGACGGGCGCGTGTTCCGCCTCGACGCCCTGACCGGGCGCCACGAGTGGTACACGCGCTACGCCGAAGACGATCCCCCCGAGTGGATGCACCTCGGTCTGCCGGGCGTGCTCTACATAGGCGGCGCCGATCTCGTGATGGTCCCGACCGGGCTGCCGGACGAGATCCCCGAGACGCCCTGGCCCGAGTACGCGAAGGACCCGGCAAACAGCGGCTCGGCGATGGAGTAACGGGAGCCTGGGCACGTGCCTGCCGCCGGAATCCACGCGCGCGGTCGTGCCTTCCTTCCACAAGCGCGCCCCTGCCTTGATCCGGGAGCCGCCCGGATCGAAGATGAGCCCATGATCGCCCACCGCTCACGAGGAACGACCGCCGCAGCGCCCCTCGCGCTGGCCGCGGCGCTCACCCTCGCGGCCTGCGGCGGCGCCGCGCCTCCACAGCAGCACGTCGACGAGCTCGACCCGATGGTCTTCACCTCGGTGCACAAGCCCGGCGGCGGCGTAGAGGTGCAGGTCCTCGACCCCTCGGAGCTCTTCGAGTGGGGCAGGGCGAAGATGCGGGACGAGAGCTACCCGGAGGCCGCCGAGCTCTTCTCCCGGGTCGCCGAGCTGGTGCCGGAGAGCAGGCTCGGCCGGGCCGCGCGCTTCAACGCGGGGCTCTGCTTCGAGTACGCGGGCCGGCCGCTGGTGGCGGCGTCGCGCTACCGGGCCCTGCTCCCCGACGCCTGGGCCGTGGCGGAGGCCGCGCGCCGGCGCTTCCGCCTCGCGACGGGGCTCGAGGCCGCGGGCGAGTGGGGAGCCGCGGCCGCCGCCTTGAAGCCCCTGACCGAGCGCCCGCTGGTCCCCCCGGACGCCCTCGCCGTCCGTACCCGCCTCGGCCTCGCGCTCCTCGAGGCGGGCAAGCTCGACGAGGCCCAGCGCTGGCTCAAGGAGGCCGTGCGTTTCCACAAGAGCCACGAGCACCTGCGCATGATCCGCTACGACGTGCACGCCGTCCGAGCCCGCCTCGGCCTGGCCCGCATCGTGCACCGGCGCTTCGCCGCCCAGGGCCTGAGGCTGCCCCTCGATCGCATGCGCACCGATCTCGACCGCAAGACCCGCCTCTTCCTGCGCGCCCAGACGGCCTACCTCGCGGTCGTCAAGATGCCCGCGCGGACCTACTCGCTCCGGGCCGGGCTGGCCATCGGCAAGCTCTACGAGGAGCTCTACGACGACCTCATGGCCGCCGAGGTCCCCGACAACCTCGACGCCGAGGAGAAGGCGATCTACGAGCAGGAGCTGCGCCAGAAGCTGCGGCCGCTCCTCTTCCGGGCCGCCGAGATCTACCGCACCAACGCGGAGGTCGCCGAGCGCTTCACCGACCACAACGACGCGCACCAGGCCTCGGTCGAAGCCATGGATCGCGTGAGGCGCCGCATAGAGGTCGACCTGCAAAAGGCCACGGCCGAGGCCGCCGCGGAGGACGGGGGGAGCTGAGCCGGATCAGCTCCTTCGCCCCTCCACCACCCTGAAGCGACCGTCCTCGCGCAGGATCTTCGCCTGCCCGAGGGCGGCCGCGACCAGGCGGCGGTGGGGCAGGAAGCTGTTGCCCACGACCAGGAGCCGCCCGCCCCTCCGGAGCTGCCGCGGCGCTCCGGCGACCACCGCCTCCGCCATCGACGCGTCGGTCTCGAGGCCGCGGTGGAAGGTCGGGTTGCAGACGATGAGGTCGTAGGGCCCGCGGGCGCGCGAGTAGACGTCGGAGGCACGGACCGCGACGCGCTCGAGGCCGTTGGCGGCGACCGTGCGTTCGGCGGCGGCGACGGCATAGGCGCTTGTGTCGAGCAGATCGACGCGCGCCCCGGTCGAAGCGGCGACCCACGCGCCGAGCACACCCGAGCCGCAGCCGACGTCGGCGGCCCGACGGCAGCGCACCCGTAGGAGGGCCTCGAGGAGCATGGCCGTCCCGTCGTCGAGGCCTCCGTGGGCGAAGACCCCGGGCATGGTCGTCACCCGAAGGCTGACGCCGCCGTGGCTCAGCTCGAAGCGCCCGAAGAAGTCGTCTATCGTGCTGTCCGCCGGCCTGGGAGCGCTCGCCCGGAGGAGCTGGCACCTGCGCGCGGCGTCCTCCTTGACGACCTCTGCGAAGTGCACATCGAGGCGGCGTCCGGCGGCCTTGACCCCTCCGCGGGTCGCGCCCACGAGGAGGAGCGAGCCGCTCCCCTCGAGCACGCGGCGGGCGAGCACGAGCAGGAGCTCGAGCTGGTCGCCGCTCTTGGGCAGGTAAACGAGGACCGTGTCGAAGCGCTCGGGCCCGTCGAGCCAGACGCCGAAGTGGGCGCGCGCCGGCCCGCCCTCGAGGTTCTGCGCCACGTGCAGGTCGTCGCAGAGGAAGCAGAGCTCATCTCCAGGCTCCGCGCCGGCGCTCCCGAAGGCCGCTGTGAGCCTCCCCGCGTCCTCGGCGCTCGGGCAGGCGAGCACGAGCACCCTGCCGCGGAGCAGGGCGGCCTGTCGCAGGACGAGCCCGCTGGTGTCTGCCGGGGCGCGCCTGCTCACCGGGTCACGACATCCGCCGGACCCTGCCTGCTCAGAGATTTCAGGAGGCCGGCCCTGGCTGCTCGGGCGCTCTGCGCTCGAGGTTCTTCAGCTCGTTGGCGAGCATCTCCTGGTAGGCGGAGGTGTAGCTGAAGCGGCCCTCCTTCTGGGCGTGCTTCCGCAACGCGTCGACGAGGCCTCTGAAGGCGAGGCGCGCGCGCAGGGGCTGGACCTCCCGCGCGACCCTCTCCTTGGCGGTCTTCGCGGCCTCCTCGTCGCCCTCGCCGCGCTCCTTGAGGCGGACCACGAAGCGGCTCTCCTGGCCTTCCACGGTGAAGGCCCTGTCCGCCACCGGCTTCTCCTTGGTCAGCGCGAAGGCGGCCTCCTGGAGCTCTCGGGTCAGGCCGATTCGCGGGACCTCCCCGAGGCGCTCGGGTGAGGGCGGCAGCGAGCCCGCGGGGACCTGCGCGAAGCTCCCGGTGTCCTGCACGGCGATGGCGTCCTCGCCTTCGAGGCCGTGCTCCTTGCTCCACTGCTCGGCCACCTCCTCGAGGGGGGTCTCGGCCTTCTCCCTGGCGAGCGCGAGGAAGGACGCGGTGTCCTCCTCGACCTTTTTCTCGGCGAGGTCCTTGCTGAGCAGCTCCTTGGCGATCTCCACCTGCACCGCCTCGAGGGGGCGCTTGTCGGCGGCGATGCGCTCCTCGATGCGGACGATCCAGTAGCCGTTGTCGGTCTCGACGGGGCCGACGACGCTCCCGACCTCCTTGTCGAAGGCGGCCGCGGCGATCTGCTTGCCGAAGGGCCAGCGCCCCATCTGCTCTTTGGAGACCGGGTCGTCGAAGAGCCCGCCCTTCTCCTTGGACCTGTCGTGCTGGCTCTTCTCGCCCGCCACCTCGGCGAAGATCTCGGCCGGCTTGGCCTCCTTCCCGGCCTCGGCGAGCTTGTCGTCGAAGGCCTTGCGGGCCGCCGCGGCCTCGTCCTTGGCCTTCTTCCACTCCTCGTCGAGCTCGGCGAGCTTGGCCGCGTCGTCTTTCATGTGCTCGCGCAGGAACTTGAAGGGGGCCTTCAAGAAGATGCCGCGTAGCTTCACCCGCTCGGGCTTGTCGTAGCGCTTGAGGTTCGCCTCGTAGAACTCCTTGACCCTGTCCGCGTTCCCCTCGGCCCAGGTCTTCGCCTCGTCGTCCTTGACCTGCACCGACGGCGCGAGGGCTTCGGCGTTGAGGGCGACGTACTCGAGGTCCACCTTGTCGTTGACGGCGCGGACGAGGAAGTCACGCTGCGCCGCCGGCAGGTCTCCGAGCGAGCGCACGAGGTGGATCAGGCGCTCCCTCAGGATCTCCCGCCTCAAGAAGTCCTCGTAGCGCTTCTTGGTGGTCCTCAGGGTGAAGCGCACGAAGCGCGTGTAGGAGTCCGGGTCGAACTGCCCCGTCTCGGGGTCCTTGAAGCGCGGGCCGTCGAGCACCCTCTCGGTGATCTCGTCCACCGACACGAAGAGCCCAAGCTCCTCGGCGAGGTCGGACGTCAGGTAGGTCTCCACGAAGTCCTCGACCACCTTCTGGATCTTGATGGGCGAGACCCTCTCCGGAGAGGGGCCGTAGGCCGCGAGGTCCAGCGGGCCTCCCGCGTAGTAGAAGCGGGTGTTGCGGTACAGGAAGTCCTGCTGGATCGCGCGTGGGCTGTCGGTCCGGCCGGCGGGGTCGGCGCTCAGGGACAGGCCCATGAGGAGGAGGCTCATGTCGATCTCGTGATCTCCGACCTCGGCGAGCAGGGGGTTGCCCGCGCCCGCCACGTCCAGGGGCCGCCCGGCCCACGGGTTGAAGGTCAGGATGAACACCGCGATGATGATCCCGAAGAGCAGGTAGACCAGCCACGAACGTGAGCGCTGGCGCATGAACTCGAGCATGGGACGATTCCGCGCTTTGTTGGGTAAGCAGGGTGCCCGCGGCCCGGCTGCGATGGCAGAGCCCGGGCGCGAGGGGCGCGGGACTCTATGACAGGCTCAAAGGAGGGGTCAAACCCGTCGCTGCGCGATAGCTCCGGGCGGTTGCCATGGCGGGAGGCCCGATGCTAGAAGGATTGCCGCCGGAAAGATGTCGCAGCCAAGGATGTCGAGCAACACCCAACAGCCTTGTCCTCCCCCTGTGCCTCCGCGGCTCCCCTCGCCGGGCAGCCTGATGCGTGAGGCGCGGCTGAGCGCCGGCGTGGAGATCGACAGCCTCGCCCGGCGGACGAGGATCTCGGCCTTCAACCTCGAGGCCATGGAGGCCGGCTCTTTTCACCTGCTCCCGGCGCGCGTCTACGTGAAGGGCTTCTACAAGGTCGTGGCCGCCGAGCTCGGGGCCGATCCCGATCTCTGGATGGCGGCCCTCGAGCTGGCGCTCCCGGCCGACGAGGTGAGCCCCGACTCTTCCGGCATGGTGAGCTGGTTTCGCAGGCCGGTGTCGAGCGACAGCCTGAACGTGCCCGTCCGAGTGGGCCACGTGCTCGCGGTCCTGCTCGGCATACTCACCTTCTTCCTGCTCTACTTTGCCCTCGAAGGGAGGAGCGGCGTCGACGAGACCACAGCCTCGAGCCAGGACGGTGCCCTCCTCGAGATGCTGGACACCCGGCCTATTCAGCGCCGATAGGGAGGGAGGCTCGGCAGTGGCTTCCCCGACGGAGCAAGACCGCGCGCGGGTACGCGTAGTCGCCCAGACGGTCCTGCGCTTCAGGCGGCGCGCGGCCGAGGGGCACATCCGCAACCTGCTCGGGAGGCAACACCCGGCCGACGTCGCGCGGGTGCTGCTCGAGCTGCCCAGGGCCGTTCGGCCCGAGATCCTGCTCCTGAGCGGCGACGTCGAGGTCATGGCCGACGTCCTCAGCGAGCTCGACCCGGCGGAGGCTGGGCGCGTCGTCTCCTCGGTCGGCGACGAGGACCAGGTCATCGCCATCATCGAGGCCATGAGCCAGGACGACGCGGCCGCGATGTTGCGCGAGTTCGATGACGAGGATCGCGCCCGCATCCTCTCGCGCATGGCCGCCGAGGAGTCCGAAGGCGTCGAGGACGTCTTGCAGCACAGCCCGGAGACGGCGGGCGCCCTGATGACCCCCGAGGTCTTCGAGCTCCACGAGGACTGCACCGTCGAGGACGCCGTGCGCGCGCTCCGCGAGGCGAGGGACGCGCAGGAGGCCGAGACGGTCTTCTACCTCTATGTCGTCAACGACCTCGACCAGCTCGTAGGGGTGCTCAGCCTGCGGGAGCTCGTCGTCTCGGACCCTTCGGCCCGCCTCGGCAAGATCATGGAGCGCGAGATCATCACGGTCCGCAGCGACATGGACCAGGAGGAGGCCGCGCGCCTCGTCGAGCACTACAACTTCATCGCCATCCCGGTCGTGGACGATCAGCGCCACCTCCTCGGGATCATCACCGTCGACGACGTGCTCGACGTGCTGCGCGAGGAGGCCACCGAGGACCTGCTGCGTATGAGCGGCGCCTGGGGCGTGCCACAGCGCGGCACCCCGGTCCTCGCCCGCATGCCGGGCCGGCTCGCCTGGCTCCTCGCCTCGGGCCTGACCGCCTTCGTGGTCACCTGGCTCGTGCGGGCGGTCATCTCGGCGCCGAGCCTCGACTACTGGCTCGTGCTCCTGCCGATGCTGCTGCTGCTCTCGCTCACCGCGGCGATGCACGCGGCCGCGGTGGCCGTCGGCGCCGTGACGACGGCGCAGCTCCCTGCCGAGCGCGTGTGGCCCTACCTCATGCGGGAAGCGGGCGCCGGCCTCCTGATGGCGGTCCTCGCCGGCCTCTTCTGTGCGGGCGTGGGCTGGCTCATGCTCAACGGAGCGGCCCTCGTGTCTCTCGGCGCGGCGGTCGGCACCGGGGTCGCCGTGGCTGCCCTGCTCGGCTCGGCGGTTCCTCTGCTGCTGCACCGCCTGCACGTGGACCCGACCCAGGCCCCCGGCATGCTCGTGCTCTCGCTGTCGGCCATCGCATCGGCGGGCGGGGGCCTGCTGGTGGCCGATCTCCTGCGTTGAGCCCCGCTCCGGCTGTCGACGCACGCGGCTACGTGCTCTCGCGCGTGCCCTACCGCGACAAGGACATGGTGGCGCGCCTGGCCCTCGAGGACGAGGGCGTGGTCGCCCTCCTCGCGCGCGGCGCCCGCGGGAGCCGGCGGCGCTTCGGAGGCTCCCTCGACGACTACGCCGGCGTGCACCTGCGCTACAGGCCGAGCTCCAGGGGGCTCGGCACTCTGCTCGAGGCGCGGCGCATGTCCGCCGCCGAGCCGGACCCGGCAGACCTCGCCGCCTTCGCGGTGAGAGCCCACACGGCCGAGCTCGTCCTGGCCCTGGTGGAAGAAGGCCACCCGACGCGCTTCCCTTTTCGCCTCTTCGCCTGGGTGCAAGAGGCGCTGGCGGGCCCCGTGGAGCGTCAGGAGCGGCGCGCGAGGGCCGCCTGGGTGCTGGCTCGCGTCCGGGTCATCGTGCTTCACCAGCAGGGGCGCCTGCCGGACCTCCACGAGTGCACCGCCTGTCACCGGCCGTTTCCGGAGGGCGGGCCCGTCCATTTCTCCAGCGAGCAGGGCCTGCGCTGCGATGCCTGCGCGGCCGACGCCCCAGCCGGAGCCCTGCGCCCCTTCGGAGAGCTCGCGGAGCTCAGGGCGCTCTTCTCCGGCGAGCCCTTCGAGGGCGAGAGGGCGCCGGGCTTGGGGGAGTGGCTCGCCGCCCGCATCCGTGACGCGGTGGGGCGCGGGCTGCGCTCGGAGGATGCGCTGGGGCGTTTCGTCTAGTCTTTGATCTAGCTGTTGGCTGTTAGCTGTTAGCGGTTAGCCTGAAACCCT
>CAZQPP010000216.1:0-12917 GCA_964594295.1 uncultured Myxococcales bacterium | reverse complement strand
CACAGCCCGAGGGCGGAGGGCGCCCCCTGCCCCGACGGCGACCTCTGCAACGGAGAGGAGGTCTGCGAGGGAGGCGAGTGCAAGCCCGGGAGCGCACTCGACTGCGCCGACGACAACCCCTGCACCGTGGACACTTGCGCCGGCGACCGCGGCTGCGAGCACGCGCCCGCGGAGGGCGACTGCGAGGACGGCGATCCCTGCACGAGCGGGGACCGCTGCGTCTCGGGGCGCTGCCGCGGCGGTGGGCCCACGGCCTGCAACGACTCGAACCCCTGCACCGACGACGCCTGCGTGCCCGGCTCCGGCTGCTCCTACACGCCCAACGAGGCGCTCTGCGACGACGGAGACGCCTGCACCATGGTCGATGAGTGCAGCGACGGGAGCTGCGAGGGGAGCGGCGCTCGTGACTGCGACGACGGCGACGTCTGCACCGACGACGCCTGCGACGCCGACACGGGGTGTGTGAGCACGCACAACGACGAGGCCTGCGAGGACGGAGACGCCTGCACGATCGGCGACCGCTGCAGCGGCGGCCGCTGCCGGCCGGGGCGGGAGCGCTTCTTCGAGCGGGTCTACGCCACCCCGGAGGACGACGAGCTCTCCGCTGTCGTGGCCCTTGACGACGGTTTCCTGCTCGCCGGCAACACCGGCCTCTGGGACGACCGGAAGGGGTGGGTCACACGCACCGACGAGGTGGGCAACGTGCTCTGGCAGCGGACCTTCCCCGACGGTGCGCAAAACCGGATCGAGGCCGCCGTCGCGTCGGCCGACGGCTTCGCCTTGGCCGGGCACATCGTCTCAGGCAGCGGGACCAGCGACCGTGACGCATGGGTCGTGCGCACCGACCTCCTCGGCAACGTCGTCTGGAAGAAAAGCGTTGGCGGCAGCTATGACGAGTCCGCCACGGCCCTGGTTGTCTCCGGTGGGGACCTCGTTGTCGTCGGATGGGCGGAGGGCCCGGGTGGCGTCACCCGCCGGGCCAAGGTGTTCCGCCTCGACGGAGCCGGCGCGCTGCTCTGGCAACGCGAGCACGGCGGCGACGGGCAGAGCGCCTTCCAGGACGTGGTCGCCGCGGCCGGAGGCTTCATGGCGGCCGGGTACACCACGTCGCAGGCTGACGGTTCTCTCGATGCGTGGGGTGCCTTCCTGAGCGAGGACGGCACGCTGCTCGGTGAGCGCAGCCACGGTACGGCCAAACACGAGATCGTGTATGCCGTCGCCGAGATCGAAGGCGGCTTCGTCTTCGCAGGCAGCGCGTCGAACGCCGATTACTCGGTGGGCGACCTTCTCGTGCTGCGAGTCGACGCCGTGGGAGGCTTGGTCTGGGCGCGCGAGATCCGTGGGGCCCAGAACACGCTCGCCACCGACGTCGTGGTCACCGGCGACGGCATCGTGGTCGCCGGCACCAAACACACGTGGCGTGGCGGCGCCGACGCGTTGCCTCGCGGCGGCGGGCTGCTCGCCATGCTGGACGGTGCGGGGCGGCGCCTCTGGGAGCGCACGTACGCCGAGGGGCGGAGAGCGTACGCCTTGGGGCTGGTCGCCCTCGAGGACGGCTTCGCCGTGGCCGGCACCCGCGCCTCCGACTGGGACCTGGACCTCGTGGGGGTGCTCGCTCGCACCGACCGGTGGGGGCACCTGAGCTGCGTGGCCTCGGGGGACTGCGACGAGCTGACGGTCGCCGACTGCGACGACTCCAACGTGTGCACCGGAGAGTCCTGCGAAGGGGTGGTCGGCTGCCTGAACCCGCCCGTCCAGGAGCCGTGCGAGGACGGGGACTCCTGCACGGTAGGCGACAGCTGCGCGGCCGGGCGCTGCGTGGCCGGCCCCGTGCTCGACTGTGACGACGGCCTCGACTGCACCGAGGACGCCTGCGATCCCGAGGTCGGCTGCGTGCACACCCCCGACGACTCGGTCTGCGACGACGGCGTGGTCTGCACCGAGGACGACTGCGAGCTCCAGATCGGCTGCGTGAACGCCCCCGACCACGGCCAGTGCGACGACGGCGTGGAGTGCACCGAGGACGCCTGCTTCCGAGGGCTCGGCTGCAACAACCTCCCGAAGGACTCCGCGTGCGACGACGGCATCGCCTGTACCGTGGACCGCTGCGACTTCGCGGACGGCTGCGGGCACGAGGCCGACGACCGCCTCTGCGACGACGACGAGGCCTGCACGGCGGACTCCTGCTCGGTCGAGGAGGGAGGCTGCATCTACGACAAGGCCGAGCCGGACACCCCCTGCGACGACGAGGACCCCTGCACGAGGCCCGGCACGTGCAGCACCGAGGGCAGGTGCGAGACGACCTTCGACACGAAGCTCCCCGGCTGTTACCCGGGGCACAGCTGCCTGAATCCCAAGGAGGTGCCCGACGTCGTCCCCTACGGCTACATGCTGCAGGGCTGGCGCGGGGGCTCGGGCAACAACTTCTCGGCGCAGGCCTGCCCGGTGGTGCCCTTCTTCGCGGAGACCGGCAAGCGCAAGGACGGCAGCTCCGCCAACGACTGGGTCTTCCACCTCGTCGCGACCGCCGACGGCACCTACCAGTACAAGCTCAACGACGACCAGCAGACCGAGGGCGACCTGGCCTTCTACGTGCTCGCCGGCGCGTGCGGGAGCGAAGAGGAGGTGTCCTGCATCGGCTACGCGGAGGTCGTGCAGGGCGACAGGCAGGTCATGACCGAGCGCCTGCGCGCGGGCGAGGAGCGCTACATCATCGTCGACGGGACCGCCTCTCCGCCCCTCGAGGACAACATCTGCGGCTTCCAGATGAGCTTCGACTACCTCGGCGCCGTGGAGTTCGAGTGCGACGACGACGCCGACAACGACGACGACGGGCTCTACGACTGCCAGGATCCGGACTGCTCGCTCGACTGCGCCATCCCCGGCGAGAGCTGCGTCAACGCCATCACCGTCCAGCTCGGCACGACCACTGGAGATACGTCCCAGTACGCCAACACCTATGACGGCGGCTGCGGCGTGCCGAGCAACCCGAGCACCATGGGTGACGACACGGTCTACTCGTTCACGGCCGGACCCGCCGGCATCTACCGCTTCTCCGTGACCGACACCTCCTTGTGGAGCACGAGCCAGGTGGTGCTCTGGGTGGGCGACGACTGCCCGCCGGCTCACGGCGCCTGCCTTGGCGCGAGGCTCGGCGACAAGCAGAACCCGGCCGTCGAGGAGATCCCGATGCTCGCGGGCCAGCAGGTCTACGTCGCGGTCGACCGGGTCGACAGCTGGGCCTCCGGCTCCTTCGAGCTCGACATCGAGCTGCTCGACACCCTCGAGTGCGACTGCGGCGACGGCGCCGACGACGACTGCGACGGCCTGACCGACTGCGAGGACGTGAGGGACTGCGCCGCCGTCGGCCCCTGCCCGGGGCGCTGCGGGAGCGGCATCCTGATCGAGTCCGTGCCTTTCGCTCTCGACGCGACGACCTACGGCCGCGAGGACCTCGTCAGCGCCGCCACGAACCGCTGCACAGGCCCCTCGGGCCCCTACCGCGCGGTCGGCCAGCGCAGCCCTGACATGGTGTTCGAGATGCGCCCGCCTCACACCGGCCGGTACCGCTTCGCTGTCACCGGGTCCAACACCGAGCCGGCGCTGATCCTGAGCCGCGGCAGCTGCGACCTCGACGACCACAGCGTCTCGTGCATGGCAGTCGGCGCGGATCTGCCCACCACGACCCGCGACATCGAGATGAAGGCCCTGCTCGCGGGCGGCGAGACCATCTTCGTGACGGTAGACACTACGGGCGACATGCTCGTCACCGCCCAGAGCTTCCGCCTCGAGATCGACGAGGAGAAGGAGAGCGACTGCACGAACGGCGCCGACGACGACCGGGACGGCCTCGCCGACTGCGCCGACCCCAACTGTGCCGCCGAGCCCACCTGCGCCCCACGCCTGGTGTTGAACGAGGTCGACTACGACCAGGACGGCCCCGACGAGGCGGAGTACGTAGAGATCTTCAACGCCGGCACGTCGGCATACGACCTCAGCGGCCACACCCTGGAGATCCTCAGTGGAGCCGCGGGAGAGGTCGCGGCCACCTTCGACCTGAGCCTGGCAGGCGCCGGGCTTGGCCCGCGGGGCTTCCTCGTGGTCGGCAGCGCCTCGATCCTCGCCGCCCTGCCCGACGGAACCCTCGGGCTCGACCTCGGCGGCGACGGGGCGATCTCCAACGACATCGGCGGCGCACGAATCCTCGACGGCGCGGCCGTCGTCGACGCCGTCGGCTGGGAGGGTGCGACCGCCGAGGGCAGCGCGCTCCTCGCTGTCGACAACGGCGACGGCGCCCTCGGCCGCTGCCCCGACGGCGCGGACAGCGACGACAACGGGGCGGACTTCAGCCTGCTCGCCGAGAGCACCCCGGGCGCGGCCAACAGGTGCGCGCAGCCCGCCTGTAGCGAGCCCTGCGACGACGGCGATCCCTGCACCCTCGACGACGCCTGCGGGCAAGGCGGCGCCGGCCCGTGCGCGGGCACGCGGCGTAGCTGCGACGACTCCAACGGCTGCACGGTCGACACCTGCGATCCGGCCCTCGGCTGCGTGCACCGCTTCGACGACAGCCACTGCGACGACGGCGACCCCTGCACCGACGACGACTGCGACGGCAAACACGGCAGCCGCCACACGGCCAACGAGGAGCCCTGCGACGACGGCGACATATGCACCACCGTCGACCTCTGCGCCGAGGGCAGCTGCACCGGCTCGGTGCCCTTGATCTGCAACGACGGCAACCCCTGCACGGCCGACTCTTGCGACCCCTCCACGGGCTGCGTGCACGTCGACGACGCGGCCAACATCTGTGACGACGGCGATCCCTGCACGGGCGAGACCTGCGACGCGACGGAGGGCTGCTCCAACCCGCCGCAGTACGGCCCCTGCGACGACGACAACCCCTGCACCACGGACGACGCCTGTGATCCGTGCATCGGGGTGTCCTTCGCGGCCGACGGCGCCGTCGTGGAGTACGGAGAGCCCTGGGCCACCGGCGAGGACGGGGTCAACTTCTTCTTCGTCGCCGACCACGAGTACTTCTACTTCGCCTGGAGCGGCGTGGACCACGAGGACGGCGACCTCCACGTCGCCATCTCGGTCCCTGGCGACGGCGCGAGCGCCGATCCCCTCCACGGCGTGGCCTTCGACGGCCGGACCTGGACCTTCAGCGTCACCCTCTCCGGCCCAGACGAGATCTGCTACACGCCCTTCGACACGCCGACCGAGCCCCAGTGCACCGCTCCGAGCGCCTGGCCCAACTACGCCGGCTGGTCGGACAACCTCAACACAGAGCTGGCGATCCCGCGCGGCTACCTCGGCTCCCTCGCTCGCGGTGACGGCAGCTTCGAGGTCATGAGCTGGGTCACCAACAACGACGGCACCGAGGTGCGCTCCGCCGCTCCTCCCGCCAACCCCACGGGCGCCGCTCCCCAGACCGTCACGGCGACGGCCACCCTCGCCTACGACCAGTGCACGGGCTTCGCCTGCCTGCCCGGCCCGCCCAAGGACTGCGACGACCAGAACCCCTGCACCGACGACTCCTGCGCGGAGGACGGCTCCTGCGTCCAGACACCGCACACCCGCGCGTGCAACGACGGCGACCCCTGCACGGACAACGACACCTGCAACGGAGCCGGCGTCTGTGTGGGCGTGCCCTCCTGCGCGCCGGCCCTGAAGATCAACGAGGTCGACAACAACACTCCGGGTACGGATTACGACGAGTTCATCGAGATCTACAACCCCGGCAGCACCCCCTTCAGCCTCACCGAGTGCGTGCTCGAGCTCGTCGACGGTCTTCACGGCGCGACCTACGCGACGGTCGATCTGGTCCCGGCGGGCAACGAGCTCCCGGGCAAGGCCTTCCTCGTCGTGGGCTCCCAGACCCTGCTCGACACCGTCGACACGGGAGCGCTCGAGGTCCCCTTCGCCAAGACGTCGAACAACGTGCAAAACGGCCACGACGGCATCAGGATAGTCTGCTCGGGCGTGCAGCAAGACGCTGTCGCCTACGAGGGCCCGGCCCAGGGTGAGGGCGACCCGGTCGACTTCGACGACACCGGCGAAGGCGCCTTCGGCCGCTGCCCCGACGGTCACGACACCGACGACAACATCGCCGACTTCATCGAGCTCGACGACGTCACACCGGGGGTCGCGAACGCCTGCCCGTGATATGATGCCGGGCGTTGTTGCCCGGTGCGCTCCAGTGAGACGGCGGCTACAGGCTTCGGCGGCGTTCGCGCTGTCGGTGTTGGCACTCGCGGCGTGCTCGTCGCAGCGGCCAGGTGACGCCGCGGATCCTTCGCCGCTGTGGAGTGACGACGGCGGCCCGGGCGCCACCTTGGACGAAGGCGCGGAAGAGCCGGAGGAAACGGTCACAGACCTCGGGCCGCCGGCCCCGGCCGAGGACCGGCCCGAGTGGGCCTTCTTGTGCAGGCCGTGCATGTTCGACCGCGACTGCGGCCGTCCAGAGGACCGCTGCAGCCACGTGTCGCCGGGCGCTCACTGCACCACCGCGTGCGAGCGCTACAGCGACTGCCCCGCCGGCTACGAGTGCCGCGAGCACTTCGGCGCCCGTCAGTGCGTGCCCCTCTCCAAGAGGTGTGACACCTGCACCGCCCGCGGGTGCCCGGACGGACAGATCTGCAACCACGACACCGGCAAGTGCCAGGACCCGGTCCCGATCTGCCAGGTCTGCACGCGCTACTTCGACTGCAGCCTCGACGGCACCGCGTGGTGCAACTTCGAGAACGGCTACAGCCTGTGCGCGCCGGCCTGCGAGTCGTCCGCCGACTGTCCCTCGGGCGAAGAGTGCTGGGAGATGAACACCGGCCGGAAGGTCTGCACCCTCTCGAGGCGGACCTGCTGCCCGGGCGGGGCGTGCAGGATCTGCGGCTGCCCGCAGGAGGCTCCACACTGCCACGAAGACGCGTGCGTCGAGTGCGTAGAAGACGCGGACTGCGGGGACCGCTACTGCCACCCCGACACACACACCTGCACGGACGACCTCTGCGATCTCTGCGTCGATCCCTATCCCGCCTGCGTCGAGCACGAGGGTCGGCACCTCTGTGTGCAGTGCTCGGCGGAGGACATGAGCTACTGCGAGAGGATCGGCAGCGACAGGTGCGACCCGAACACCTACACCTGCATCTCCACCCCCCACGGTTGGATCAGCTGTCGAGACGACGACGACTGTGCCTCCATGATCGAGGTCATCGGCGCCGAGCCGAGGTGCTGGGACGAGGGGGGGCCCTGCTTCGACTCGGGCGGCCTCTGCGACGGCGTTGGCCTACGGTGCCTGGAGGGCTACTGCCTCGGGTTCGCCGATGCCGGCGTCGTGGAACCTCCGCGAGGCGAAGGCGACTACCCCGTCGGCATCTGCGCCTGCCATCCGGAGATGGAGTCTTGTTTCCCGGGCTCCACGTGCGTCGACCTCCGCGGCACGACCCTCGCGCCCTACTTCCCCGACCTCGAGCGACCTGTCTGCGTGAGCTGCGCCGGCCTCGAGAGGGTGCTGGCGATCCCTACCTCCGAGTGCGAGGCCGCGCTCTCACCGTGACTCCGACCTCCACCCGGTCTCCGGCGGCGGGGCGCGGAACACCTCGGGCACGCCACCGGTGGGGCCTTCGTCGAGGTCGACGGGGTACCTGCTTCGAAGCTCCTCAGGTACGCCGCCGTTGGCCGTGATGGCGGCGAGGAGCGGCACCGTCGCCCGTGGTGTGCGGCGCTTCTGAGGGTCTTCCGGGTCCACCGCGTAGAGCCCGAGGCCGACGTCCATGCCGTGGTTCCACTCGATGTTGTCCATGAAGGCCCAGTAGATCCAGCCGCGCAGGTCCAGGCCCGAATCCAGCGCGTGGGCGCACCACTGGAGGTTCTCCGTGACCCTGCGGAGCTCGGTCTCCACGTCGCCGTCCCAGAGCGCGCGGCCGTTGTTCTCGGTGATGAGGACCGGGAGGCCGTAGCGGGCCTCGAGCAGGTCGACCATCTCGTAGAGGCCGCGGGGCTGGACCTGCGAGAGGTCGACGCTCGTCGGGTTCATGGTGAGCAGCGGCGAGAGGGCGGGCAGCAGGGAGCGCTCGGTGCCCTCGATGCGCATGCTCATCTTGTAGTTGAGGCCGATGATGTCCAAACGTCCGGCGAGGTCTGGGCGGTGCTCGGCGGTGCCGTCGAGGTCGTCGTCGAGCCATCCGGCCGCGGTGGCGTCCAAGAAGAGCAGGTTCCAGAGGTAGAAGATGTTGTTGACGGCTCGCAGATCGGTCGCGTCTGCTGGATCCGCGGGCAGGACCGGGGCCATGGCGTAGACCAGGCCGACCGTGGCGGCCGAGCCGTCTCCGTCGGCGTCGGTGGTGTCGCTGGCGCGCACTGCGTCCACCATCCGTGCGTGGGCCTCGATCATGGCGAGCAGGGCGGTGCGGGCGGCGCTGGCCTGGAGGAGCACCGCCGGTGGGTTGGAGCGC
The DNA here is from genome assembly GCA_964594295.1 of uncultured Myxococcales bacterium. GTDB lineage: Bacteria > Myxococcota_A > UBA9042 > UBA3505 > UBA3505 > CAZQPP01. Next base: position 4,464 of record CAZQPP010000216.1, on the reverse strand, counting down.
TCCTCGTTTGTCTGCAGGTAGCCCGGCAGGATCACCGCGAAGGGCTCGTTCTGGGTGAACCAGAGGTCGACGAGGTCGCCGTACTCCCGGGCGACGAAGCCCGCGAGCTTGGAGATCTCCGGGATGATGCGCTCGGGTTGCAGCCAGCCGCGGTCGGTGCAGCCGGCGAAGTCCTTGTGGCAGCCGATCCCGTCGTGGATCCAGGCGGGCAGGGTGTAGTGGTGGATGGTCACGACGGGTGTCAGACCGCGCTCTCGCATCGCCTCGAACATGGCGCGGTAGGTCGCCACGGCGTCCGCGTTCGCGATCGCCCGGAGCGCCTCGTGACCCTCGACCCCCTCGGTGGAGGTGGGGAAGATGCGGCTCCACTCGATGCCCATGCGGAAGGCGTTCAGGCCGACCTCTGTGGCGGCGAGGTCGTAGTCCTGCTCGTAGGTCTCCCAATGACCCGGGCCTACGGCGTTTGGATCGTAGGGCGTGAGGTGGGTGACCGGGTCGCTGGCCATCTCCTCGGAGGTGACGTAGGCGTACCAGTCGGAGGCCTTGTCCGCGCACACGGCCTCCGGGAGGGTGGGGCACCCCATCTCGACCTGGAAGCCCGCCGTGGCGGCTCCCATGAGGAAAGGCTCGGGGAAGTCCTCCTCGGGAGCCTCGACGGAGGCGCCGGTCCGGGTGCAGGCGGCCGCAGCCAGGGCAAGCGTGCATGCCATGAGGAGCCCGGAGGCGCGTCGAGGGCTGCGCTCGGTCCTTTCACACACCATGGCAGTGCAAGTACCCGGCCTCGGGGCCGCCTTGCAAGGCGCCGCGGTGCCGCCCTACTTCGCCCGGACGACCACCACCGTCGGTGATCCGCTGCCCGGGGCCGGCGCGCTCATGCTCAGGTCCGCGCTCATGCCGTTGCAGCTCGTGGTCGGGAGCGGAGAGCCCAGACTCGGCGAGGTGCTCCACGTGAGCGCGCAGGTCGGTGGCACCACCGCTACCAGGCGCAAGGTGGCGCTCTCTTGCTGGGGCGCAGCTGCTGCTGAATGGATCGACGCCGCACTGATTAACAGCGCCGCCGTCAGGCAAGCCACCGCACCCCGGAACCGGCTGACCCGGGTGCGAAATACCACGGACATGGTCCCCCAACCTAGAACGCGGCTGCCGCCGATTCCAAGGGTCTATGTCGACGGGCCAGCAATAGCAGGCCGCGAGCGTGAGAAAGCCGGTCTCCGCCGGACTGAATGAGGGCTCACCCAGAGGCGCCGGAGCCCTCCCGGAGCAACCTCAGTTGGCCGTCACCGTGATGGTGATCAGGTCCTGGTAGTTGCCCGCGGTCTGGTCTGCGACCTCGCCGAGGGTCACCAGGATCGGCAGCAGGTCTCCCTCGGCGTCGGTGCTCCCCGTGCCGCTCGCCACCTCCACCGGAGACCCCGAGCTGAGGTCGGCCGAGCTGCCGTCGACCGTGATGGAGTAGGCGACGGTCGTGGTCTGCGACGGCAGGACGTGGGCCATCACCTGAGAGTTCTCCGACTGCATGCTCACGGCATAGCCGTCGTTGGTGCGCACCCGCAGGTCGAAGCCCAGGGAGGCTCCGGTGGACATCAAGCCGAAGTCCAGGAGCTGGGAGGTGTCCGCGCCGTCGAAGCCGGCGCCGCTGTCCACGAGGGATAGCTCGACGCTGCTGGCCACCTGGGACTGCAGCCTGACGGTGCGCTCGTCTTTGAGCTCGGGAGAGTGGCCGACGCTGCCGAGATAGAGGGAGAAGACCAGGTCGTCCTCGTACCAGGCGCCGCTCCAGGGCGGCAGGATCTGGGAAGGCGCCACCATCCAGTAGGCGTCCTGGATGTCGGTCTCGTACTTCTTCACCGAGCCGTCGAGCACCTCCGAGGAGGTGGCGGTGGCCTCGTCTTTGATGATGTTGCTCTTGGCGGCGTCGGTGTAGAGGTTGTAGCCCAGGTCGGTGGCCGACTGGCGCATCACGCGCTGGGTGAAGACCCCCGAGTTGCCCGCCGAGACGGCCACGAAGTAGGAGCAGGTGCCCTTGCCGGGGTTCTCGACCGTCACCTGGATCGTCTGCATCTGCTCGACGGGGTCGAAGACCTGGTAGCCGCCGCCTCCCGAGGCCGTCCAGGTCTGGGTGCTCGCCAGGGAGCTGATGATGATCTCGCAGGTGGGGTCGCCGCCGCCGCCGCCCTTGTCCTTGCCCGAGCCCTTCCCGTCTTTGGGTGGCGCCAGCGCCGTGGCCGGCACGAGGCAGAGCACCAGTATCGCGAACACCAGTCGCGTCGCCGTCTTCATCCCTGAACCTCGTGGTGGTCGGGCCCCGCCGGGCGCTCCGGCACCGTCACCGGCGGGAGCTCCAGGATTCCGGTGGCCTCCTCCGGGATTACGATGGGAACGGTCCCGTAGCGCGGGTCGAAGAGGCGGAGCTCCCAGGCACCCGCGGTCAACCCTGGTGCTTCGAGGCGGCCCTCACGGTTCGTGTAGACGAGCCGCTCCCCGGCCACGTGGTCGGCCCCGTCGGTGCGGACGACCTCGCCCGCCACCAGGATGAGGGGCCTCCCGTCGGGGCCGTGAAGCTGCATGCGCACGGAGATGCTCGCGGCGGTCCCCACCTCGATCGCCACACCGGACTTGTAGGTCGGCGCAACCAGCACCTCCTCTTCGCCGAGCTCCCGGGCGATGGGCAGGTCGCTCGCGTCCAGGGTCAGGCGCCTCGGCTGGTAGGGCACGAGATCCGGCACGACCGCCGGTCCGAGACCGTCGATGCGGGCGCGCCACGCTCCCTGGGCGATCCTGTCGACGCCGATCTTCTGCCCGCTGAGCGAGGGGTGCGGCGCCAGGATGGCGAAGGCGCTGCCGATGGGACGCGACAGGCCGACGCGCGTGCCGGCGAAGGCCAGCGCGGTGCCGAGGCTGGCGCGGGTGCGGAAGCTCGTCGGTGAGCCGGTCGGTGCCGAGCTGACGTGGCTCAGCTCCGCCTCGGCGCGGGTGCCGCGGTACTGGGCCCGGGCGACGCCGTCGTAGGAGTCTTCGCTCCCGGCGACGCGTGCCTGTGCTCCGATCCCGCCGACCGCCGGGTCGGCCCGGTAGCTCCAGTCGACGGCCCCCCGTGTTCGGCGTGAGTCGAAAGAGCTCGTGAGGCTGTGGCGTGATCTCCTCGGCGACCAGCCAAGCTGCGCTCTGGCTGCCCACTCGGAGCCACCGGATCCTTCGCTGCGGTTGAAGCTGACGCTCACGTGCCAGTTCCGGGCAAAACGCCACGACGTAAAGATCTCGGCGGCTCCGGAGTCAGGGAGCTCGCAACCGGCGGTGAGCCCTCGCATCACCTCCTGGTTGTAGCGGGCCGTGGCGTCGAGCGCCAGGCTTCCTCGCTGGCTCTCCAGCAACGGCGCGCCGAAGCGCGGGCCGCGCCAGCCGGCGGAGATCACCGCGGATTTGGCCAGGCTGCCTCCCGACCGGGTACCCACCCAGCGGTACTGGAGCATGGAGCCCCAGTCGGCCTCCTCCCCGTCGTGGTGGGACAGCGCCACGTGCGCCGAGATGATGCCGGGCCGGCCCGCGCTCACCCACTCGACGCCGCCCATGCGCGCGAAGCGGGTGAGCTGCAGGTTTGTGCCCAGGGTGAGCTGGTGGTCCATGCCGCGGCGGTGGTAGGCCGAGAGGGCAGGGTCCTCGAGCCGGTAGGTGCGGCCGGCGGCGCCTTCGTCCGTGCGTACCCCGAGCGTGACGCCGAACTCGTGCAGGCCGGGGGCGAGCTGTGCGTCGTCGAAGACCAGGGAGAGCACGCGCTCCTCCACGCGACCGTAGGCGTCGGTGACCCGGAGCCGCACGTCGCTGGCCCCGGCCGATGCCGCGAAGTCGCGCAGCTCGTAGGGGCCGGGCTCGAGCTCGAGGTGCCGCGTTCGCATACCGTTGACGTAGACGTCGACCTCGGAGCGGCTCCTCAAGAAGAGCGAGGCCTGACCGCGGGGCTCGGTGACACGCCAGGGCTGCAGCGCGAAGGTGCGCGCCACCGACACCCCCAGCAGCGGGCTCAGGGTCTGGAAGCCGCGACCCGCGTAGACCAGGTCGCCGGCCATGGCGCGCACGGCCGAGTCGGGGAAGTCGCGCAGCAGCCGCAGGTCGCCACGACGCCAGCTCTCGTCGCGCTGTGACGCGTAGTCGCCCGAGCCCTCCAGCACGAAACCCGCCACCGCCAGCGCAGCGTCCGCCGAGGCCTGGCCGTCCTCCTCATGGGCTCCCCCGCTGTTCTGCTCTGCCAGCGCGCTGCCGCGCAGGTTCACGAAGCCGCTGACGGGAGCTGGAGCCATGGCGTCGGCAGGTGGCGCGCCCCTCCTCCTGACGCCGTGCACGAGCCTGGTTGGGCGCAGCCCGGGCGGCACCCGCGCTCGAACGCTCAGGTCCTCCGGCGCAAGGCGCACGCGCAGACCGGCCGGGTCGAGGCGTTCCGGGAGCAGGTACTCGACGCCGCCCGCGACG
>CAZQPP010000215.1:0-12947 GCA_964594295.1 uncultured Myxococcales bacterium | reverse complement strand
CCCGCGCATGGCCGTGACCGTGAGGAGGTTGTCACCGGGCTCGAGGGGGATGGCGTTCGTACGCCAGAAGGGGGCTCCCGAGGCCTCTCCGGTTGCGCCTCGGGCCGTGTGCCAGCGGATGCTGTCGGGGAGACCCGTCACGATCCCCTTGAGCGCCACGGTGCGGCTGGTGACCGCGACTCTCTGCCGCGCGGAGGGATCGACGATCTTGACGACAAGCTCCGGGCTCTCGATGGGCCGGAGCTGCGTGCGGCCCTCGTCCGGGCGCATCTGCTCGCGCAGATCCGGCATGTCGACGATGACGTCGTCGCGTGCTCCCCCGTCGGTCGAGCCGTCGGGGCCGTGCAGACCGTCGGGCAGGCGGCCCGAGTCCGGCGGCACACTCTCACCGACGCGTGCGGGGCAGGCGGGCAGGAGGAGGAGCGCGGCCACGAAGACGGCCGGCGCGCGTATGGACGGAAACATCAAGAGTGTCCAGGCAGTCCCGCTCTTGTCGAACGGGCACCGCGAGCCTTCTATGCCGGGGGCCCGGCCTTTGACCACAGCGAGGCTACGGACGCCAACCCAGCCGGGCCGGCCCCGGGGCTCGGTAGCGGTATGTGAGCTCGAGGCAGGGCCGGTCGTCGCCGCAGCCCTCGGCGGGGACACACTCGTCCATGCCCCGGCCGTCGAGGCTTCTCCGGCAGTGACGCTGCTCCTGTTCCCGCGGATGAGGCCTGGGTGGGTGCGCGCTTTGGCGATGCCCTCTTCAGCAGTGGTCCGGGATTGTCGCCAGATTCAGAGCACCTGCGTGACCGTTGGGCCTTCGGCCTGTTCAGATTCTCTCGACCTCTCAGTCGTGGCTGGAACCACCTGCTTCATCATCGTAGAGGACCGCAACGACCCCGATGACAAAGGTGAGTACGCCTTGAGCCTGATCACCATGTGAGGGCTGATGACGGGTCCTCGCGCTCCTCTGTCAGCTTCGCGAAACGCCGCGCGACGCACGCTCTCTCGGCTGCGAGCCTGCGAGCCTGCGCCCCCTTGTGAGCAGGAGGGGGCGGGCGAGCAGGCGGTCGCGGCCCCGGTCACATCACCCCGGGGATCGGTCCCCGGTATCGTGTTGAGAGAAGACGGGGATCGTGTTGAGGGTTGATGCCCATGCTTCGGGCCTGCGGCTTCGCGCGTGTAGTCGGGCGGGCCTTGCTGTGACCTGAGGGCAGCGCCCGGAGCGGCGGAGCGTCGAGAGCCTCGTGCGCGAGATGGCGATGAGCCAGTTCCGTTCTCCGCGAAACGCCCTCTGCCCGCCGCAGGGGGAGAGCTGTGGTGCCGGAGAAACCGCCTCCGAGGTGGTCGAGTTCCACGGGGCCGAGACGAGCGTCACCGTGAGCCTCGGAGCAGACACCGTGGTCCTCGTCCTCCGCGGCGACGCCCCCGAGCCGGGGAGCGAGGTGAGCATCGTCGCCGAGCTCGATCGACTCCACGTCCTCGGGGCCGGTCAGGCCTGAGCCCGCGCCTGGCGCGGGCGCTATGCGAGCTCAGGACGCGCTCTCGCTGGATCCCGACGGCGGCCTACTCTTCCTCGTCGCCGTCGCACGCTCCGTCGATCGGCAAGCACTGGCGAGTAAGCTCGGCGCCACTCGAGGAGAAGGTGTCGCATTCGTAGTCCGCCGGCAGTCGGAGTCGACCTCGGTGAGGGAGCCACCGTCCGTTGTCGCCCGAAGGCTCTGGCCGGGGTCCGCCAGCGGCCCTTCGCCCGTGCTTTCGCTGCACCCGGTGACGAACAGCAGAAGAGTCGCTGCCAGTAGTAGTCTCACGCGCCCGTGGCGCCCAGCTTGTTACAGCGACCGGGGGATCATCTCTTGGATCGTTGTCGGGTTGATGATGGCACTTGTTGTGCCAGCGACCCACGTCAGCGTCCAGAATGTGATCCTCGAGCCGGCCTTGCACGCAGGAGGGAGCGGCTTTGGTGTCCGGCGCCTACTCCACGCGCCGGAGAGACCACTCGAGGAGGGCCGCCCGCAGGTGAGAGCGCTCGCTGCGGAGCTCGACGCTCCAGGGGCCGGCGAGGGGGCTCTCCTCGAAGTCGTGGAGCACGGCCCGGCGCACGCTGATGGGCGCGCCGCCGTCGGATGCTGAGAGAGGGACTCGGATCTCGCCGTGGATGAGCTCGACCTCGAGGTCCTCGGGCACGCGGTGCTCCACCACCACGCGCACCTCCACCGGGCCCGCGGGCTCGTCCTCGCCGGCGTCCTCGAAGGAGGCTGTGGCCGTGGCGCTCTCGCCGTGGCCGATAGCTGCATTCACGGTGGCGCCTATGGCCCCTTTCGGGAGCTCGACCTTCGCGGGTCGGTCCGCGGGATCCGCGGGAGTTGGCTCGCGCTCGAAGCGGAGCTCCATCGTGGTGCAGTGCACGGCGCCGCCCACGGCCGCCACCGACTCGGACTCGACGGTCACGATGGAGATCTCGGGAGCGAGGGCCTCGCGGTAGACCTCGAGGGCTTCGGCCTCGTGCTCCGCCGTGCTCTCGTAGACCGGCACGAGGAGGCTGCCGTTGACGAAGCTGGCGTTGGTGTAGGTGGGGAAGAGCGGCTTCGCGGAGGGCATGGGGATTCGGAAAACCCGGAGCGGGCGCCCGTCGGCGAGGCGCACGGCCTCGAGGCGAGCGGCGTTTCGATCCATGCGCGCCGCGTTCTCGGGGTCCCGCTCGGGGTCGAAGCGTCCGACGACGGCGGTGTCCGCCGAGAGGAGCTTCGAGAAGAGGTCGACGTGACCGGTGCGCTCGCCCTTGATGGGCTCCAAGAAGATCGTGCGCTCGCAACCGAGCCACGGCACGAGGTGCTCGGCGTGGAGCTCGAAGGAGAGCAGCGGCGGGTTGTGGTAGGGCATCGCCGTCGTCGTCACGCAGAGCCCGGCCCCGTTGCTCATGATGTTGCCCCCTTCGGCGTCGAGCTCCGGGCGGAAAACCGGGACGTCGAAGACGGGCGCGAGTAGCGTGGGGATGGCGTCGTCGCGGTAGCGGGTGGGGTAGTAGGAGGCGTCGACGAAGCCAAGGTCGCCGCCGGGCAGTGCGACGGACCAGGGGCCGAAGTCACGCGACCAGAAGGCCTCGTGCTCGTACTCGAAGAAGCGCAGCCGCGCGGTGTCGATGCCCGCGGCGGCCCACTCCTCTCCCAGGCTCTTGGAGGTGTCGAGGTCGGGCGAGATCACGTGGACCGGGGCGTGGGCATGCAGGGTCGCGGCGAGCTCTGAAAAGTAGTCCTCGTAGGAGGGGTGCCACGCGATGAGCGCTGCGTCGACGGGCTCCCACTCGGGCAGAAGGCGCACGCCCTCGGGCGACCGCCACCAGGTCGGCTACCCCAACCTCTTCGTCCACCTGCCGGGGCCCTTGGGGTTGAAGGCCGGCTTCCGCACCCTGTCCGAGGTGCAGCGCAGAGCAGCGGATGGCAGCGAGTGGCAGCAGGGAGGAGGTGTCGGAAAAGGGGGGTCGAGGGCCGGGGCAGTTGGATGGCGGCTGCAGTCGCTGATCGCGGAGCCCGAGTTCGGCACGCCCGACGAGTCGGTCTGCACGAGGCGGATGGTGCCGGGCACGAAGCTCCGGTAGAGGTCCGCGCCGATGGTGAACACCGTTCTCACCTTCGGCTGACCTACGAGGAGCACGTCCGGGCGCGCTCGCAGGCGGCTGCCGAACTTGAAGGCCGTGTTGACAGTGACCAGGACCTGGTCGGTCTGGATCTCCTCCCCGCGCATGGCCGTGACCGTGAGGAGGTTGTCACCGGGCTCGAGGGGGATGGCGGTCGTGCGCCAGAAGGGGGCTCCCCCGTCGGCCGAGCCGTCGGGGCCGTGCAGACCGTCGGGCAGGCGGCCCGAGTCCGGCGGCACGCTCTCACCGACGCGTGCGGGGAGCACAGCACTGCCCAGCTATGCGATGACGTGGGCAGGTGTGTGGGCGCCGGGAGCTTCGTCTTGATCCGATCGCGCAGCATGGCGCGGGCGTAATCTCCTGGCGATCCGCTATATAGCGCGCAGGACACCACCTGCACGCGCGCCCGCAACCTGGGGCGCCCCGCGACGGCGACGGAGGATCCCATGAGACGAGGCGCATTGGCTGCGACCCTGGCCTTCTGTGTCCTCCAAAGCTGCGAGCGCCCACCGCTCGACCGGGATTCGCGGGGACCGGGGGCAGCGCCGTCGGACGACGTGTCGGCGGCGCCGGACAACGTGTCTTCCGAAGACTCCACGGGGCTCGGCGGCGTGTGCGGCGACGCTCCATCTCTGGACAAACGAGAGATCGTCACCGACGAGCGCGTGCAGGTGGTGCTCTCGGGCATGTCCCTCACCGAGAAGATCGAGCAGATGGCGGGCAGTCTTCCGGGCGCCGAGATGTTCAAGACGCCCGACAACGAGAGGGCCAACATCCGCGGCTTCCGTTTCCGTGACGGGCCCAGGGGTGTGCGCCTCGAGGAGGGCGCCGCGACCTGCTTCCCGGTGTCGGTGGCTCGCGCGGCGACCTGGGACCCCGGACTGGAGGAGGCCGTGGGGGCCGCCATCGCCGCCGAAGTTCGCGGCCTGGACCACAACTGCCTGCTGGCGCCCACGATCAACACTCTCAGGCACCCGGGCTGGGGGCGGGCCCAGGAGACCTACGGCGAGGACCCCTGGCTGCTCGGTGTCATGGGGATCGCCTTCACGAGGGGCGGGCAGCGGCACGTACCGGTGTGCGTGAAGCACTTCGCAGGCAACAACATCGAAGACACGCGCATGACCAACGACGCCATCATCCACGAGCAGACCCTGCGCGAGAACTACACCCGCCAGTTCGAGATGGTCGTGAAGGAGGCCGACGCCGCCTGCGTCATGTCCGCGTACAACAAGGTCAACGGCACGTACTGCTCGGAGAACGCGCCCCTGCTGCGGGACCTGCTCAAGGGAGAGTGGGCCTTCGAGGGCTTCGTCGTGAGCGACTGGTTGGCCACGAAGACCACGGTCGAGTCCGCGGTCGGCGGCCTCGACGTCGAGATGCCCTGGCGGGCGAAGTACAACGGCCTGGAGCTTGCCGTGAAGAGCGGGCAGGTCAGCGAGGAGCTGATAGACGAGGCCGTCGAACGGATTCTCCGCGTCAAGTTCCGTTTCGGCATCGCGTTGCTCGACGAGGCGACGGACGCCGACCCCTCGGTGGTCGAGAGCGAAGCGCACATCGCGCTGGCACGCGAGACGGCGCGAAAAGGCATCGTGCTGCTCAAGAACGAGGGAGAGGTGCTCCCTCTCGACCGGGAAACCTCGATGAGAATCGCCGTCCTTGGGCCCTGGGCCGACAAGCCCCGCCTCGGCGACCTCGGCAGCAGCGACGTCACGCCATCCTATGCGGTCACGCCCTACCAGGGCATCGTCAACGCAGCGAAGGCCCACGCCGGTGTCGAGCTTTCGCTGAGCGAGGACGCATCGGCGGCCGAAGGTGCGGAGGTCGCCGTGGTGGTCGCGGCGCTCACGCCAGAGGATGAAGGCGAGGCCATCTTCGGCGGAGGAGACCGCGACAGCCTCGACCTCTCGATGGAGCACGAGCAGCTCATCGCGGAAGCCGCGGAGAAGGCCGGAGTCGTGATCGTGGTCCTCGAGGCCGGCGGCCCCATAACGATGGAGCGCTGGCTCGACAAGGCCGACGCAATCGTGATGGCCTGGTACCCCGGCATGGAGGGTGGAAACGCAATCGCCGACATCCTCTTCGGCGCCGAGGTGCCCTCCGGACGCCTTGTCCAGACGTGGCCGCGGAGAGTCGAGGATGCCCCGGTCTTCGGGAACCACTTGGACGAGACCGAGTTCGACTACTTCCACGGGTACCGGCACGTGGATCAGATCGGCGTCGAGCCCCAGTTCCCCTTCGGCTTCGGGCTCAGCACCACCACCTTCGCCTACGAGAACCTGAGCGTGCCATGCACGCAGGTCACCCCGGCGGGCAAGCTCGACATCACCCTGGAGGTCGAGAACACCGGATCGCGCCCCGGCGTCGCCGTGCCCCAGCTATACGTCGCTGTGCCCGAGACCGCCGCCCGCCGGCCGAAGAAGGAGCTGAAGGGCTTCGCACGCGTCGAGCTCGCGCCGGGTGAGCGCAAGAAGGTCACCATCACGGTGCGCGTGCCCGATCTCGCCTACTGGGACACCTCCTCCCACGCCTGGGTCGTGGAGCGCCTGCTTCACGAGGTCTACGTGGGAGCGCATTCGGGCGATCTTCCGCTGAAAGGGAGCTTCACGGTCGGCGACACCGGCGCGGTGGCGCCCCAGGGAGGTGCGTCATGAGCGTGCGGCCACTCACCACCACGGCATCGCTCTTCGTGCTCCTGACGCTCTCCGGCGCGCTGCTCGCGGCGGAGGGGGAGAGCGCCCCGGTGGACACATGGGGCATCCTGGGCCCCTCCCCCTACTACGTGCCTCACGGCAGGCAATCCCCGATCCGCGACGACGGCCTGCACCTCGGTGGCGACATCTGGATCGACACGGGCTACGAGCAACGCGCCCGGGGGCTCGAGAGCGAGCCGGACCACGAGTTCTGGCTGATGCAGGGCCGCTTCATGGTCGACCTGAGCGCCACCCGAACGTGGCGCCGTTTCTTCACCCAGGCCAAAGCTCAGATCCTGGCCCACATAGACGAGATCCCGGGCAACGAGCACATCGACACCGACGACGCCTACATTCGCTTCGGCATGTGGGATCTCTGGGACTTCCAGGTCGGTCGCTTCGAGGGCTGGGAGGTCTACCACAAGGGTGAAGGCCTCGAGCGCGACACCCTCGAGGACCAGGGCGCATTCGACGGACCGGACATCTACGAAGTCAACTACGCCTTCTACCGGCAGTCCGGCTTCGGTCAGGCCGCTCTCCACGCCTACCCATTCGAGTGGCTGCGCTTCGAGGTGGGCTCGGTCTTCGGAAACGAGCTGGGCTTCAACACCGTGGGAGTACGGCCCGTCGGCATCCTGGACCTCGGCGTGTTCCGGCTGAAGCTGGCCGGCGAGTACCGGAGGCTCGAGAACCAGGAGGAGGGCAAGAAGCAGTGGGAGGAGAAGCGGGGCGCGGGCGGCGGCTTTCAGGTAGCCCTCGACAACCTGCTGCCCCGTCTGAGCCTTCACTTCGGCGGCAACGCGGCCTACGGCGTGGTGGACCGGGTAGACCCGTTCGGCAAAGTCGACGAGCGCGGGAGCCCCGACACCCTCTCCGTGGGCGGCTACATGAACGTGGGGCTCGGCTCGGCGGTCCTCGGCCTTGGCTACAACCACACGATCGAAGGGGATCGCCAGCGCAACGACCAGAGCGACCGCGAGGGCCGCTTCGTGCACCAGCAGGCCTTCGGCTCCATACGGCATCCCATCGTCTTCCCCTGGCTCACCGCCAAGCTCGTAGTCGCCTGGGCCCGCGCCGACCTCGAGCCGGCCTTCGACAACGCGCGCGAGAACGACATGTTCAGCGTGCGCCTGCGGCTCTTCATGCAATTCTGAGGGCCCGGCGGGCGGCAGATCCGAAAGACGCGCCGGGGCGAAGGGCGGCCCGGTGAACCAGGCAGCGCTGCGCGAGGCCTCGCTGCGGGCTCACTTCGCTACCTCCTCCTCCGCCCGGAGCCTCTCGATGCGTTGTCGGATGATGTCGGAGTTGTAGAAACGATCAACGGCCGCAGGGGTCGTGTCGACCTCGCTCCGTCGAACTGCGTGGATGTTGGAACAGGCGCCCTCCGGCGCGTCGAACCAGCCGTCGTGGGTCCAGGCGACATGTCCGGGCTCTTCGCCCGCGACGGCGGAGTAGATCGGGTGGGCCAGGCTTGCGTGCCAGCGGCTGGCAAGAACAAGCTGGCGGCGTGATCGCACCAAGGGCGAGTCGGCCGCGGAGCCCTCTGCTGGCATTCGCTCAGCGCAGGAAGCCGAAGAGCCGCAGGGGGACACGACGTCCAGCGCCAACTTCGATGCCGTCGATGGCGAGGAGCGCTTCGGGGTCGCCCGCCATCTGCCGGGTGCCTTGCCCTTGCCGCCACCCCCGACGATTCGACGGGCCCCGCCCGGGCTGGAAAGGCCCCGGCTCAGCTTGCGCTCGAGCTCCTGTGACGCCCGACTAAGGGCGCTTGCTCCTCAGCTCGACGTCCAGGACTCCGCGCTCCGGGTCGTTGCTGTGTATCTTGATGACCGCGCGGTCGTCGAGCTCCTCGTCGATGGGTTGATAGCGCACCTGGAACGCGATCTCAGCGTCGGGTGCGGCGTCTATGGGCTCGAGCTCGGCATTCGGGATCGGAGGGGCCAATAACCCGAACTCGGCGCTCGGTTCGGCGAAGATCACCTTGTAGATGATGAGCTTCGCGTTGCCCGCGTTGGTGATCAGGAAGGTCTGCTGTTCGGGAGTGGCATGCGTTGCAGCCAGGAACGTGTAGGAAGGAGGGATGACGCGGATCCGCGGCCTACTGAACTCGCCCGCATCGGAGCTCCGCTCTTCCGTGTCTGAGAGCTTCTGCAGGTCCGTATCGGCGTCCAGTGGACTACCGGAGTCGGTCGCCGGGGCGCCTGGTGGGAGGCCCACGTCTGCCGTCGGCGCGGCTTTCGGATCTCCACTACATCCGGCGACGGCCAAGAACAGAGCGCAGAACGCAATTGAGCATGAAGCCAATCTCATGTTCGGGTCCCCGATCCTGGCAGAAACAGCAACGCACGATACACAACGTGGGAAGGGGCCTTCCAGTCCACCGCCAACGCACCCCTCAACCTCGCTGAGGGTGCGGGCGCTTTGGGCGCGGCCCGCGCGTCGCCGTCGACGACCTGCCCGCGGCTCTCCGCCAGCCACGGGCTCGAACGCAGAGCAAGCGGACAGGCTCGCGCCTGCGAGTCGAGGTCGACCAGCTCCGAGAGGTGCTGGAGAGAAACGACTGGAACGTACCGCGCGCCGCGGCCGAGCTGGGGGTGCACCGCACGACCGCGTGGCGGATGGTGAAGCGCCTCGGCCTGTCAGCCCCGCGCGTCGAAGAGCCCTGGAGGCAGCCGGCGGCGGGCCCGGGAGGCTGCGTCCGCAGCACGGTGTCAGTATTCGGCGACCGAGCACAGGGACATCGAGAGCCTCGCCGAGCAGCTCCCCCGCCGCCTCAAAGGCCTCCTGAAGCGCCGCGGCTTGCTTGAAGCCCAGGAACACGGAAGCCAACCCGGTTTCGCGGTCCAGGACGACGCCCAGCTCATGCTCGCCTGTGCGAACACCTCCCGCGCGCAAAGAGTGGCAGCCCTCCTTGACCCCGTGGGGCGCAGTCGCTTTGTTGGGCTCCCCACACAGGAGGCCTCTGCGATGTCCTTGCTCCTTCAGCCCAGCCGCCGAGTCGATCCCGCCCCCGGTCCGCTGCTGCTCGCGGTGCTCGACGGCGTGGGCTACGGCCGTGGCGACGCGGGTGACGCTGTGGCGCTCGCCCGCACCCCGACCCTCGACGCGCTCCTGGCGCGGTGCCCCAACCGCAGCCTGCGCGCCCATGGCACTGCCGTGGGGCTCCCGTCGGACAAGGACATGGGCAACTCGGAGGTGGGCCACAACGCGCTGGGCGCGGGCCGCGTCTACGACCAGGGCAGCAAGCTGGTGGAGCGAGCGCTCGCCGACGGCAGCCTCTTCGCCGGCTCGGTGTGGCGGCGGTGCATGGAGCTTTGTGCCGCGGGCGGCGCGCTCCACCTGATCGGCCTGCTGTCGGACGGCAACGTGCACAGCCACGAGAAGCACCTGCACGCGCTGCTGGTCCGTGCCGCCGAGGATGGGGCGCAGCGCGTCTACGTCCACCCGCTGCTCGACGGCCGAGACGTCCCGGCCACGTCGGCGTTGACCTACGTGGAGCGTCTTGAAGAGCAGCTGACGGAGCTGAGGGCGGGCGGCGCCCGCGACTTCCGCATCGCCTCGGGTGGCGGCCGCATGTTGACGACCATGGACCGCTACGAAGCTGACTGGTCGATCGTCGAGCGCGGGTGGAAGGCCCACGTGCACGGCGAGGCCCGCCAATTCGCATCGGCGACCGAGGCGATCGAGGCCTTCCGCGGCGATGAGCCCGGCATCGGCGATCAGTTCTTGCCTGCCTTCGTGGTAGCCGAAGGTGGACGGCCGGTGGGAGCGATGGCGGACGGCGACGCGGTAGTGCTCTTCAACTTCCGCGGCGACCGGGCCATCGAGATCAGCCACGCCTTCGACCGGGACGACAGCTTCGAGGCCTTCGATCGCGGGGCCAAGCCGGATCTCTTCTACGCCGGCATGATGCTCTATGACGGCGACCTCCACATCCCCGGCAACTACCTGGTGGCGCCCCCGGCCGTCGAACGCACCCTGGGCGAGCGGCTGGCCGCCACGGGCGTGCCCCAGTACGCGCTCAGCGAGACCCAGAAATACGGCCACGTCACCTACTTCTGGAACGGAAACCGCGGTGAGCCCTTCGACAAGAAGCTCGAGATCTGGCGCGAGATCCCGTCGGACATCATCCCCTTCGAGCAGCGACCGTGGATGAAGGCCGCCGAGATCGCCGACGAGGCCATCGCCGCGCTCAAAAGCGGCCGGCACCGTTTCCTGCGCCTCAACTTCGCCAACGGCGACATGGTCGGCCACACCGGCCACCTCGACGCGACCGTCATCGCCGTGGAGGCCGTGGACCTGTGCCTGGCGCGGCTCGCGCCCGTCGTCGAGGCCTTGTCCGGGACCCTGGTCGTGACCGCCGATCACGGCAACGCCGACGAGATGCACGAGCTCGACAAGAAGGGCCACCCCAAGCGCGATGGCGACGGCTTCAAGGTGCGGACCAGCCACACCCTGAACCCGGTGCCCTTCGTCATCCGTCGCGGCGGCACGCCGCTGGAGCTGCGGAGCGATCTGCCGGACGCAGGCCTCGGCAACGTCGCGGCGACCGTCGCCGAGCTGCTCGGCTATCAGGCCCCCGGCGACATGGACCCGAGCCTGCTCGCCTGAGCCTCGGGAGCAGCAAGGAGATCATGATGTGCATGGTCGAGCGGCTGGGAAGTACAAACTGACGGCGTGATCGAGCCGCCGACGGGGGGAGCGAGGTCGAGGGACCGGAGGGGGAGCGCCCTTCGGGCCAGTGCGGTATTGTCGGCGACGATGAGAGCGCTCATCGCCGTTTTGCACGCCGCATTCCATGAGCCGGCCACCGCTACCTACCGCTGGGTGCAGGGAGTTATCTGGGCGCTGATTGTGCTCTCCATCGGCTTCCTCGTCGCCGAGGCCGTGTTGCCCGAGAACAGCCCCGCCGCTGGGGTCCTGCAGCACATCGACCGCTACATCCTCGGGGTCTTCGCGGTAGAGTTCTTGCTGCGCGTCGCCACCTTCCAACCACCGTCGCTCAAGGTCTTCCGCCGGCCGACGACGAAGCGCATCCGCATCCATGTGCTGGCGCGGCTCTCCTTCGCGCTGCGCCCGATGATGCTGGTGGACCTGCTGGCGGTCCTGGCCCTGTTCCCGGAGCTGCGCGGGCTGCGCGCCCTGCGCTTGCTGCGGCTGCTGCAGACCTCGCGCGTGTTTCGCTACCGAAACCCGTTTGCCATCGTGATGCAGGCGATGGAAGAGGCCGGCCTGCTGTTTGCCTTCGCCTTCAGCGTGCTGGGCGTCACCACCCTCCTCGGAGGCGTCACGATCTACCTGGTAGAGGGCCGGCTCAACGCGGACATCTCGACGGTGACCGACGGCATCTGGTGGGCGCTCGTCACCATCACGACCGTCGGATTCGGGGACATCACGCCGGTGACGCTGCTGGGGCGAATCGTCGGCGCGGTCATGATGATCGGAGGGATGTTCACGCTGGCGCTGTTTGCGGGCATCGTCGGCTCGGTCCTTGTGAACGGGATGTTGAGCATCCGAGAGGAGCAGTTTCGAATGAGCGAATACGTAAACCACGTCGTGGTCTGCGGCTACGACGAGAGCTCCCATCTACTTCTGGATGCGCTGAGACAGGCGTTGGATCCGTCGGTGACCCGCGTCGTGTTCTTCGAGGATCAGGAGAGGCCGCGGGATCTCCCGCCGGACTTCTTCTGGGTGCAGGGCGACCCGACCAAGGAAAGCGAGCTCGACAAGGTGCGCCTGACACACGCCGCCGCGGTGATCGTCTCGGGCGCCCGCGATGTCGGCCCGCAGGTCGCGGACGCCGCCACGATCCTCACCCTATTCACAATCCGCTCCTACATGCAGCGCCGGCGCAAGCTTCGCACCGCTCGTCGGCGCCGGCTCTACATGGTCGCCGAGATCCTCGACTCCGAGAACGTGCGCCACGCCCGGAAGGCAGGCGCCGACGAGGTGATCGAGACCCGCAGAATCGGCTTCTCGATGATCGCCCACGCGGTCACCTTCCACGGCACCGCCACCACGATGAGCCGGGTCCTGCTCTCGGGCGAGCACAACGTCTATGTCGGCCGGGTCCCCGGCAACCCCACCGAGCCGCTCGTGTTTGGCGATCTCATGGTCGACATGCAGCTGTCGAAGCAAGGCGGCCTGGTCATCGGCGTTCGCACGCCGGACGGGCGGCAGGTGATCAACCCGCCCAAGAGCATGATGGTCAAGCCCGGCTCGCTGCTTGTCTACCTGGCGGAGGAGCCCCTGCTCGAGGCGCCCTTGTAGCGTGGGCTGGATGTCGGTGAAGGCGTCGTGCAGCCTGGGCTGAAAGACGGCGTCGATCCCGATGCTGAAGCTGTTGACGCCCTCTCGCCCGCGCCACCTGCTGCGCCCCGCGTGCCAGGCGCGCAGGTCCGGGTGCACGAGCTGGAAGACCCGTCCTGCGCGGTCTATGAGGAAGTGCGCGCTGACCTTCGCCTTTGCCCGCGTCAGGGTTTCGAGCGACGCGAGGAGCGCCAGCTCGGTGTAGTGCACGACGATCGTGTCGATCACCGCTCCGGTCGGCCTCGCGTCCGCGTTCTGGCTTGGGCGGTGCAACACGCCGGAAACCGGGGAGACCGGGCTCAGCCCGGAGGTCGCCTCGGCGAGGG